>CAZPBB010000038.1:0-14589 GCA_964584745.1 uncultured Bacteroidaceae bacterium
ACACGGTAATGTCGGCCTTGCTTTCCAAAGCGGCTTTGGCTCCCTGTTCGCCGTTCTCAAAACCGGCGTTGTCGATGATTTCGTAACCCAGACAACCAAAGAAATTGGTGGCGAAACCGGCGCGTGCCTTGCGCATGGCCAGGTTGCCATAGGTAAGCAGGAACACCTTGGGGCGTTTGCCGTTTTGCGCCGCGTAGGCTTCGGTCTGCAGGCGGAGTTCTTCAAAGGCCTGTGCGCCACGATAAGGGAGGATGGCTTTGAAACGCCCTGCGGGAGCGGTTTGGGGTGCTTCTATCGTGATTTGGTCAGCCTCTTTTTCGTTCAGGTTGGGAAACTGGTTCACGCCCGTCAGCACGATTTTGCGCTTGGCCACGTCTTCATTGCGTTTGGCCGCGCATTTTTCCACGGTCTCCTGCAGGATTCCGTTTTCCATACAAGCGGCGAAACCGCCTTTTTCTTCGATATCCAGAAAGTTTTTCCAAGCCGCCTCGGCCAGATTGGCCGTGAGGTTTTCGATATAGTACGAACCGGCGGCCGGGTCGATGATGCGGTTGAAGAACGATTCTTCTTTGAGCAGAATCTGTTGGTTGCGGGCGATGCGGGCGGAAAAATCATCGCTCTGCCGGAAGGCTTCTGAAAAATCCGATACATGAATCGAATCCGCCCCTCCGATAGCCGCACTCATGGTTTCGGTGGTAGCGCGGAGCAGGTTTACATACGGATCGTAAATAGACTTGTTCCAAGAAGATATCACGGCATGCACGAAAGGCACCTTGCTTTCTTCCTGTTGCGGATTGAAGCCGTCTATCAGATGCGCCCACATCAGACGGGTGGCGCGTATCTTGGCAATCGACATGAAATAGTCGGAGCCGATGCCCAGCACGAGTGTGGTCCTGCGGGCGATCTCATCAATCAAAAGGCCTTTGTCGGTAAGGCGCGAAAAATATTCCAACGCCCAGCTGAGCGACATGCCCGATTCCACCGCGTTGGTGGCACCGGCGTTATGCAACGTGGCGGCGTTGATGCTCAAGAAACGGAAACGCGGCAGAACCGATGCGTATTTCTTGAAGATGCGGACCGCTTCTTCCACATTTTCATCCAATGAATTGTAGTAGTCGCCATGCAGAAGCGCGTAGTGCAGCGGGTCAAAATCGATGGAACCATAAACCTGTTCGGGTTTGATGCCGTGTTTACGGAGATATTCCACGAATATCTCGAGTGTTTTTTCATATTGACGGCTATGCAGGAAGTGGATGCCGGTATGGGTCAGGTCGATATCGGCCAAAAGGGTCTCCATTTTTTCGAGACTGTCCACATGGCAGGTGCATACGCCCACCGATTCCGCTCCTTTGGCGGCGGCTTGGGCGGCCAAGGCATGACAGACGGCCAAATCGTTGATGCGGAAGTCCTGACGGATTTCCCAGTTGTTGTTTTCGGTGCGGTTGCCGCGTACATAAGGAAACTGACCGGGCTGAATGTCTGTCAAGGCGAGGTTTTCGGTATCTTCGGCGCGGTAAAAGGGATTTACATCGAATCCTTCATCGGTTTTCCAAACCAGCTTCCGGTTGAAATCGGCGCCTTTCAAGTCTTTCACAATGGCTTCCATCCACGCTTGGGCGGATATGGCAGGGAATTCAGAGAAAAGTTTTTCTTTGTTCATAGCAAGATGCGTTTTGCATGAAGTCTTTATAGACTTACATGGTAACAAACAAACTTGCAAAGGTATATCATTTTAACCAAACTCAGACTTATCGTCGTCGGCATATCATGATGAATTGATTTCTATTGGCTTATAAATTGACCGTAATGGCTCTTGCAACAAGAGGAAGGTTTGATGTCTTTTTTTGAGAGTAAATAGTTTTTACTTTGACACATAACTCCCAAAATAAAATTGTGTCTAAACCCTTAAAATCCTTAAGCCATGGGTATGCAAAAGTTAGTGTTCATATTATTTCCCCTTTTGTTAGTATGCTTTCTCATGGCGGCCACCCCGAATACGGAAACGCCGCCCGATTATATAGGAAGCCGCTATTACACCCATGTGGCGGAGGCACAACTTGCCTATTTGCAAGACGATTATGCGGAGGCATACCGGATTTTGTTGGATTTGGAAACAGAAATTCCCCTTTTGAATAATTTAGAATCCTATGAAATGCCGATGCTGGTGGAACTTTGTCTGCGTTATGGAGACTATGAAAAGGCCTATGCTTATATAGGCTCTTTGGTAACCGACCACGGGTTTTCTGTTGAAATGTTTAAAGACTACGAAAATTTCGACATTCTGAAACGCCAATCTTTTTACGATTCTTCTGCCTTGGCAAAGGCAGAGGCGGATTTTGTAACAGACAGCGTTCTTGAACAGGAAATGTGGGAACTTCTCCAAAAAGATATTGCCTGTAGATCCTCCTTAAAACATCCATTGAACGATTCCGCCATAGCAAAGTTACGTTATGTGGATAGTTGCACTTTTTACCGATTTAAAGAATTGTTGGCACAATATGGATTCCCTCTTGCACAAAACAAGCGTTTTAATGTAGCACAAAGAAGTAGGGTTTTTACTGCACTTTCTCCTTTGCTTCTGCATTGGATAGATTCGGTGTATATGGAATTTTTAACCCCTATCGTTTATCAATGTGTGAAAAATGGAGATTGTCCGCCGGAATTATTCGGAGGAATGTTCGACAGCAAGGCGCGTGCAGAAGGATGTTTCCCTTACGGAACCTATATAAATACGGGAAAGGAGATGATATGCGATGTGGAGCATTTGGACGAAAGGCGAGCAGAAATAGGTTTACCGCCGCATCGTTTGTCATGTCAGATATCCATGCTTCTACTGAAGAAACAAACCCCCAATGATACCGCTACTTTATCTATGTTCAACTGTGATTTTTGAGGAGGGAAGGTTTGGTGTCTTTTTTTTGAGAGTAAATGGTTTTTACTTTGGCATGTGAATCCTAAAATACAACAGCTATGAAAAATTTAAAAAAACTTGATTTGCGCCAGATGACACGTGAAGAACTCACCAATACAAGAGGTGGAGATGGTGCGACCAGACACACAATTTCCATTACTACCACGATGCCTTTGGCAGACCAAGAAAACACCGTCTATGACGATAATAATCAAGTTATTGGACATTATATCGCTTACGCTGCAACTCCTGTACGGGCTGCGGATACCGTGTATATATACATTAAACCATGAACCTACAAAGACTTGTATTTGTAGCCCTTTTGCTTGTATGCTTTGTTACGGCAACATACTCGAAAACGGTAACGGCTCCCGATTATATAGGGAGTCGTTACTATACTAGGGTTGCGGAGGCACAGCTTGCCTACTTGCAGGAAGACTATGCGGAGGCATATCGGATTCTGCTGGATTTGGAAGCCGAAATCCCTCTCTTGAATAATCTGATAACGTATGAGATGCCTATTTTGATGGAGTTGTGTCTGCGCTACGGGGACTACGAAAAAGCTTATTCCTATATAAGCTCTTTGGTAACCGACCACGGGTTTTCTGTCAGTTTTTTCGTGGATTATGAAAATTTCGACCAACTGAAACGCAAGCCTTTTTATGATTCTTCCGCTTTGGCCAAGGCGGAGGCTGATTTTGAAACAGACAGCGTTTTGGTTCAGAAAATGCATATTCTCTTCCAAAGAGATACCGCTTACAGAAATTCTTTGGGCGAATGGCCTCTCAGCGATTCCGAAATGGCCGGTTTGCGGCGCGTGGATAGTTGTAATTTCTACGATTTCAAAGAAATATTGTCGGAGTATGGTTTCCCTCTTGCACAAGGCAAACGTTTTTCCTTGCAGCAAAGAAGTATGGTGTCTGCGTCTCTTTCCGCTATGTGTATGCATTTGGTGGATTCGACCCATATGGCGTTTTTAACGCCAATCCTCTATCAGAACATTAAAAGTGGGGATTGTCCTCCAGAATTTCTCGGCAATATGTTCGACAGCAAGGCGCGGGAGGATGGTTGCTTTTCTTACGGAATGTATGTGAATGTGGGGAAAGAGATGATATGCGATGTGGAGCATTTGGACGAAAGGCGCGCAGAAATAGGGTTGCCACCCCACAAATTGTCTTGCAAAACAACCCTTGCAAATTTGAAAAAGTACGCTATTGACGAACCCACTTTGTCAATGTTTAACTGCGACTTCTAACATGAAAAGAACACATAAAAATATCGTTTTCTTTCTCCTTGCACTTTTCTTTGCTTGTGGCACCACAAGCAAAGAAACAAATAGGCTAGACTATATCGAAAGTCGCTACTATACACGTGTAGCGAAGGCGCAGTATGCGTATCTCTTGGACGATTACCGGCAAGCCTACGAGATATTATCGCAACTTGAAAAAGAGATTCCGCTTCTTAACAATGTAGGAACAGAATACAGCGAGGAAATCCCACTGTACATAAAACTCTGCCTTCGTTTCGGCGAATACGGGAAAGCCTATCAGTATATGAGGCTACTGGTCGGAGAACACGGATATCCCGCCCATAGTTTTGACGCATACTTTAATATAGAGAACTTAAAGCAGGAACCCTATTATGATTCATTGGAGTTGATGCATCTTGAAGCGGCGTTCCAGCCCGACACTGCCATGTATTTTCTTTTGAAAGAAATGGGAGACCGGGATTATGACGTGCGGATAAGTTTACCGAACAACAGGGACGAGCTTACCGAAGACGATGGCATACGCGTGAGGCGGGTAGACAGCATAAATTATGCCCTCATGCGTGAGATCATAAGAGAAAAGGGATTCCCTCTTGCCCAGCACCAACGGTTTACGCTTAAGCAGCGAAGAAAAGTTGATGAAAACATAGTGGTGATGTTGATGCATTTCTTAGACTCCAACCAAATGGAATATTTCATACCCTTGTTGGAAGAAAATGTCAGGCGGGGGGATTGTCCTCCCGATGTTCTCGCTAACCACTTGGAGAGTGCCGGGCGAATGGGACCGTGCTTCCCTTATGGTATGTATATGAACCTGAAGAAAGAGTGGATTTGCGATTTTGAGCATTTAGACGCCCGCAGATTAGAAATAGGTCTTCCTCCGCATAAGTTGGTTTGTGAAATAAGCCATTTGCAAACTATGAAAAACCCGAATAAAGACACTTCAGACATTTATATCAAAATGATGATGCAGGAATGCGAGTTTTGATTGGGAAAGTTTGGGGTCAATTTTTGCGAGTCATATATCCTTTATTTGCATATTAATTTTTAAAAGTTATAGATATGGAAACGTTAAAAATGAAAGAGTTGAAAAAAACTCAATTGTGAGGCGATGGGAAAGATAACAGGAGGAGGTGACGATGATAAACCAGTTCCCACGAAGTATGTATCAACCTCTACGGGATGGACTGTCTTTGATCAAGAAATAACCGTAGATGGCAAGAAGAAAATAGTAATTATTGACATGCAGCCCCTTCCCTAAGCATGTCAGATATTTCAAAAAACATCGTTATCTTCAGTGAAGATATGGATCCAACGACAACACTTGTTATGCAATGGGTGTTGTCGTTGGGCTTTGATGTTATTCGTATCAACAAGGAGGATCCGAATTTTCAAATAGTCTCTTTATCGACAGAATGTATTAAAATCAAAACGACTTATCGTAGTTGTTTGATAAAAAAAGGAGATGTCTTTTGGTTTCGAAGAGCGGGAGCTTTTTCTGTTTTTTATACTGGAAAAAAGAGTGAAAAAAATGTAAATAGGGAGACTTTCTGCTTTCTAGAGCGGCAAGATGTATGGCGTTCATTACTTTGTTGGGCTATCAGATTTGGAAAATGTTTGGATAATCCGTTTAAAGCGAATGTAAACAAATTAGATGTCTTAATAAAGGCTGAGGATTTAGGCATACAGACTCCGGCCTGGCTATTGACAGGGTGCCGAGAGGAACTTCGTGTGTTTGTAGGGAAATATGATAAAGTTGCTGCCAAGAACTTTACCACATTGCAATATACCCACAAGAATAAAGCGGTTAAAATATTGACGGGAAGTTTGTCTTCGGAGGATATTCCTGATGTCCCTATATCTTTTCCACCGATGATATTTCAGCAGTATATAGAAAAGAAATACGAATTACGGTGCTTTCTGTTTTGTAATCGTTTGTATTCTATGGCTATTTTTTCGCAACAGGACGATAAGACAAAAATTGATTTTAGAAATTACAATGCACAAAAACCCAATAGATGTCACCCTTATGAACTCCCTTCGGCAATTGAAAAGAAAATTATTCGTTTGGCTCGCTGTTTAGGTTTGGACACTGCGTCTTTTGATATTTTGGTTGACGGGAATGACGATCTGTATTTTTTGGAAGTGAATCCGGTAGGTCAATTCGGAATGGTGTCCTACCCATGTAATTATAATTTGGAAAAGAAAATCGCGGAACACTTGGTTTCGTTAGCAAATGGTTAGTGATATGAAAAGAAATCCTCTTTTGAATATAGTATCAGAAAATTTGCAAGTGGCTCGCCTATCTGCACGAGAAAATTTTGTGTTGCAGACAAGGTATTTCCTTCATTGCCAATTTCACAAGCCACTATCTCGTCTTGTAGATTCCGAAAGCATCAAATTGATGAATAGAAAGGATGATGAATGAAAACATTTGGAGAACAGGATTTCTTTATTGTTTTTGATATAAGCCTTTTTGTGACGGGCTATGCACGTGCTGCCATCTATGATCTACAGAGAAGTATATTGCAGTATATTGATAAGGAAATTTATTTCTTTTGCAAAAGACACAATAAAAAAAAGATCATTGATATTATCAGTGAGTATCATAATAAAGAAGATGTTATTCAATTGATAGAATTTTTGGTAAAAAATGAGTATGCGTTTATTGGAAGTGAGTCCGATGCAGTCCATATCAAACCGATAAAGCATAGATGGGAAGAACCGTGCCTAATTAGCAATAGTGTTGTGGAATTCTCGTCCTATATAAATGATAATCTTTTCATTGTTAAAGAATTTGTGGACAAATATATGATTCAGGCGATAGAGTTTGTTTCTTATGCGGACATAGTTGAGTTGGTGGACATAGAATGTGCATTGCAAACTTTTGCAAACTGTACGGTTTTGCATGAAATATCATTTTTCCATGGGATAAGTTAAAGAAGTTATGGCACATAAAGAAAGACCTGATAGAAGTTTGTAAGGATTGTGAGTATCGTTATGCATGCCAAGATTGTCGATGCTTCTTAAAAAGTCCGGAAAACGTGTTCTCTCAACCATCAAAGTGTTGTTACAACCCTTATATTGCCAAATGGGAAGGTGAATATGGATATGTTCCGATTGAGGAATGTGGTATTTTTGACAGTCAAGGGCAATTTGTTCCCGATGTACGAAAAATACGTTCTTGGCAAAAACAATCATCTCGTTAACGCAATTTATATACATGTTTGGATACTGGCTTGTACTCATTTTGTTTACTTGTCAGGACACTTAAAGTATTTCCATGAGCCGGATGCCCAAACACTAAGTCAAAAGGGCTTGAAGCATGAAGTCCGATATTACATCGGGCTTTCACTATGCATGGCAGTCTTTCCGAGAAAATAAATTTCTTACCTTTACACGTTGTAAAAAAAAGTCCATGCTCACTCTTACTATCAGTGAACGCACTATCGATATAGAAGGTGTGATCCGTCAGCAGGCGCCGGCCGTTTATAAAAAGATGCCCCGTTTCGTGTTTCCGCTCTTGCGGAAGATTATGCACGAAGAAGAGTTGAATCGATTCCTCTATAAGGAAAAAGACAAGATAGGCGTGGACTTCGCTACGGCTATTCTCGAAGATTTTGGTTGTGAGGTTGAAGTGAGGGGGATGGAGAATATATCGGAAAACGGCCGTTATCTGTTTTGTGCCAACCATCCTATGGGCGGTTTGGACGGCATGGCGCTTATCAGCCGTATCGGGCAAGTGCGCAAAGAGATTCTTTTTCCTGTAAACAGCATGTTGTTGGCTTTGCCGCCATTTCAACCTCTCTTTTTGCCTATCAGCAAGTTGCAGAAAAACACCGAAAACAGGCGGAGTCTCGAGGCCGCCTTTGCCGGCAGTGCCGATTTGCTGTATTTTCCGGCCGGGTTGTGTTCTCGCAAGCAGAAAAAGGGCGTGATCGCTGATCTGGAGTGGAAGAAAACCTTTGTTACCCAAGCCAGAAGAACCCAAAGGGATGTCGTGCCGGTGTATGTGGATGGTAAAAATTCCCCGTTTTTTTATAACTTAGCAAGATGGAGAACCCGATTGGGGCTTAGGATGAATATCGAGCAAATGTTTTTGGTAAACGAGATGTTCAAGATGCGGAATCAAAAAATTTGTTTAATTTTGGGAAAGCCTATTCCTTTTCAGGTTTTGGATAAACGCCATTCAGATAAACAGTGGGCGGCTCTGATAAGGGAACATGTTTACCGGTTGGCCAAAGATCCGGAAGCCATATTCAGATATTAGCAGGATGCAGGAGATTATTCCTCCCGTTGACAGGGAACTGATTAAAAATGAACTTACCGAAGACAAGTTCTTGCGGTACACCAACTTTGGCAACCGCAGGGTGTATGTGGTAACGGCCCATGACGCGCCCAACGTGATGATGGAGTTGGGGCGGCTCAGGGAGGTTTCTTTCCGTTTGAGTGGCGGCGGTACGGGTAAAGCCACCGATATCGATGAGTTCGATACAATGGAGAACCCCTATAAACAATTGGTGGTATGGGATGACGAAGATCAGGAAATCGTGGGGGGATACCGCTTTATCGAAGGTAATCGGGTTCAGTTCGATGCCGATGGCACGCCCCGGCTCTCCACAACCGAGATTTTCCGTTTCAGTCCCCGTTTCATTAAGGAGTATCTGCCTAAAACCATCGAGCTGGGACGTTCTTTCGTACAACCCCAATACCAGTCCTCACGTAAAGGTGTTTTCTCTCTTGATAATCTTTGGGATGGTTTGGGCGGATTGGTTACGCTCAATGAATCGTGGATGTGCTATTTCTTCGGAAAAGTAACCATGTACACTTCTTTCCATAAGGAGGCTCGCGATACGATTCTTTATTACGTAAATAAGTACCATAAGGATTCCGAAGGATTGGTGCAACCCCTTGCCCCGCTTCGTCTTGATACACCAGAAAACCGTTTGCGGGAACTTTTCGAGGGGTTGGGATTGGAAGACGCTTACAAGGTTATGGTGCGTCGCGTACGGGAATTGGGGGAGAACATTCCGCCCCTTTTCAATTCCTATATCAAACTTTCTCCCACCATGCGCAGTTTCGGCACTTGTGTGAATGATCATTTCGGCGGGGTGGAGGAAACGGGTATCTTGATCAAGATAGACGAAATCTACGAAAGCAAGAAAGAACGCCATATCCTCGGTCGTATCGAGGATGTGTGGGTTCCCAAAGCGCAAAACGGCGTTCCTCATGAAGATTAAAACCGCTGATTTTGTTGCTTGTTGCGATGATTATAGAAAATGTCCGGAAAGCAATATACCCGAATATGCCTTTATCGGACGATCCAATGTGGGAAAATCTTCGCTTATCAATAAGCTTTGCGGGCGGAACGGGCTGGCCAAAACCTCTTCCACACCTGGCAAGACCCAATGTATCGTACATTTTTTAATCAACAGGCAATGGTATATCGCCGATTTGCCGGGTTACGGTTATGCCAAAGCCGGACAGAAGCAGCGGGAAAAATGGCAGCAGATGACCCGTTCCTATATGCTCCGGAGGCCCAATCTGTATTGCGTTTTTGTATTGGTCGATCTTAGGATTCCACCCCAGACCATCGATTTGGAGTTTATGCGCTTTTTGGGAGAAAACGAAGTTCCGTTCTGTATAGTGGGAACCAAGGCGGATAAGTTGGGTGCCAAAAATCTGACGGATTCGGTAACCGCCATTCAAGACGCTTTGTCTGAAGCATGGGATCCGTTGCCGCCCTTTATTGTATCTTCGGCTCAAAACGGTATGGGCAGGGAAGAAATTTTACAGTTTATCGAAGAAGCGAACGCATCAGAGGTTTGAGGAAATAATTCATGGTACGAGTCCGGTGAGCGGGGCGGAAAGGGATTCCTTTCCGCCCCGCTTTTTTTTGTTTAGGCCCAAGCGAAAGGGAACGTCTTTCCGATAGCGAAAAACGGCCTCAGGGAGTTTTTGTGTATATAACTTATTAACAATTCAACATAAAATTGTTAATAACTTTTATTGTTAAATTTATGCAATAAGTTGATAATAAGTTGTTTTCGTCGTCTTGAAAAATCAAAATGGGATTTTTTGGGATTGAATGGAAAATTTATGAACAAAATGGGAGAGATTGGATTTTTATACGTAATTTTGCGGGGTCTGGAAATGAGATGTTTCCGAGTTGGATGCATCTTTCCTTGTCAGACAATCGCTTATGGCCATTTTAGTAGGTAAAGAGTTTTGTAAGGTTGACACGGGCGGTCGGTTCAAGTTTCCCTCGGCGATGAAAAAAGCTTTGGCGGGAAGTATCGATGCGGGCTTTGTCATGAAGGAAAGCATTTTCGATGCCTGCCTTGAACTTTACCCCCGTGCCGAATTCGAGCGGGAAATCGAAACCAAGGTGGCCAAACTCAATCATTACAATCCGCAAGACAGGCTTTTGATCCGTAAACTTTCGGAAGGCAATCCGGTGGAACTCGATGCCAATGACCGTTTGCTCATTCCCGTAGAGTTGAAAAAAGCCAAGGGTATAGACAAGGAAATCGTCTTGATCTCCAAAATCAACATTATCGAAATATGGGATGTTGAAACCTACAATAAGATGAACGCCGCTGAGGTGGATTTTGCCAAAATGGCGGCTGAGCGCTTGGGGCAGATAGACGGAGTGGAAGTACAGGACAAATTATAGGAGGGGCATGTTATGGATATCGACTATCATGACCCCGTTTTATTGCAGGAATCGGTAGAGGGGCTTGATATACAATCAAATGGAATTTATGTAGATGCCACCTTCGGCGGTGGCGGCCATTCGCGCCGGATATTGTCTTTGCTGGGCGAAGGGGGGCGTCTGTATGCATTTGACCGCGACCCGGATGCAGTGCGGTGCGCGGAAAACGATGCCTTTTTTGCACAGACCGGCAACCGTTTCGAACTTATCGCCGAGAATTTCCGTTTTATGAAAAACCATCTGCGTTTCAGGCGGGCACTTCCTGTCAATGGAATCTTGGCCGATCTGGGGGTTTCTTCCCATCAGTTCGATACGCCCGAGCGCGGTTTTTCCATTCGTGGCAAGGGACCGTTGGATATGCGCATGGATAAAAAAGGTGAATTGACGGCGGCCAGGATTCTCAATACCTATTCGGAAGAAGCTTTGGCCGGAGTGTTCTGCCGTTATGGTGAGATCCCTTTCGGCAAGAAACTGGCATCGGCGGTGGTGAAGGCGCGGAACAACGAGGATTTTTCCTATACCGATCAAGCGGTGGCTTTTTTTACGCCTTTCGCGCAGAGAGGACGGGAAAACAAGTTTTTGGCCACGGTGTTTCAGGCTTTGCGCATTGAAGTGAACGGTGAAATGGAAAATTTGGAGAGTCTGCTTCGGCAAAGCCTCGAAATGCTCGCTCCCGGCGGTAGGCTGGCCATCATTTCCTATCATTCGTTGGAAGACCGGATGGTGAAGAACTTCATGCGTTCGGGCAATCTGGATGGCCAGATAGAAAAAGACTTTTACGGCAACAACCTTTCGCCTTTCGAGGCGGTAACACGAAAGGCGGTTACGGCATCGGAAGCCGAAGTGGAACGGAATCCCCGTTCAAGGAGCGCACGGCTCAGAATCGTGCAGAAAAAAGAAGCGTAGGCGCGTATGGGAAAGAACAGGATAAAACCCAAACCGCAACTGAAAGATCCGGAACCTGAACCGGAACTGGTGTTGGAATTTGAGGGGAAGAAACCGGAAAAAGAGGAGAAGGAAGAGGCAGGGCAACCAGACGAGGCGGAATTGCAGCGCAAGGAACAGCGGCGTTTGCGCAGGAAAAAGATCCGTTCAGCCTTGGATGGATCGGTGTTTCTGGACAAAGGTTTGCAGAAACACTGGAAATTGGTGCTGTACATATTCTTCTGGGCTATGTTTCTTATCACCGCCAACTACGTTTCCGAAACGGTCATCCGGAAAAGTTCGGTAGTGAAGGGAGAATTGAAAGAATTGCAGTTCCGTCAGATTTCGAGTCGTGCCGAACTGATGC
Source organism: uncultured Bacteroidaceae bacterium (assembly GCA_964584745.1). Classification (GTDB taxonomy): domain Bacteria; phylum Bacteroidota; class Bacteroidia; order Bacteroidales; family P3; genus Pullibacteroides. The sequence goes on from CAZPBB010000038.1 coordinate 12,185, forward strand.
GTTTGGGACGGCAGTCTTCGGTGGCGGATATGTTGATAAACACAGGAGTGAAAGAATCGGTGGTGCCGCCTTTCATCATCCCTGAGGAAAAAATGGAAAACGGGATTTCCGGCAACGGAAAATAACGCATGACGGCAGATAAAAAGAGGAAAACGGACAAGCAGCAAGACGGCAAGACCGGCTTTTGGTGGAAGGTATATATCGTGTATGCCTTGCTGCTGGTTTTTGCCGTGGCGATTGTTGTCCGTATGGCGGATGTGATTTTCGGAGAGGGTACCCGTCTGCTGGAACTTTCTCACCGTCAGAGTCTCCGTTACGAGGAAACAAATGCCGTGCGGGGAAACATCTATTCGGCCGATAATTCGCTGTTGGCCGTATCGGTGCCGTATTTCACGCTGCGCATGGATATGCACCCCTCTGTGGTAAGTGCCGATACTTTCTATAAATACCTGCGTCCGCTTTGCGATAGCCTGCACCGCATGTATCCGCAAAAAAGCGCGGAGAGCTATCGGCAGTGGCTGATGGAAGGAAGGAAACGGGGCAAGCGCGATTTTCTTTTGCGGGCTAACGTTACGTATGCCGAGATGGCGCGTATCCGCCATTTCCCATTGTTGAAGAAAGGACAGTTCAAAGGTGGTTTTATCGTGGAGGAGAAAGAACGGCGCATTTTTCCCAATGGAGAGTTGGCGCGTCGTACGCTGGGTTATTATAATGCCGAATCCGGTTCCCGTGTGGGGTTGGAAGGTGCTTACCATAAGGAATTGAGCGGGGTGAACGGCAGGCGTTTGACGCAAAAGGTTTCCAATGGCGTATGGCGGCCGGTATATACGTCTGATGCGGTGGCGGCTGAAAACGGAAAAGACATTGTAACCACCATCGATATCCGCATACAGGATGTGGCCGAATCGGCTTTGCAGGAATGTATGGAACTGAATGAAGCCGAACATGGCTGTGTGGTGCTGATGGAGGTAAAGACAGGAAAGGTGGTTTCGATTGCCAATTTAAGCAAGGGAAAAGACGGCATATATAGAGAGGATATGAATTATGCGGTGGGCGAGGCGGTGGAACCGGGTTCCACGTTCAAGCTGGCTTCCACGATCGCCATTCTGGAAGAAAGCCATTGTCCGCTTTCGATTATCGTGCCCACCGGGGAGTTGCAGTTCTACAACCGCTGGATGAAAGACTCCCACAAAGGCGGATGGGGAGACGTGAGTTTGCAGGAGGCTTTTGAAAAGTCTTCGAATGTGGGGATTTCCTACTTGGCCAATAAGGTGTTTGATAAAAAACAGGTGCGTTTTGTGGAATATCTCAGGCAGATGAGGCTGGACAAGCCGCTGGGCGTGGAGATAGCCGGGGAGGGGATGCCGTATATCAAAGACCCGTCCGACAAAACCTGGTCGGGGGTTTCGTTGCCGTGGATGTCGATTGGCTACGAGTTGCGGCTTACGCCCTTGCAGATATTGGCGCTCTACAATGCGGTGGCCAACGACGGCAAGCTGATGAAGCCGCTTTTCGTGAGCGAGATAAGGCAGGGCGACGCGGTGGTGAAGAAAATGGAACCGCAGGTGTTGGTGGATAAGATCTGCAGCAAGGAAACCCTAACCAAGATAAAGGCCATGTTGGAAGGCGTGGTGGAAAATGGAACGGGTACCTGCATGAAGAATCCTTTGTACAAGGTGGCCGCCAAAACGGGTACGGCGCAGATGAACTACGGCAAGAGGGGAAGCGAGAAGATGACCTACCGGGCTTCGATTACCGGTTATTTCCCTGCCGACAATCCGCGCTATTCGTGCATCGTGATGATTACCAACCCGCAGAAAAACCGCATCTACGGCGGTGCGGTGGCGGGCCCGGTGTTTAAGGATATTGCCGATAAGGTATATGCCACGCTGATGCAGGGCGGTTTGGAAACGGAACGTTTCGATCCGGCTGCCGCGCTTCCGCTTCGGGCGGCCGGATATGCCGCCGATATAAGCCGTGTGGGCGATTATCTGGGGTTGAGGTTCCCCGAACTGGAACCCTCTTCGTTTGTGCGGATGAGCGGCGGCACAAACCGCTTCGGGGAGGTCAACACTATGAAGGATGTAATGCCGGACGTGCGTGGAATGGGCTTGCGCGACGCGACATTCTTGCTTGAAAAATACGGATTGAAGGTAAATGTGTATGGCAAGGGATGGGTAAAGACCCAGACACCTGCCGCCGGAACGGCTTGTGTAAAAGGTCAGGCAGTGGTGTTGGAACTTGCAGGTTGAGCCGTAAATAAGAGAGAAACATGGAACTGACCGAATTATTGACAGATGGGGATGGCGAGTTCCGCCTTACGGGAAACGAAGGACGGGAAGTAAGCGGCCTGGCGCAGGATTCACGCGCCGTAAAGCCCGGTTTCGTGTTCTTCGCCATCAAGG
>CAZPBB010000039.1:0-14145 GCA_964584745.1 uncultured Bacteroidaceae bacterium
TCCGCAAGAAAGAACACGTGCAAGACCCGTATTCGTTCCGCTGCATTCCGCAGGTACACGGCGCGTCCAAGGACGCTATCGAATATGTAAGCCGCATCACCTTCGAAGAAGTGAATGCCGTGACCGACAATCCCACCGTTTTTCCCGATGAAGACCTGGTGATTTCGGCGGGCAACTTCCACGGGCAGCCTTTGGCGCTCACGCAGGATTTCCTGGCGATTGCCGTGGCCGAACTGGCCAATATCTCCGAACGCCGCACCTATCAGCTCATTGCCGGCAAACGCGGTCTGCCCAGCTTCCTGGTCAAGAAACCCGGCCTCAACAGCGGCTTCATGATTCCCCAATACGCGGCGGCTTCGATTGTGAGCCAGAACAAGCAGCTCTGCTGCCCGGCCAGCGTCGATTCGATTGAGTCTTCGCAAGGACAGGAAGACCATGTGAGCATGGGCGCCAACGCCGCCACCAAGGCCTACCGCGTGATGGACAATACCGAAAGGGTGTTGGCGATAGAACTTTTCAATGCGGCGCAGGCCTTTGAATTCCGCCGTCCGGTAAAGACTTCGCCCATTCTCGAAAAATTCCTTGCTGCCTACCGCAAGCAAGTGGCGTTTATCGAAGACGACACGGTGATGTACCCGTTGATTCAGAAGTCGGTGGACTTCCTGCGTGAATACACTTGGTAAGTGATTGATTTGTGAACGCGGCCTTGGTCACGTTCATTAGACTGGCTGTAGATAACTTGAACTGCCCTAAGGGTTAGAAGTAACTTTTGGGGCAGTTTGGCATAGATTATATCTGGCTCAACGTGATTTTCGGGGAATGGTACAAATCAGAACCTGCAATGTTGCCCCCGTATTTTAAAACGACAAAAAAAGTCTTTTGTTATTTTTTTGCTTGCTTATTTATTATTAATAATATTGCAAAAGAAAAAGGTCCAGACTTATGATGGAATATAACCCAACCTGCGTAGAACGAGATGAATGCCGATTTGTTCTTAAACAAACCGGAAAAAAACCACTAATTGTAATCGGATTGAACCCAAGTACAGCAAATGCAAATGAATCTGATGCAACAATGCGTCGTATAATGGGTTATGCAGAACGTAATGGCTTTGATTCGTTCATAATGTTTAATCTTTATCCTCAGAGAACTACTAATCCCAATGGGTTGGATTCAGAATTAGATGAATCAAAGCACGAATCAAATCTTGAAGCGATTAAAGATTCAATAAAAGGTATAGAGAATCCAACTATATTGTTGGGTTATGGTAATAATATTAGAATACGAGGATATCTAAAAAAATGCCTAAAGGATATCATTGGTATACTAATGGAATATACCCCCTCATTCGTTAAAATTGGGCAATATACAAAGATGGGTGTTCCTCGCCACCCATCTCGTGGCTCTTACAAAGAACTTACTCAAGTTGATATAAATTCATTAATTTAAAATGCCATGGCTAATAAACTTTGGAAAATTACAGCAAAAAGGAATGTTGGTGTCACCAGGTCAAATGGTTTCTTCTCAGACAAGAGATATGAGATTCTAAAGGGTATGGAGGTTGAGGTTATTACCCAATCTGGCAATACTCCGTCTCCTGATCAAATAGCAGAAGCATTCAATAAAAAGTATGGCTTCGATTTTAGACCGATAAACATTTCTGTGTCCGATTTTGACCGACGAGAGATGTAGTTTCCATGTCTTTTCGTAAAAGGGCTTTATCATATTTTCGCAGTATGATAAAGCCCGTCTCCTATGTAAGCAACCTTTAGTTCGGCATACGGATACGTGTCAGGCATAATCTCACAATCATTAGTCTTGTTCTTCAATCCATTCTTTCATCTTTTCCTGTAGTAATCTTTTGTCAGGCAGATATAGGGCGTATTGTTGTGCATAGATGTTGGAATCTTTAGGAAGGGTTAATTCAACCAATGTATCATAAAAAAGCCGCAATACGATTACCGTACTGCGGCTTTTGTTTTGAGGTTATCGCCTCTTAAAGTGCGGCGGTCTTTGTCTTGATGAACTGTGTGATAAGTTCGGTGTGGACGGGGGAAATCTTCGCCTCCACGGCCTTGTCGGGAAAAGAACTCACCACTTCGGCAATCTCCCGGACTATGGATTCGGCATTCTTCACATCATTTTCATCCGCCAACCGCACGAATTGAGACATGGAAAGGGTTCGGTTGCATTCCGCTATGGTCATGACGTGTCTGTCGCCGATGAACCTGTTCTTGAAATTCACGGTAAAGGTTTCGTCGTAGGCTGGAGCCAGACGCCATTTCCCGTCAGGGTTCATGATAAAGGAGAAATTCTTGTCGTGGTCATCGCAGACTCCGGCAAGGTAATGGAAGACAGCGCGCCTGAAAACCTGTTCCATATCATGGTAAGGCAACTGCAGCTTTCTGCACGCTTTGAATATTTCTTCGTAGGAGGTTACCGTTCCGCACAAAGACTGCAAGGTGACCGCATGTACCTTGCGCCCTTCCTTACGGTCGAACCGTTCTGTAAGGAAATGGTTTACGCCTCCGATGGCCAGCAAGGAACATTTTTCCATGTCAATCAAGGCTTCTTTCGCCATCCGATAATAGGCATATTCGATTTCGGCGGTGGGCCATTTCTCCGAATCCCGGAACTTCAATATATACTGTGTGAAATCTTCCGGCAAAAGAAACTGTCCGGATTTGACCTCGCCGGTTTTCCAATTGATCGCCACAATCGCCTTGGGGTGCTTGCCGCCCGCACTCATTCCGACCGACATCAAGTCGTTGATGGCCGGCCTGTCCTGAATGTATATCGACGCATCCTCCCGCGCGGTCTCGATTTCTCTGGCCAAATCGTAAAGTTCCTCCAATACCACCGCTTCGTCCGAATGCGGATTATACAACTGAGGAACGAACTCAAATGCGCCCATGCCCCGTTTTCCGATAAAGGCCAACTTATCGACAGGCGTTACATCATGACTGCGGATGCCATGCTTCTCGATCCAAAAAGAAAAGACTTCATTGCCCCAGTCGTCCGGCAAAGAACCGCTTAAAAAACGCGGAATACCGTCATATTCATGGGCGCGACAAATATCGGACAGACCTTTCCGCACCAAATAATTGGAAAGATTGTAAAAACCGACAGGATCGACATCAAATCCAAACGAAGGATATTCAGGATTAAAAGACACCATCGAGCCTACTTTCCCGAACTGAGGGCGATAGCCGCCTTCCCACCGCAACTTGCCTATTTCCTTTCCCCACAGGAGAACGCTCACAATATTATTTTTCATCGCCGCGCTTCTTAACCCTTTGACTTCCCTTTCTAACCGACGTATCATACAGACTCTCGGGCATGTCTGGAATACAGTCGGCAACCCCCTCCAATTTCTGGATGGCGCGCATAAGCGCGACGAAATTGTCCAACCGGATGGATGAGCCTTCCCCTTTTTCGAAACGCACGATTGTCATGACGGAAACCCCGCTCTGCGATGCGATTTGTTGCTGTGTCATACGCAAGGCTATCCTATAATCCCGGAATCGCCGCCCAAGCTCCACCACGATATCATTGTTGGACTTTTCATAAAGATCCAACCTGTTCAGTTCATTTACCATGATGCAAATATACATATATGATGATTAATGGCAAAATATCGCGCATAAATCATCATAAATGATAACTTATAACTTCAATAGTAAACTCGGCAAGATCAAGACTGCTTCGCAAGGCCGGTTCTTGATAGAAAACAGGGATCTGTATACCCCCGAAAGAAAAACGGTCCGGGTGGTTGCCTACATCACTTATTTTTTGGAAGATTAACATCCTGTAACAAGGGTGGTACGGAAACGAAAGTTCTTTTCCGTACCGTTTATGCGTAAATCAGGGTAAATATATCAGTCTGTTTTATAGTGAGAACCGAGGAAAGTTGACACTTTCCTCGGTTCTTTTTTATGGAATGTCTTTGTCGTTCCGTTATTTTTAATTATCATTGTAGGATATTCGGCAGATACGGAAAGAGGCGGAAACCTGTGTGTTGCCGCATCTGGAGTGGCCGGATGAAAACGAAACACATTTTTTTATGAAAAAAAAGTATCTGGGCACAGTCTTGGCTGTGTCGGCTTTCCTTTTCAGTGGAGGAAACGCCATTGCCCAATCCGATGATTGTGGCGTAAAGACCATTCCCTATGTGGAACATTTCGACACCGACAGTTGGGAATCCGAAACGGTTTTGAACTGTTGGCGGATTGTGGATGACAACAACGACAACAAAACATGGAAACGGAGCACGAACAGTGGTGTGGACGGGAGCGCTTGTGCCCAATACACGTATAATTCCCAGAAACCGGCTTCCGATTGGCTGATCAGTCCGCAGATAAACATTGACCGTCCGGCCTCTGTGTCGTTCATGGTAAAGGCGCAATCTTCGATGTATGCTGAAAAATATAGCGTATGGATATCGAAGACGGGTTTTGATATTGCTGATTTTGAAGAGATTAAATCGGAAACGGTCGTAGATAACACCGCTTTTACGGAAGTGATTGTTGATTTGGGGGACTATGAAGGCCAACAAATATATGTGGCGATCAAGGCGGTTTCGGATAAAGACAGAAGTTCTCTGTATGTGGATGAATTTCAGGTGATTTCATGTGCACCTCCGGGAAATTTCGAGATTACGGATATATCTACCACCTCGGCTACGATAGGATTTACTTCTTCCGCTCAGGAATTTGAATGGGAGTATAAAACCGTTACGGCTGAAAGTTGGATAGAGGGCGAAACGGCCACCACGAATGAAATTTCCTTAGAGAACCTTTTGCCGGGTACGAAATACCAACTCCGGGCAAAGGCTATCTGTGGGGAAGGGGATGAAAGCGCGTTTTCTTCCGTTTTTGAGTTTACGACCCATTGTGCGGTGCAAAATATTCCGTATGCGATGTATTTTGAGGAAAACGATTGGCTTTCTTCGAAGGAAATCAATTGTTGGACGATTGTGGGTTCAAAATGGTCGCAGAACAAGTGGTATGGTGTGGATGGAACTGGGGCTATAGAAGGCGGATCTGGGCCGGAGGATGATTGGTTGATCAGCCCGCAGATAAATCTTGACCGTGAGGTTTCATTCAGTTTTGAGATAAGGGCGAACAGTTCTTATGGCTCCGGAAAATATAGCGTATGGGTATCGGAAAATACTGCGGCTATTGCGGATTTTGTTGAAATCCAAGCTGAAACGGAACTTACTTCTACCGACTATGCGAAGGTCTCTCCCGATTTAAGCGCTTATCAAGGAAAACAGATTTTTATTGCGATCAAGAATACCTCGGCAAGCGGTTATGGCAATGGCTTTTACTTGGATAACTTCATGTTGGTGTCTTGTGGAGAGCCTACCGATGTACATCTGACAGAATTGCTTGAAACCTCGGCCAAGATTGATTTTACCTCTGCGGCCGCCTCTTTTGTAGTGGAATATAAGACGCAGGATGCCGACACGTGGACGGTGTTGCCGGCGCAAAGCACCAGACCTCTCTCCATTACCGCCTTGGAATCAGGAGTAAAATATCAGGTGAGGGTAAAGGCCCTGTGCTCGGAAGACGATGAAAGTCTGTATTCCGATGAAATTACGTTTACCACGCCTTGTTCTGCATTTGACTTTCCGTTTATAGCTGAATTTTCCGGCAATACGATTCCTGCATGTTGGGATGCCGACGATTATAAGGGTAAAGACTGGAAAGCGACATCCAGTTGGCGTGGTAATTATGTTTACTATTCAGGAAGCAATCAGCAATATGGACTTCTGCATACGCCGGATATCGATATCTCCACGGCTGTTAAATCCCGGCTTGAATTGGAAATCAACTATGCGGTGAATGCTACAAGCGGGCAATATTTTTCTATAGCATACAGCACGGATAGGGGAATTTCCTGGGATACATTGGAACAACCCTTTACCTCTTACTCACAAATAACGGAGAATGTTATGCTTGGAGATTTGGTGGGAGATGCGTCTGTTTTGAGGATACGCTTGATAGGAAAAGGCTCAAGCAATCTATATGGAGATGGCATTTCGGTATATGGCCTTAAAATTCAAAATTCTCCTATCTGTTTTCCGCCGACCAATTTGAAAACGGCAGACATTCTCTACAATGAAACCCGCTTGGTATGGGGTGAACCTGCTACGGAATCCATGGATGGTAATATTGCGGCATACGAAGTATCCTACATGAAAGAGGGAGATACGACAACCGCTAAGATGGTTGAAGCGACGGCACCCGACACCACGGTGCTTTTGACAGGCTTGCAGCAGCACACCGACTACATCGCTTCGGTGCAGACCGTTTGTCAGACCGAGAAGAGTCTGCCGGTTAAAATCAGTTGGGAAACGCCTTATTCCTGTGTAAAAGTGGATAGTTTACGTTTGGTGGGCGTGAAATCCGATTTTGCAACCATACAGTGGGTTTCGAAAAACAATCTTTTTGAATTGAAATACCGCGAAGACGGTGCGGAAGATTGGAATGAGGTGAGCGGCATTACGGCCACTATCTATCAAGTGACGGGTTTGAAAGCTTCCGCCAACTACACGGTGTATGTCCGTTCGGTATGCAGCGAAGATGACCAAAGCATCTGGGACAGCATCAAGTTCAGCACCGCCAATAAACCCCTGCCGCTTCCCTATGTGGAAGGATTTGAAGGCAGCGCGTTGCCTTCCTATTGGACATATGCTTGGTTGGGCAAGAGCGGTTCCTCTACGCCTTGGTCCGTGGAAACGGCGGCGCATAAAGAAGGAGAGAAATCTTTGCGTTTTTATTCCTATATGTTGAATAACCTTTCCAGTGTCATGGCTTCGCCGCTTTTGGATTTTTCGTTGGAAGCGACTTATACCCTTGAGTTCTGGATGTATCGGGATCCCGCTTGCAAAAAGGAAAATGAAGGATTGAAAGTTTTTGTGGGCGAGAACGCTACGGATACGGTAGGTGCCCGTTTCCTTACCTATATCCATAATAATATCCAAAAGGAACCGGTAGTGGAACAAGCGGAAGACAATTGGTATCATTATTCGGTATCCCTGAGCGGGGTCAGCGGGCAGCAGTATATCCTGCTTTGCGGTATTGCCGAATATGATAAGAGTTTCTATATCGACGATTTCAAGGTGAATGCGCTTTATGAGACCAACCTCGGCCTTACCGAAATTGCGCCTATCGTTCCCCGGGCGGGTTTAAACAAGGAAACGGTACGGGTAAGTTTGGTAAATACCGGTGTGGACGACTTGCGCAAACCGGCCGATATCTATTTCTGTGTGGATGATGGTCAGGCGGTAAAAGAAACGATTGATTTTGAGGCCGAAAATCTGACACCGGATACCCGATATGAATACATTTTTGCCGAAAAGGCAGATTTTTCGCAAGTGGGCAAACATACGCTTGCCGTTTGGGTAAGCGTGCCTGGTGAGCCTACTTTCGACGATACCTTACATCTCGAGGTGCTGCATTATGCTCCGGTGGAATTGCCTTATGCCACGCTGTTCAACGGAGAAGAGGAAAGCGATGCCTATATCCATATCGTGAACCTCAATAATGACAGCCTCACTTGGGTTCGTTCGGAAGAAGGCGAAGGTATGTTCCTTGCCCCGAATCCGAATGTGGCGTCCAACGATGTCCTTTTTACCCCGGGATTCAATATGCCGGCCGGTATTTATAATATGGAAGCCGTTTATGGTGCGGCGGATGAAAACCTGAGCGAAAGCCTGAGCGTACGTCTGGTAAAGGATTTTGAATCGGATGGCGATTCGGTTATGGCCCAAACGGCAATTGGAAAGGAAAGGGATTCGGCTACGGCGGAATTCACGTTGAGAGAAAGAGGTATCTATATGCTGCGTTTCAAAGGCGAAAGCCTGGCGGCCCAAGGAGGACTTTCTCTGTATGCGGTGCGTTTCACCCGTCTGCAAACATGGGCTGAAGCTTCCGAATCCATTTGCGATGGTGATGTATATCTTTTCAGAGGGAAAGAACTGAGCGAAGCCGGTGTCTATACCGATACCGTTTTCCGTGCTGAACATGCGGTTGACAGCCTCATCACCCTTACGCTTTCGGTGAACCCGGTTTATTCGTTCAACCTGAAAGAAAATATCTGTCAGGGCGAAACCTATGAATTTGCGGGTGAAACCTATACGGAAGCCGGCGAATATACCGTTGAATATAAGACGCAGAGCGGTTGCGACAGTGTTTACCATATCAGCCTGTCGGTGAACCCGGTCTATTCGTTCAATCTGGAAGCAAGTATCTGCCAGGGTGAAAGTTATGAATTCGGTGGGGAAACCTATACGGAAACCGGCGAATATACCGTAGAATATAAAACACAAAGCGGTTGCGACAGCGTCTATACGCTCAATCTTACGGTGAATTCTTTGCCTGATGCGCCGGTGATCAGCGGAACGAACGAAGGCAAACAATGGATTTTGACCGCGCGGACAGAAGAAGAACGGGTGCAATGGTATAACCGTCAGGGAGCGATTGAAGGTGCCGATGCGTTGACTTATACCGCTACCGAAGAAGGCTTCTATCATGCTACGGCCTTGAATGGTTGCGGGGAATCGGCTGCCTCCAACGAAATCGAGGTGATCTTTACCGGTGTGGAAGACGGTATGGATGCCGCCGCGCCTGTTATGTATCCCAATCCTGCCCGCGACGTGGTACGCATCACTTCGCCCAACGAAGTGGAAAACATTGCCATCTATGCGCAATCGGGTCGTTTGATAAAAGAGCGGAAAGATGTTCGCGGAACTGAAATAAGCCTGTCTGTAGCTGACTTGCAGGCCGGTGTGTATATGGTACGGATCCGCACACATGCGGGTAGTTATACCTACAAGATGATTGTAAACCGGTAATTGGTTAATCATCTGAACAAGGGACGGCAAAACGGAAACGGATTGCCGTCCTTTTTTTCATTGAAACCAAACACAAAAAAGAATGAATAAGAATTTGATGACAACTAAATTTCCGGCAGTATGCATGGGGCTTCTCATGTTGCTCGCCGGGTCGTTGCACGCACGTCCGGAATTCAAGAAAAAACCGGACTTCAAGTCACAGATACTGAAAGAAGTGTCTTTCCCGCAGAAAAAAGAGAATTCAAGCAGGAAAAACGCGGCTAAATCGGAAAGGACCGAAACCGATAACATGTACGGTGGCTGGGCGCGTTACGATGTGTATGACGATTTCGATGATATCTTCGGGTTCGACATCACATCGCCTACATATCCTTATGACTTAAGCACCAGTTCGATTCTGTATGACGGCAACCACAAGATCTGCGCCGCGGCATGGGATGGACGCCGTGTTCATTTCGTGAGCGAAGTATATTATGCCGATTACGGACAATATACGTTAGGGTATCGCGGCATCCTTGACCCGCTTACGGGGGAACTGCAGTTGTTGAGCAAAACCGGTTACGCCTCGCGTACAACCGGTAATCTGAACGGCATGACCTATGATCCGGTGGGCAAGAAAATCTACGGCATCGATCTGAAAGGGGTGTTGTATGAGGTATCCATGACCGACAGCACTTCCACCGCCATCGACACCATACGCTGGCAGGGACAGAAAGTGGCTTATCCGATGACGGTCTCGGCTTCCCCTTCGGGATCTTTGTTCGTGATAGCGGCCAACGGCTTTTTGTATAAGGTGAACAAAACCACCGCCGTGGCCGAAGTAATAGGCGCGGTAGGAGGAGAATCGGTGCAGATGGCATACCAATCGGCTACCTTCGACCGACTTTCGGGCGAATTGTATTGGGCCAGGGTCGGTAGTGAAACGATAGATCTTTACAAGGTGGACACCTCGACCGGTCATGCCACTTTCTATTCTGAGTTCGGTTTGCAGACCACCGGTCTGTTCCATCAATATTACGAAGACGCATGCGATGTATATCCTGCGGCGATAGATAATTTTAAAATCAGGGCGGAAGGCCTGAAGGTTTCTTTTACATGGACCAATCCTTCCACCAACGGCTTGGGTACACCGGTAGATTGTTTTGACAAGATCCGCGTTTACAGGGCGGTCGGCATGGAACCTTTGGTGCAGATAGACAGCATCCTTTCGGTTACGCCCGGAGCGGAAGCCTCCTATACCTATACAGAAGAAAAAGACGGATATTACCGCTACGGCTTTCAGGTGGTCAATAGCAAGGGCATCGTTTCCGGACGGCGGGAAGACGCCATCGGGTTGTATAATTATACCTTGCCCTATTTCACGGGTTTTGAAAGCACAGACAACAATAATCCGATAACAGCCGATACCACCGTTAAGTTCGTTACAGACCCCGCGTTGGTGTATGAAGGCAGTGTATCGGCCTTTATTCCCACGCTCAGCCGTTTGCGTATAGGCGGTCTTCCCCTTGAAAAAGGCACCACCTACCGTCTCACTTTTATGGCACGCGGTTACGAATTGGGGCTGGTCGGCTATACGGAATTGAACAAGCCTTTTACCGTGAAGCCTTTCGCCACACTCAATGTCAGGGTAGATGGAGGTGTGAAGGTGTATTATCCGGAAGAAACGCGTAGCCTGACCTGGGCCGCGGCCACGGTGGATTTATATACAGATGAGACTAAGACCTATGAAATCGCTTTTTCCACCAGTATCTTCGATGAATATTATCTGGACAACGTACGAATAGAAACCCTTACGCCCAATACCGTACCGGGCAGGGTGGAAAAACCGCATGTGGAGAAGGATGGGGCCAATCTTGCGGTGGATTTACATTGGACCAATCCAACTTTGACCGCGGGCGGTGAAAGTTTGCAGGACCTGAGCGGAGTTGTGGTTCAGGCTGCGCATAACAAAGATTTCAGTGCGGCCAATCTGGCGTTTTCCGATACGGTAAAGACCTCGGATATAGGAGCGGATATGCAGAAAACCTATACCATGCCAGGAAATGGCTATTGGTATTTCAGGATGTGGGCGTATAACGGAGACGGTGTTTCTCCGATGGATACGGTATTCAGCGCCGCATGGGTAGGCCGTGATACCACTTTCGACGCGCCGGTGGGCTTTAAGGCGACGGCGCTCTCAAACGGAAAGATCCGTCTGGCATGGCAAAAACTTAAAGAAGTGGGCAGTCATGGCGGCAATCTGGGCGGAAAAATCACCGCATACAAAATCTTGCGCAAGGCCGGCAATAGCGGCGAAGTGGTATCGGTTACCGTAACCGATACGGTATATGAAACCGAACCGCTGGCGATGAATTTCTATACATTCAGCGTAAACGGCGTGAGAGACGGGCTGTACGATGGTTCATCCACTACCACCCGTTTGTTGGGAGGTTTCTACGATGGGCAGACCACGGTTACCGAAATTACAAGCAGCGCGGGCTATAGCACGCATCCGTTCAATGCCTGCACGGAGTTTTCCGACAATTCAACGGTAAACCAGTTTATCGTTTCCCGTGGTAAGTTTGCCGAACCTTGTATCATCGATACCCTTTATTTCTTCATGGAACCGCTCAGTATCGGTTTCTCACAGAAGATAAAGATACATTTGGGCTATTATCCCAAAAATCTCTTTACCGACTACGGAGATTGGGTGGCGATAGATTCGCTTACCGAAGTCTTTGCCGGTTCGTTGCGCTTTGAAAAGGGTGTGGAAGTATTGAAAATACCGGTCAAACCTTTCTATTATGACCGTAAGCAGAACCTGTTGGTAAGCGTTATAAAGGGAAAACAGACCGCCCGATTGGATGCCCGCTTTGTGAGCAATTCCGTGTATGAGTATTATCCGCAGGTACACGACTACCATTTGGAAAGTATGTCGGACTACTACGATCTTACCGGAAAACCGGTCATGCAGAAAGGCTTGGCCATGGAGCCTCTGTTGGTGGTGAACCGTCAGCAGAACCTCAATACGATAAAGGGAAATATCACTTTCTCTGCATCGGGAGAAGCGGTGGAAGGCGCGAAGATAGAAATCGTAAAAGTGGAAGATTCGCAAGGTATGGACTTTGCCCAAACGCTCTATAGCGATCAGAACGGCGATTTCTCTTTCATCTATTTTCCCGACAACCGTTATCGGATACATATTTCCTATGCAGGCATGCAGGATATCGAGCGGGAGATAACGCTTTCCGGCGGACAGGTGGAAGATATGCAGGTGTCTCTGCAAGGAGCGGCCAAGATTAATCTGAGCGGTTATGTACGCAACCGTCTGAACGAACCGGTTTCCGGAGCTATCGTTACACTTCTGAATACGACCATACCTGAAGTGAAGACCGGTGCTGACGGTACATTCCTTATCGCCGACATCTATGGTTCCACCCGCTATGAGGTAGAGGTTCGGCATGATATCTATAGGGACTACAAGGTACAGATAAGGGTTGATGATGACAAGGAGAGTCTTATGGATACGGTGGATCTGGTCTGGTTTCCTTTCCCGGCGCGTAAGGTAACGGCTACCGAGACCGAAGCGGGCGGTATGGCGATTGCATGGGAAGAACCTTTGCAGAGCCTCCGCACCATGGAACACAAATATCATGGGGAACGCAAGAGTTCGATTTGTTCGAGCGCGGAAATCATGGCGGCTATCCGCTTCAGGAAAGATCAGTTGCGGGAATGGGTCGATGCCCAACCGGAACTTGGTGTGAACGGCATCGCTTTCCAAGCCACCGATACCACCGCCGATTATTCCCTGCGCATTTTCTCTTCTGACCTTGATGTTCCCGCTTACGAGCAACATGTAGGGCATCTTCCTTTGGCGCACCACCGCATCTTTTTGGACGATGCATTTAAAATCGATACCACATGCGATTTGCTGGTGGCACTTCATGTGGCCAGAGGCTACAAAGGCTGTCCGCTCGGCAACGATGCCGGCCCGCAGTTGAACGACGGGGCCTTGATAAATCAAGGCGATGGATGGCGTCATATGTCGGATTATATGCATGGAGCGGATGGATCCAACTGGATTCTGAGCGCGTTTTTCGGCGAAGTGAATCAGGCTGAGGCTCCGGGTGGTTATCGTCTGTATCGTGCCAAAGCCATATCGTCCGGTCTTGACAATTGGGAAGAATTGGGACACGTGGATTCCGATACGAAGACCTATACGGATAACGATTGGACGGAACTTTCGTTCGGTGATTACCGCTACGCGGTTCGTGCCGATTGGTTTGACGGAAACCTGAGTCAGGAAAAAACCGCGGAAAAGAGCAAGGGTATGAATTTCAACCTTACGCTCCGTATCCAAGATCCGCAACAGCGTCTGTTGGCCGGCACCGAAATCAAGTTGACGAGCGCCGACCGCATGTATGTCTATGCAACGCAATTCGATGCATTGAACTACGATTTGCAGTTTGAAGGCATCCGCCGCAACACCTATACAGTCTCGGTTTCCGACAATCAGGATATTTTTGAAAACACCGTTTTCTCGGTGGCTTCCGATACCTTGATAATATTGACCGTAAAGACGGTGGGCAACGAAAGCAGGGAGGATGCTTGGGTAAACGTATATCCGAATCCTTCGGCAGACGGTCGTTTCAATCTGCAGAATACGGCAGGAGAAGAGGTCCGTTACGAAGTGTTCGCCTCAGATGGACGTTTGCTTAAGAGCGGCGTTTTTGCGGCAGACAACACTTTGCTTGATCTTTCCGCATGTGCTTCAGGCGTTTATGTACTCAAAGTACACGGTAAGACGGCTTCTTGTCTGAAGAAGTTGGTGATCCGCTAAGGTCTTCGACAGACGGATAAAAGACCGCATGCCAGGTTTTACTGGCATGCGGTCTTTTTTTGTTGCGGGGAAGAAACGGAGGATAGGGGATTGCAAGCGACGGCTTTTACGGATGCCTGCGTATTGTCTCAAACTTATTCCAGCGCAGTGCTTTGTCGGCTGCATGTCTTTTTCAACGTTGTAGATGGCCAAACAGCATTTCGATGGGTGTCTGGAAGTTTTCAAGAGCGTGGATTAATCCGACGGATGTGGACCGGTTAGGGTATCCATCGGAAATTTTTTTATCAAAGCTGTGGATGTTTGATATAAAATTATGTAAATCAATATATTTATTTTTGATTTGTTTTTGCTTGTTTTTTCTTGCGGATTTGTTTTAATTTGCAGATTGTTTTTTATACTTAAAACCCAAGAAAAATGAAAACAAACAAACTTGTATTGCTCTTCGGTTGCCTGCTGTTGACCGTTT
>CAZPBB010000040.1:0-14138 GCA_964584745.1 uncultured Bacteroidaceae bacterium
GCACCGCCTTTACCGAGCCTACCGTACCCACGGGCATGAAAATGGGGGTCTGTATCTTGCCATGGTCGGTGGTGATCTCTCCGGCCCGCGCCTTGCTGGCCGCATCCCGCGCATCTATCTTAAATTGCATATTGTTACCTTATTGATCCTCTTCCTTATGGAAGATTTGAATCCGCAAAGGTAAATATTCCGAAACTTTCTTTTAACTTTGTGTCTCTTGGCTCTTTTCCGGGTCAAGCGCAGCAAAACTTTCCTTATGGAACTCTACTACCAACTCGACTTATGGGAATGGATATTGCTGGCAGGGCTTTTCCTGACGGCGACAGGCCTGATGCGTTTCTACATTATGGTCTATGCCAGGATATCCAAATATGTAGCCCCGGTTCCCGGCGATGAAAAGAAACCCGTTTCGGTGGTTATTTCGGGCAAGAACCAGTACGAGATGCTGAAAAAGAACCTTACCTTCTGGCTTGAACAGCAATATCCCGATTTTGAAGTGATTGTGGTTTACGAAAACACCGATGAGGATATCGCCACGCTGTTACAGGAATTCGCGCGACGTTACGATAGGCTCAAACTCATCAACGCCAACCAGAGCATCAACTTTTTCGATGAAAAGAAATTCTCTCTTTCAGTAGGCGTGAAATCGGCCGAAAACGAATATGTGATTCTCACCGATCCCAGTTTCCGCCCCACATCCGAACATTGCATCGAATACATGCAGGCCGCTTTCGGCCCCCAAACCAATATCGTGGTGGGGCATCCCGTCAATTCCGAATACAAAACCCGTATCTGCTCTTTCTCAGGTTGGCGAATGGCGGAAAATTCCTTGCAGTATATAGGCTTCGCCCTCGCCGGAAAAGCGTTTGCCGGAAGACGGACCTTGATTGCTTACCGGAAAAGTTTTTTCTTGGAACATCAGGGATATACCGATACCTACGCGCTCAATACCGGCGTGTTCGACCGTCTTTGCCCGCATCTCTCCCATAAAGAAGACCTGGCCCTGCAGCTTTCCCCGCAAGCCGAAGTCCGTTTTACCGGCAAACACGGTCCAATGGAGACTTTTCGCTCTGAACGGCAATACCTCAACACCCTTTACAGTGAAAAATCGAGGGCGAAAACCGAAATACGGATCTATCGTTGGCTGGTTCCCTTGTTTTTCCTTTTTTTAGCCGGCAATATCCTCTATTTTGCCGACGGACTCACCCACGACAGATATCCGCTTCCGCCGGTTTGGATCATCGCCGCCGGTGCCATCACGCTCATCAAGTTTCTCATTCAGGCCATTACCATGCAAAAAGCAGGCAATGTGATTCGCGCCGGTTTGCTGTGGCTTTGCCTTCCATTGTATGAAATTTTATATCTACCTTTGCAAGTTACACTCAGTTTAGGGAGGAAACGCGGCCGCTCATGACAAAAAAGGAGGATGACCGCAGGTTGGTCGAATCGATTTTGACCTCTTCCAGCCAAGTTGCAAGTTCCCGTCTGGTAAACAAATACCACGAGCCGCTTTTGCAGTTCGTTATCGACAGAATCGGCAACGAGGTGGATGCGGAAGATCTTTTGCAAGAAATCTTTGCCAAGATCTTCAATGGACTGCATACGTTTAATCCGCGTTATGCTTTCAGTACGTGGGTCTATAATATCGCCAGCCACAGTTGCATCGACTATCTGCGCAAAACAGACCGGACAAGTATCGCAGAAAAAAACGCGTCCTTTTCGGAAGCGGTACTGATGGCCAATTCGCCTGAAGAAGCGAATGAGCCCGAAATGGAACGTATCGTGGATCATCCTCGCGAGTTGATGCCGTTAGTGCCGGAAAAATACCGGACGGTTTTCGCCATGCGGTATCTCGAAAAAAAGAAATACCGTCAGATTGCCGAAGAGACCTGCCTTCCGATGGGTACCATAAAAACATATTTGTTCAGAGCGAAAGCCGTTTTGAACGCAAAAGCCCTAAAAACGGACAGAAAAAATGCATAAGATAGACTGGTATATCATCAAGAAGTTCCTGGGATCCTTTTTCTTGGCTATTGCATTGATTATTATCATCGTCGTTGTCTTCGACATTTCTGAAAAACTCGACAAGTTCCTGGAAAAGGATGTTTCACTGCATGCCATTGTCTGGGATTACTACATGAATTTCATCCCGTATTTCATCAATATGTTCAGTTCGCTGTTCCTTTTCATCGCGGTTATCTTTTTTACCTCCAGACTGGCACAGAACACTGAAATCGTACCTATTCTGGGATCGGGGATCAGTTTTTACCGGCTCATGGTTCCCTATATCTTCTGTGCCCTGCTGATCGGGTCGCTCAATCTTGTATTGGCGAACTTTGTAATTCCGAATGTAAACAAAGACCGCATTGCCTTTGAACGTGTCTATATAAAGAACCCCTATCAGAATTCCAACACCAATATCCACATTCAATTCGACAGCAATACTTACTATTATGTGGAAAGTTTCGACAATCGGGCCGATGTGGGTTATCGCTTCACACGCGAGAAGATAGAAGACAACCGGATGCTTGAAAAACTCAGCGCACGCAATATCCGCTTTGACTCGGCAAAAGAGTTATGGATTCTGAACGATTATGTGGACAGGGTGTTGCTTGCCGACGGAGAGAAGGTGGAAAGCGGACGACGCAAAGAATTGGCCATGCCTGTCCGTCCCTTGGATTTTGCCGCCGATTATGTAAAGGTAGATGAACAGAATTACCATGAACTGAACCATCTCATCAAAAAAGAGAAACTGCGGGGCAGCAACCTTGTGATTTATTACCGTTACGAAAGACTGCAACGTTTTCTACACCCTCTTTCCGCCGTTATCCTTACGTTGATAGGACTTGCGCTCTCTTCGCACAAAACCCGCCGCAGTATGGGAAAAAATCTTGCCACCGGCATCGCCTTGGCCTTTACCTTTATCCTGTTCATGCAGATATCCAAGGTTTTCGCCACCTCCGGCACCTTGCCGATATGGTTGGCGGCTTTGCTACCCATATTCATCTATGGCATCATCGCCGCTTACCTGATTCGTATTGCACCCAAATAAATTTGGCGATGTCTTTTATCGACTCCTTCTATCTTAGGTTGATGCGGAGACGGCTGCGGGAAATAGACGACTTTTCCGTTCATGCCGAAGATATACAACAAAAACAGTTGCAATATCTGCTTCAAAAGGCAGCGGATACCGAATATGGTAAAAAATACTGTTTTACGGCTATCCGATCCGCAAAAGATTTTCGACAAAAAGTTCCCCTTATCGCCTATCCTGATCTACAGCCGTATGTGGAACGGCTCATGCGGGGCGAAAACAGGCTTCTGTGGCCCACACCCATCAAGTGGTTTTCCAAATCTTCAGGTACGACCCATTCCCAAAGCAAATATATTCCGGTGAGCCGGGAAGCATTGGACCTTTGTCATTATAAAGGCGGAAAGGATCTTTTTGCGCTTTATCTCCAATCACATCCCAAAAGCGGCGTTTTCTCCGGAAAAA
Organism: uncultured Bacteroidaceae bacterium; assembly: GCA_964584745.1. Lineage (GTDB taxonomy): Bacteria > Bacteroidota > Bacteroidia > Bacteroidales > P3 > Pullibacteroides. Next base: position 3,497 of record CAZPBB010000040.1, read on the forward strand.
ACATATCGATGGGCGGCAGCCTGCATTCTTGGCCTTCCAATCCCGATATCCAATGCGGCGATGTATCGGCTATCATTACCAAAGACCTTCCTTTCTGGGCGGAGATCAGACGCGCTCCCCAAAAACGCATCGCCATGATGGACGAATGGGAATCCAAGTTGCAAAAAATGGCGGAAACCACCATCAGGCAAGATATACGGAGTTTTCTCGGCGTTCCCTCCTGGACTTTGCTGTTCCTCCGGAAAGCGCTTGAAATTTCCGGCAAACGGAATTTGCGGGAAGTTTGGCCCAAGATGGAACTTTTCGTGCATGGCGGCGTAAGTTTTACCCCTTATGCCGAACAATTCAAGAGCCTGCTTGGCGAACCCTTTTCGTATTGGGAAACCTACAACGCTTCCGAAGGATTTTTCGGCATCCAGCATACCGAAAATGAAAAAGATATGCTGCTCATGCTCGACTATGGCGTGTATTATGAATTCTTACCGGCCGAAGAAATCGGTTCCGCCCACCCGCATACAGTAACTATCGGAGAAGTGGAAACCGACCGGAACTACGCCCTTATCATATCCACCAATGCCGGTTTATGGCGATACCTGATCGGCGACACCATCGTCTTTACCTCGCTCAAACCCTATCGTTTCCGTATCAGCGGCCGCACGCGGCATTTCATCAACACCTTCGGCGAAGAACTCATCATTGAAAACGCGGATGCCGGACTTGCCTTCGCCTGCACCCATACCAAAAGCGAAATAAGCGAATACACGGCGGCACCCTTCTTTTTGGATGCAGCTAATCACGCCCGCCATCAATGGCTCATCGAATTCAAACGGCCCCCCGAAAACATAGACGCCTTTTCGGAACTCCTTGATACCAAACTGAAAGACCTCAACAGCGATTACGCAGCCAAACGATACAATAACCTTATCCTCAAGAAACCCGAAATAATCATGCTGCCGGAAGGCACTTTCCTTGCCTGGCTCAAAGAGAAAAATAAACTAGGCGGCCAACACAAAGTTCCACGCCTCAGCAACAACCGTCAATACGCCGATGAAATCCTCAATCTCCTCAACGTTTCTTTACAACCGTGCGCAAATGAGGATTACCGGAAAGATGAAACCCCATCCATAAATCAGCCATGTCTTTAAACCGAATCATTTCCCGTATCCGACAAGGCTTTTCGCGTTTTTGGGAGAGCCGCTACCGCAACTACATCATCGTTACGATATTGTTCTTGCTTTGGATTACCGTTTTTTCGCCCAATACGGTTGTGGATCAGGTTCGCGCTTACCGTGAACTACGTGAACTGAGACGTATGAAAGACTTTTATCAAAAGGAAATTGCAGAAAACGAAGCCTTGATAAAAAAATTCAAAACCGATCCTGACTTTGTGGAAACCTACGGACGCGAAACATATCTCATGAAGAAAGACAATGAAGACATCTTTCTTTTTGTGGAAGAACCTGATTCCAAGCTTTCTTTTCCGCATATCTTCAAGAAAAAGCCCCAAAAGACGAATTAAGCTCCCGTTCTTACTGGGGATCCACATCCACCACCACCCTCACGGAACGGTATTCCGGTACGGCAAGAAATCCGTTGACACATTCACGTAATCGCTCTTTCATACGCTCGATTTGCGGTGTACGTTCTATTTTTAAAAGAATATTCCGGATGTAATAAGTATTGATACGGCTCACCAAAGGATATTCGGGGCCCAGCACACGGTCTCCGTAAAGACCAACCAATCGCTGTGCCAGAAATTTCGCCGCCGCGCACACCATCTCTTCGTCTTTATGGCGTACACTCACACATATCAAACGATAAAAGGGCGGATAATGAAACGAAAGCCTTTCTTCTATCTGATGGGTGTACATAGACGCATAATCGTTATTCATCACATCGCGGATCACCTGATAATCGGGTTTGTGCGTCTGTATGATAACCTCTCCGCCACCGCCTCTGCGACCGGCACGTCCGCTTACCTGCGTCATCAACTGAAAACTCCGCTCATATGCCCTGAAATCGGGAAAAGAAATCAAACTGTCGGCATCCACGATACCCACCACAGCCACATTGTCGAAGTCAAGACCCTTGGTCACCATCTGTGTTCCCACCAGCACATCTATCTTGCGGTCGCGAAAATCGTCTATGATACGGTGAAACGAACCTTTGGCACGGGTACTATCCAAATCCATGCGCCCTACTTTGGCATGAGGAAAAAGCAAAGCCATATCTTCTTCCAAACGCTCTGTTCCAAAGCCCTTCAATTTTAAAGAGGATCCTCCGCATCGCGGACAACTACGCGGCAAAGCCGCCGTATAGCCGCAATAATGGCAACTGAGCGAAGAGGGATGCTTATGGTAAGTAAGCGTAACGTCGCAATTCTCGCAAACCGGCACATAACCGCAAGCATCACACTCAATCCGCGATGAAAAGCCGCGACGATTCTGGAAAAGAATAACCTGCTTGCCGTTTTCCAACGCCTGCCGAATCTTATCTACCAATAGGGAAGAGAAATTTCCCTGCATGGTCTTGCGCCGTTTTTCTTCCTTGATATCCGATACCAGCACCGTGGGCAGTTTTACACCGCCATAGCGGGTAAACAGCGTGGAAAGCGCATACTTGCCATGCAAAGCGTTGTAATATGATTCCACCGAAGGGGTCGCCGATCCCAATACCACTTTGGCACCATGCAGGCGGGCCAGATAAATGGCTGCATCACGGGCGTGATAACGGGGAGCGGGATCTTGCTGTTTATACGAAGTGTCATGCTCCTCGTCCACAATCACCAACCCAAGATTATCATAAGGAAGAAACAAAGCCGACCGTGCCCCCAGAATAACCGGATAGCGTTTGCCCGTATTTTTCCATATCTCCACCTTTTCCGCCTCATTGTAGCGCGAATGATACACCCCCACTTTTTCACCGAAATACCTGCGAAGACGAAAAATCATCTGCGCCGAAAGCGCGATTTCGGGCAGCAGGAACAGTACCTGCCGACCGGCTTGGAGTGTTTGCCGGATAAGTTTGATGTAAATCTCTGTTTTACCGCTCGAAGTAACCCCATGCAGAAGACACACCGGTTTTTGCTTCCACCCCTCCAGAATCAGGTTCATGGCCGCCTGCTGCGCCTCGGAAAGTTCCACATCGGCCTCTGCCGGCGAACCATCCGGATTCTCCAGACGACTCTTTTGGTCCTGACGGGTCTCAAACACCCCTTTCTTTACCAAAGCCGTCAAAGCCTCGGCCGAAGTTCCGCCCTGTGAAAGCAGAAGCGCTTTCCTGATCCACCCATCTTCCGCCTGTCCTTGCAACGAGACATAGGCCATCAGCACCTGCAACTGACGAAAAGACCGTTTTTCAAGCCGATCGAAAATCTTCCGTTGCCCGTTTTCATCGTTTCGGTATCCCACCGTCCAGCGCACATAGGTTTCCTTAAGCGGACGGTAACGTTCCGAGATTTCTTCCTTAATCAGAATCAATCCCTTATCGCGAAGCGTACGTACCAAAGGAAACACCTTGGCCTGCGACGCCACTTGGGAAACTTCCTGCAAACTCAACTCCCCCCGATTGCCCAAAGCAGAAACGATATCCAACTGACGCTCGTTCAAGGTTGACACATCACCGTCGAAATCGGGATTCAACACAATCTTGGTTTCGCTGTCGAGCTTAAAACCCGAAGGCAATGCCGATGCCATCACATCCCCTTCCGTACAGAGATAATACGATGCCATCCACGACCAAAAGGTAAATTGCACGGGATTTACTATCGCTTCTTCGTCCAGAACCGAAATAACGGACTTTATCTCTTTGGCTTCGGGTTTTTGGAAATGCAGGCGTTTTATCAATGCCGCATAAAGCTTGTGTCTGCCAAAAGGCACGCATACCCGCACGCCTTCTTTTACCACCTCGACCATTGAATCGGGCACGAGATAAGTAAAATTCATGGGCAGGGGAAGCGGCAAAAGCACATCGGCATACATCGGTTCAAGTTTGAGAATACCGCTTAATCAAGACGTTCTATCCGGGCACCTATCCGATTCAGACGGACATCGATTTGTTCGTAGCCCCTATCTATCTGTTCTATATTATGAATCTGACTCGTACCATCGGCAGACATGGCGGCGATAAGCAATGAGACTCCCGCACGTATATCGGGTGAAACCATCGAAATGCTATGCAAAGGAAATTCCCGGTTCAACCCGATGACCGTGGCCCGGTGCGGATCGCAAAGAATGATTTTCGCACCCATACTGATCAGGTTATCCACAAAGAACAAGCGGCTTTCAAACATCTTTTGATGAATGAGCACGCTGCCTTTGGCTTGGGTGGCCGTTACAAGCGCGATACTGATCAAGTCGGGCGTAAACCCCGGCCAAGGTGCATCCGAAATGGTGAGAATGGAACCATCGCGCGAATTTTCTATTTCGTAATGATCTTGTGCAGGAATATAAAGGTCTTCTCCCCTGATTTCCATCTGTATGCCCAATTTCCCGAATACCTGCGGAATATTACCCAAATGGAGAGGTTCCACATTGCGTATCGTGATTTCGGAGCGGGTCATGGCCGCCATGCCGATAAAGCTCCCCACCTCAATCATATCGGGCAAAAGTCGATGCTCGGTGCCGTGCAGTTCACCCACGCCTTCTATCTGCAACAGATTCGATCCCATGCCGATAATCTTGGCCCCCATCCGGCTCAACATCCGGCAAAGTTGCAATACATAAGGTTCGCAGGCGGCATTGAAAATAGTGGTTACCCCCTGTGCCAACACCGCGGCCATGATGATGTTTGCCGTTCCGGTAACGGAGGCTTCGTCAAGCAACATATAACGCCCTTGCAGGCGATTACCCTGTACATGAAAAGCATGTTCCTCCGGCAGATAAGAAACGGTAGCACCCAGGTTTTCAAAACCCGTAAAATGCGTATCCAGACGACGGCGGCCAATCTTATCACCGCCCGGTTGCGGCACCACCGTATAGCCGATACGCGCCAAAAGCGGGCCGGCCGTCATTACAGATCCCCGCAGGGTTCCTGATTTCTTGCGAAAATCTTCCGTATGGAGATAGTCGGCATTGATCTGTCTCGCCTGAAAACTGAAGGTATGTTCTTCCGGATGATCCACCTCAACACCCATCGCCTGCAAAAGTTCGATAAGCTTGATTACATCGCGAATCAATGGAACGTTATGCAACGTTACCTTGTCCCGGGTCAGCAAACAGGCGCAAATCACCTGCAATGCCTCATTCTTGGCTCCTTGTGGCGTAAGACATCCGCTTAAACGGCATCCGCCCGTAATGGCGAATGAACTCAAAACGGCCTCCTCTTCTTAAAGCGGGCACCGTTGGGAATGAAACCCCTGTTGTCGCGGTTTCCCGAATAATAGCGATGTCCGGTATTGTTGTTATTGCTATCGCCGTGGTTGTTATAGCCGGTATTGTTGTTATAACCGCGACCCGAAAATCCGCTGTTGTTTCCGTGGTAATTGCTGTAGGTACGACGGCCTGTATTTTCGTAAGCGCTTACATTGATGTACTTGTTCTTTCTTTCCAAACTGGGTTTGCTGTAGAAATTCGAATACACCTCACCTTTCATCGCATCGGTATAAGTAAGTTTGCCGTCCGAGATCTCACTGAGATGTTCCGCCACCAGTTCATCGCTCAGAATATCATCATTCCACAGATAATACGACTTCTTCATCTGTACCGTAATCAGATTCAGAACCGCATCCTTTTCCTTACCGTCAGGCATTTCCATTGCCCGGCGGATCATGGCCTCGAGTGTTTTGCCATAGTAACGGAAACGTATCGAAGTGGGATGATAATGGAACGGACGAACCGCTTTGGCCGCCGGATTGCGTTCAGGAGCCGGATAGGGATTGTCTATATCGAGTTTGAAATCCGACATGATGATAAGCTGGTCGTAAAGCTTGTGCATATAGTCATCCAATTCCCTCACCTGCGGATTCAGCAGCTGCATAAAGCGGAGAATGGTCTGGGCGGCACGATTCCGTGCCATCTTGCTGGGTATCTTGACAGCAAAATCCACCATTTCCTGTACACCTCTTCCATATTCGGAAAAAACCAAAGGCCGTCTCTGGGTGTTGTATTTCATAAGATCTAACTTTTACGACCGTTCTTTAACTAAACGTAAATACCCGATAAAGAGTCGATTACAAACAGTCAATAATAACCAAACCATAAAGCCCGCCGTAAAAAAAACGTTGAACCCGGGCATCAAACCTTTACAAAGATACGAAGAGTCGAGAGCAAAAGCAAACGACAGTTTGTTTTTGCCGAGACCGAGTATCTTCAACGCCAGTTAAAGATACGAAGAGTCGAGAGCAAAAGCAAACGGGTATCTAAATAACACGCTTTATCAAACGGAGCGCATGGGAATATCCTCCCCTTTCCTGCTTAAAGATTCCTTCATGATCCACCGGATCCACGCGCACAGAACCGCTACAATGCAGTATATGCCCGTTTCCATCATAGATACCCACATGCACAATCTGTTCGTTTTCGTTATCGAAAAACAAAAGATCACCCGCCTGCGCCTCGGCAAGCAAATGCACAATCGTTCCTTGCGTTGCCTGCAAAGAAGCATCCCGAAGCAGACTGATTCCACTTGTCCGGTAAATCAATTGCGTAAAACCGGAACAATCAACGGCACGGGAAGACCGCCCCCCCCACAGATAAGGCGTATTCAACATCGAATATGCCCTTTCTAGAATAACCTTCCTTTTGGCTTCGACATCTTTTTCGGGTCCAATAACCGCGTTCTTGTAAGTGTATTCCCACTTTCCCAATCTTAAGACACCGTTTTCGTAAAGCGGCAAACGACATCCCATCCCGATACGGAATATGGAATGGTCGGCGTTCCGCTCCACTTCCGAAACAAAATCTCCGCTGAACACCTCACTCTTATCAGCGCGATGCATTTCATACTCTTCCTGATTCAGCGCGACAAACTGTTTTTCGTCCACCCAACCTTCATAACCGTCGAAAACACTTTCTATCTTAAACCAGTTCTGATACTTGTCCTTGATTTCAATAAGATCGCCGAAAAGAAGTTCCGATACCATTTCCGAAGCATGGGAAATGGTATCCCTTATAGGTGCCTGTGCCAAATGGCAGATTCCATATTTGAATGACATGACTTGCTTATCTTATAGGTTTCCGCCCTCAGGGAAAACGCCTTTTAAAAAATCGACCCGCTTACAGGATTGCAAGCGGGTCGGATTCTTATCAGGTGTAAAACTTAATTGAGCGTAAAAATAACGGGAATAGAATAAAGCACACGCACCGGCCGCCCACGCTGTTTCCCTGGATTCCACTTGGGCATTTTCTGTACCACGCGTACCGCTTCCTCGTCGCAACCACCGCCAATACCACGCATTACCTTCACATCGGTGATACTGCCGTTCTTTTCAACCACAAACGTCAGATATACCCTACCTTGAATACCGCTCTCCATGGCGATTACCGGATAACGGATATTATCACGCAGATATTTGTAAACGGCTTCATCGCCTCCCGGAAAACCGGGCATTTCTTCTACAATCTGGAAAATTTCCTCTTCCTGCACTTCCTCTTCTTCCACTACCGGGGGCGCCACATAATCTTCCACCACGGTGTTCTCATTCGATTCGGCATTGATTTCCACCTCGTTTTCAATCTCAACGTCATCTTCCACAATTTCAATTTCTTGTGAAATCTGTGCAGGAGGAGGCGGAGGGGGAGGAGGAAGATTCTGGTCAGTTTGGATGATAACTTCTTCTTCCGTATCTATGGCGGTTCTTGAGGCTACCTGGATTTGCTCCTGATCGTATGATTTCCATTCAAAAGCCACCAACGTAACGACAAGAGCGAACACCAAGCCCATCGCGCCGAACATCCCTTTTCTGCTTTCAAGGTCTGCCTTAGGAGATTTTTTCAGTTCCATGGTGCTTTTATTAAGCGTTTCGCGGAAAGAGGGGGATTCGAACCCCCGGTAGGGAAACCCCTACGACAGTTTAGCAAACTGTTGGTTTAAGCCACTCACCCATCTTTCCAAAAAGGGGTGCTTTGCCGACCGCCGGCTGTATCGGAACCCGCAAGCGGAACAAAGGATTGCAAAGGTACAAAAAAAATTTAAGAATTTTTAAAACTCTTTTCTTCGATAATTTTCATTTCGATCGTTTCTATAAGAAACCTCTCTCCCGTTTCCCGAACCGATTCCGGTATGCCGGCAAGAAAAACGGGCATAATACAATCTATAAGCTTATGGAAACATCGCAAAAACAATCAGGAAAGACATTCAGACCCTCCGGATTAAAAGGGGAAAAAGTAATTTTCCTTTCGGTCATCTACCTTTCCGTTTCCCTCTTCCCGATTCGGGCACAAGATTTTACGGATATCGGAAAACGAAAACCTTTTTCTTTTTCAGGTGCGGCCGGTACACAAATGGCAAGCCGATGGGGAAACAGCGGTAGTTCGGATCCGTTTTCCTATCTGATTTTCGCACAGTTAAATCCCTCTCTCTACGGCATTTCCCTTCCTTTTTCGTTCAGTTTCGCAGACAGCCGCTTTTCCTATGGACAACCTTTTTCACGAATGTCGTTCCAACCTTCCTATAAATGGGCAAAAGCCTATATCGGACGCACTTCGATGGATCTGCACCCTTACGGGCTTGCCGGACAACAATTCGATGGCGCAGGCATTTCGTTGGAATCCACCTCCTTTCCTTTGCGGTTCTCGGCCATGTACGGCCGGTTGGCGAAAGCCCGCCGAGGAGAAACGCTTATACACAAATCTCAGGAATGGATGCCAGGCAAAAAAGAAACATCTTACAGACGGACCGGTTATGCATTTCGAGTTGGTTTTTTGCATAACCGGCAGGAAATGAACCTACATTTTTTCAAGGCCGTTGACCATCGCCGCTCACTTCCTGAATCCTGGCAAAAAGAACTCGTGCCCAACGAAAACGCCGTGGTGGCGCTCGACTTTTCGTTTGACCTTTATCAGGGTCTTTTGCTCAACGGACAAGCCGGTCTAAGCGCTTTTACCGCCGACAGCCGTAGTCCGGGCCAAAAGCAAAAAGGCTTTTGGGCGATGCTTATGCGTCCTTTCCTGAAACAACACAATTCCACTTCATTCAGCACCGCTTATAAAATCGGACTCGCCTACAAAGGGTTCAATCTTTATTACGAGCGAATCAGCCCCAACTACCGCACATTGGGTACGGCATATTTCGATCAGGATGTTGAAAATGCTGTACTGTCTTTTGCCCATGGTTTCAAAAAGATCGACTTTAACGCTGAAATCGGTTGGCAACGGAATGATCTGAAAAAGACGAATTCGGAACGGATGAACCGCGTGGTAGGTTCCGCTTACTTGAATTACCGTATCAACGAATGTCTTTCGTTATTGGCTTCCTATTCCAATTTTACGGTTTACACCCAAATGAAACCCATCGATTTGAGCCGTCCCGATGATCCGTTCATTGAAGATCCCGATACGGTGGCATACCGGCAGGTAGCGCAACAGGCCATGTTCGGCTTCAACTTCTGCTCCTCCTCATCGGCTAAAATGAAACAAGACGCGGGACTGGATATTTCTTATCAAAGTTCCCGTGAAAAAGTGAATCAGATGTTCAGTGACTACCTATATGCTTCTCTCCGGCACGGCATCGCGCTCCCACACGACCATCGCCTGCTGTCATCAATCAATTTCAGTACCCGGATAGACCGCAGCCGCTATATGAAAAAAAAATTCGCCTACACCATAGGCCCCCAATTCTCCTGCACACGGAACCTGCTCAAAAAAGAGCTTTCTGTATCGGCTGGCCTCAGTTATTATCTCGACATGCAGGGGAAAGAACTTACGGAAGGAATTACCGATTTACGATTGAGAAGTGTCTATACCTTGCGGCAGTCGCATGAATTCGAAATGCAGATCAACGGACGGCTTCGCTCTTCTTTCGGACACCAGTCCGACAAAACAGGTAAGGAAATTTTCCTGCAGGTAGGATACCGATACCGTTTCAATATCCCGGCTTTCGAGAAAAAGAAAAACAAACCGGAGACCTCTCCTCACCGCAAACCACTGATAAAGGAAACCGAAAAGGAATCCGCCTAATGAAAATTCTGCCGATAGCCTCAAGCAAATAAATCACCCTGCACCGGGAGTTTGGGCGTGGAGGAGGATTCCTGCGAAGATTCTTCTGCCAAAAAATCCTCTTTCGGTCTGTCAAATCCGGCCGGATCGGGTTCGCCGCCGATCATCCGATAAAATTCCTGCTCATCTATTACGGGAATACCTTCCTTTTCGGCCTTTTTACGCTTTTCGGGACCCATTTTTTCGCCGGCAAGCAGATAATCGGTTTTAGAAGAGACACTTGACAGCAGCTTGCCGCCATGAAACTCCACCAGACGTTTCATCTCTTCACGGGAACGGGAGAAAGTACCGCTGATGACCCATGCGGTACCTTGCAGGCTATCCGAAATCCGAACTTCTTCATAGGCCATATCAAGCCCTGCGATGGCAAGTCTTTCCACGATTCGGCGTTCTTGCGGACGGGCAAAGAACTCGGTTACCGAACCGGCTATGGCCTCCCCCACTTCCTCTACCTCGCACAATTGCTCGAAAGTGGCGTTCATCAAGGC
>CAZPBB010000041.1:0-13183 GCA_964584745.1 uncultured Bacteroidaceae bacterium
CCAACAGCAGCCATCTTTTCATGTTGTTCATTTTCTTCATTTTAACCTTGTTTTTAAAGTTGCTTCGTTTACTTTACCCCCGGAAAAACTCTCTATAAAGAGCGGTTTCTCCATACAGGCAATGTAAAATTATAACTATTCGTGAGTATCTAACAAAAAACGATGATAGAAAAATGGTAGATACTGACAATTTATATTTGATTTCATAAGTACAAAATATAGCATATTTTCAATTTATTACATAATAATTATAAATAGATTTTAAAATATATCAAAACAAGGATATACAAATCCTATTAAAAGATTTACCTTTGCCATCCATTCTATCGAAAAAACAGCGAAAGATGTTCAAGAAAGCAATTTATATATATCTGTTTTTCTGTATATTACAAATTCATGTACTCCAAGCGGCAGAAACATATCATTGGAAAGTCCTGCACAAGGAATTCGACTCTATCGCTGCCACCTTCGAATATTTAACCCCCGAAGATAAGGGCGTTGAAACTCGACTTAAGAAGCTGGAAACCATATCCAGAAAACAAAACGACCCTACCCTTCACGCCCGCTACCGTTATTGGAACGCCTACTTTAACGGAAACCTATGGAATGCTACGCAAAATGCTAATGCAAAAAAAGATTATATATCAGAAACATTAATCATTACAAATACGACAGACTACGATTACGATTATGCCAGACTCTTGTTTCTAACCTTGGATATAAAAGGAGAACCCTCCGGAAGTTATCTCGAACAATACCAACAAATCAACCAGGTATTAGCCATCTTTCAGAAATACAAGGATATAAAATATGAGGCGGGGTGTTATCAACTTCTGGGAATCTTGTTTTCGGAACTCCACGAATACGAAAAAGCCTTGGAATATTTTAAAAAATCAGACCGTAAATACAAGGAAATCAATTTAGAACGTTCTTTGATCTCCAATCAGGCAAACGAGGCGGTCGTATATTTTTATATGGGACAGGTAGATACCGCCAAGAATACTTTACGGAAACTGCTACAGAATCAGACGAGCTGGAGCGATACCAATCTGGCCATGTCGCTTTACAACAATCTTTCGCTGATGACCGACAGCGCGGAAGAACGCGCCTTCTGCCAAAACAAGACCATCGAGATAGCCCAAAATCATTCGAGTGCCAAAAAGAATTACTATAAAGCACTGGTAGCCACTAATATAGCATTACGGCACGCACAATCGGAAAATTTGCTGGATTCCGCTATCTTACTTTACGACTCTGCCTATACCCTCGCGCAAGAAAATCAATCGCACCGTATCATGCTGCACTGCCTGTCGGGATTATCGGATTGTTATTCCAAAAAAGGCAATTATAAAAAAGCCTATACCTTTCTCTCCCAACTTCATATTCTCCAGGATTCCGTGATGGGACACAACAAGATTACCGAAATCAACCAGCAGGAAGCCAAAAAAGCCATCGATGAATATCAGAACCGCCTCAAACTACAGGATCAGAAAATAAGGCTACAACACAAGCTCAACTGGCTGTATCTGTTACTTATTCTTCTTATTTCCTGTATTTTTATATTCATTATCGTTTACATGGCGCAAAAGAAGCGCATGGATAAGCTCGCCTTGAAGACCCAAGAACTTCAAAACCAGAAGCTTCAACAGGAAATAGACCACCAGAACCGGGAATTGGCATCCAATATGTTGATTCTATGCGAGAAAAAGCGATTCCTGCAACAGATTCTGATGCAACTGGAAAAATTCCGGGAAAAGAAGGACATGTCAGGCGCTTGTGAACTGGCTCTACGCAAGAAGATTACCGAACACATGAAGAGCGAGGATGAATGGACTTCCTTCAAGATACATTTTGAGAGCGTCCATCCAAATTTCTTTGACAAACTCAAATCAAACTACCCCGAACTCTCCCCCAACGACCTTAAACTTTGCGCTTATATCAAAATCGGACTGTCTATCAAACAGATTGCCCAAATGACGGCGGTGTTGCCGGCCACAATAAAAACCAACCGCTATCTGTTGCGCAAAAAATTCCATCTAACCGAGGAACAATCCTTAGATTCTTTCATTTTCAACATTTAATGCAAAAAACAAGGGAAACGGTTTAATGGAATATATTTGCAATTTGAAAGATCCGATGATGGCGAAAACCGAACAAGAAATCCTATTGGGGAAAAATCCGGAAGAACTCAAGCGGCTTTGCGCAGACTTGGGATTTCCTGCCTTTACGGCCAAGCAGATTGCCGAATGGCTGTATAAGAAAAAATGCTCCGACATAGACCAGATGAGCAACCTTTCTCTCCGCAACCGCAAAATGCTGAAAGATTTTGCCCTGACCGGCATTTCCACCCCAATCCAAATGCAAGAATCCCAAGACGGAACACGTAAATACCTTTTTGCCACCGATACCGGACAATCCCCAATGTCCCGATACATCGAATCGGTTTTTATTCCCGATGGAGAACGGGCCACCCTTTGCGTCTCCTGTCAATCAGGATGCCGTATGAACTGCGCTTTCTGCGCCACCGGTAACCAAGGGTTCAACCATCATCTGCAAACCTACGAAATACTGAACCAACTATACGGAATTCCGGAATCCGACCGTTTGAGCAACGTGGTTTTCATGGGCATGGGTGAACCTTTCGACAATATCGACAACGTATTGCGGGCACTTTCCGTACTTACCGCCGATTGGGGATGGGCATGGAGTCCTTCCCGGATTACGGTATCAACGGTAGGGATTACTCCGCAAATACAAAGATTCTTAAACGAAAGCCTTTGTCATCTGGCCATCAGTCTCCATAATCCTTTTCCGGAGGAACGTGTCCAACTTATGCCCGTAGAAAGAAACTATCCGGTAAAAGAACTGATACGTTTGCTCCACACCTACAATTGGCATGGACAACGTAGACTTTCGTTTGAATATATCCTGATTGACGAGGTGAACGATACTCCCCGCCATGCTTTAGCCACCGCCAAGTTACTGGCAGGATTGGAATGTAGGGTCAACCTCATCTCCTGCCACGAGGTACCGGGAAAACCCTATCGCAAATCCTCACGGCAAAAAACAGAAAGTTTCCAGAAAATCTTACAGGGAAAGGGGATCACCTGCACCCTGCGCAAATCGCGGGGTGAAGATATCATGGCCGCATGCGGGCTATTGGCAAAAACACGACAGAACTAATCAGATATCTTTCCTGATCCGCATCAAAAAATCCTGGGTCTTGTCTTCCGTTTCCATACCTAACTTCTTGCGGATCTTATATACCGTGGTTTCTACGGTACGGATGGAGCGGTTGGTGAGATCGGCGATTTCCTTTGCCCCCATACCCAAGGAAAGCAAGGCACAAAGACGCAGTTCATAAGGCGTGAGTTCTTCGGATGATACCGATTCGAGCGCCGCCCAGAAACCGGGATATACTTTCTCAAAACAGATCCTGTATTCCTCCCACTCGTTTTTGGCATCCAGCAACTTCATGGCGGCCTGCATCTCGGCGATCTTTTCTTTGCGCACCGCATCCGTCTTGGCTGCCGAAAGTTTTTTCAAACCATCGGAAAGCGTAAGCAGCAGTTCGTGGCTCTTGAGCAAAAGCAATTGTTGCTCGGCTTCCCATTCCGATACAAAAGATACGGACGGCTTGGATTCAGCGACCTGTTCTGTTTTCTTTACTTCGGCAACCTCTCCTTTCACGAAACCAACGAAAGAGGCTTCTTGTTTCATCTTCGGCGCCGATGCCGGCATGGCCGGGATTTCTTCCATACCGTTGCAGGACTCTTGCGGCAAATTGTCCCAATGAGTGAGCGGTGCCACAGGCTTGGCACGTTCCAAGGCCTCTTGTTCGGCTTCATACACTTCATAGGAATCACGCGCCATATCGAGCCCGGAGTCAACGTCTGATACCCGGTGTATCACCTCCATATCGCCCTCCTTGTCCAACATTGCCTTCCCCCCCTTTTTTCTGCATATCAACACGATAACGCCCGCGATTATCAGGCACACGCATACCGTACCTATAATCCACATATACAAAGGGAAATTCTCCATATCTAAGGGTAATTCCATCATATTCTTGCTCTTTTTCCGGTTTATCGTTTCAGAAGCCGCTATTCATCGGCTTCGGTTTCAGCCGCTATTTCCTCAGCCGTCGCTTGCCGCACCTCCAACACCTTACCCATAAAATGCAAGGTTTCTCCGGCCAAAGGATGATTGAAATCAAGGGTTACGGTGTCGTTTTCCTTCTTTAACACCACGGCCTGAAATTCCTCACCTTCCATATCCTGAATAGGAATGATATCGCCTTCCCGCAACTCCACCGCCTCGCCTTCGGGCACTTCAGCCATCAGTTCGGATTGCGGAACGGTAACGATTTTTTCCTCGTCGTAACTTCCATATCCCTCATTCTCGCCGATGATAAATTCAAAAACATCACCCGGTTCAAGACCGTGCAGGTTCTTTTCCAATATTTCCAACATCACCTCGTGGCCCATCAGTACATCCATCGGATTGTCTTCATCCACAAATTCTATGATGTCGCCTCGCGCATCGTCGTAGCGAAGCGTATATGCCAAAGTGGCAATGGTGTCCTTGCCTATTTTCATAACTTCCAAATCTTGGATTCCATCCGACCTTTTTCACGCCTCGGCATCGTCCGGACAGGTCCGGCCCCTGCGCTCGGCTTAAGAAAAACGTTGGGTTTCAACCGACGTTTTCTCGCCATGGCATAGTCCAAGCGCGCTTGGCTTCTGTGCATGACTTAACGAAAACGTTCTTATACGTAATCTGCAAATTTAGTTTTTTTTCCGGATTCCAAATGGATTTCCTAAATTTGCAGGGAGCAGTGATGCGGCTTTACGCATATAATTTGACCAAAATTCCAATTGTGTCCAAAAGAAAAATCATTACCTACAACGTCAACGGAATCCGCTCCGCGGCATCCAAAGGATTCATCGATTGGCTTTCCGGCAGCGGGGCAGACATCGTTTGCCTGCAAGAAACCAAAGCCCAGCCGGACCAGATTCCTATGCTTGAGATTGCGGCGGCCGGTTACCATACCTATTGTTTTTCCGCACAGAAAAAAGGGTACAGCGGTGTGGCCATCCTTACAAAAGAAACGCCCGACAAGGTGGTTACCGGCATGAATCTTCCGGTCTATGACAATGAAGGCCGCTTTTTACGCGCTGACTTCGGTCCGCTCAGTGTGATAAGCGTTTATCATCCTTCCGGCACTTCAGGCGACGAACGCCAAGGGTTCAAGATGACCTGGCTGGAGGATTTCAGCCATTATGTGCAGGAACTCCGGCAAACAAGACCCTATCTGGTGCTTGCCGGCGATTACAATATCTGCCACGAGGCCATCGATATCCATGATCCTGTGCGCAACGCCACCCATTCGGGCTTTCTTCCCGAAGAACGCCAATGGATGAACGGATTCTTGAAACAAGGTTATGTGGATGCTTTCCGCCAACTGCATCCGGATGAAAAAGGCCATTATACCTGGTGGAGTTTCCGCTCAGATAGCCGCAGCAAGAATCTGGGCTGGCGTATCGACTACCTTATGCTGACCCAGAATCTGCTTCCCAATCTGAAAGACGCTTTCATTCTGCCCGATGTGGTTCATTCGGATCATTGTCCTACCGGCATCGAGCTTGATTTCCAGTAAACAATCCTATAAAAATACCAACGATGAAAACCTTTGCGAAATTTCTTTCCTCCGCTTTGACTCTGAGCCTGACGTTTGGCTGTTTTTCATGTGTGTCGCAAAAGAAATACCAAGAACTCTTAGACAAGCAGACCCAATGCGCCTCAACCAACACCGATTTGGAAAAATCAAATCAGGAATGTCAAAACGATTTGGTGGAAAGCAAAGCCTTGAATGAACGTCTGCAAAAAGACTTGAATGCGGCCAACACCCAGATCGACACCCTACAGCGTAACTATCTGCTTACGGCCGCTGACCTTGCCGAACTCCAAAAGGATTACAGCAAGATGGATAACAAATACAAGAACACCGTTTCGGGGAAAAACGCCTTGGCCGAAGAATTGAGCCTCAAAGAACAACAACTCGACCAACAGGCCAGGCAACTCAACGAACAGGCAGCCAGATTGTCGGAGTTGCAGGGCATTCTCGACAAAAAAGACCGGCAACTCACCTCGCTGAAAGAGAAAGTAACCGATGCCCTCACCGGATTCCAAGACAAAGGCCTTTCCATCCATACCAAAAACGGTAAAGTATATGTGTCGATGGACGAGAAACTGCTCTTTCCCTCCGGTAGCTGGACGGTAAACCCGCAAGGTCGTGAAGCGCTCTATGAAATAGCCAATGTAATGGCCAAAGACGCTGACATTCACGTAATGGTGGAAGGCCATACCGATGACATACCCTTGAAAGGGAAAGGCGATATAAAGGACAATTGGGATTTGAGCGCGAAACGGGCCACTTCCATCGTCAAGATCATTCTGGAAAACAAAGGTATCAATCCGGCAAACATCATAGCGGCCGGCCGTGGCGAATACGTGCCTTTGGTAGGAAACGACACGCCCGAGAACCGTGCCAAAAACCGCCGTACCGAAATTATCCTGACCCCTAATCTGGACGAATTGTTCAAGATCATGGAAACGAACTGAGCGGGATTCGATTCTTTCCCTCAGAAAATCCGGCAAACCGCTTTCCTGGCCATTTGCCGGATTTTTTTATCCCACCCAAAGAAAGAGCAGCAGCAAGACCAACGTGTAACGGAGCATCGGAGCGGAACGTTTTTTAACCGCAACCCAACAAGAGGCCACAACGCCATATAGAAGGACGGCTGCCGGAGACGAGATAGAGAGATCGGCCACAGCGGCCGGAAGCCGTGCTATCTTCTCCACCATAAAGTTCATGAACCTCAGCAACGTATCCAACAAGAATGCCGCCTTCTCCGCCGCCGCTCTCCAAATCAAAGACAACAGGGAGACCACTATACCCAAAGGCAGGGCGATATTGACCAAAGGCGCCACCAAGCAGTTTCCTAGCAGAAAGTACGTGGGGAATGTACCGAAAACGCAAAGCGCTATCGGCAATGTGGCCACCTGTGCCGATACGGATGCGACGGTCAGATTCTTGAAAAAACGGAGTATCCGGTTGGCAGGTTTCTTTCCTTTACTCCAAAGCGGGGTAAACAGGGTAAGGCCAAGAACGGCCGTATAGGAGAGCAGGAAACCTATATCCTTCAACAAGGTTGGCGATACTACCAAAATGATGAAGGCGGAAATGGCCAGAGAACGGGTAGTTTTCACTTTCCGCGCCATACATTCTCCCAGGCCCACTATCGTGAACATATATGCCGCCCTGAAGACCGATGGATACAATCCTGTAAGTACCGCATAACCCCACACCGGCATCAGAACCAAAACAAACCGTAGCCAACGCTGCCATGCTTTGCGCCTGAGAAACGAAAAGACAGCGGCCGCCATACAGGCAAAAACGCTCAGGTGCATGCCCGATACGGCCAATACATGGATAATGCCGCTTTTTCTATAGGCTTCTTCTATCGGATCGGTGCCTCTTTCGCCTAATATCAATGCTTTCGCCACCGCCAATTCTCGGTTTTCAAGGGCACAATCCTCCCAAAAAGAATGTAATTCGGATCGAAGACCACCGGCCGCACGTTTAAAGCGGTTCCAAAATGAAAGCCGGCCATCCCGCACCACCGTGAAATCATCCGGATACAGGAACACCTGCGCATGGATACCTTTTTGTGCCATAAATGCCCCGTAATCAAAAAAAACACTGTCCTTCCCGATGAAGCCATCGATGGGACGAAGCGATACACCGGTCATGATTTTATCGCCATAGCGGGGTAACTTCCCCGCCGAATCTTTGAGAAAATAACACTGCACATAGCCGCTCCGTTGCCGCCAAATCGTGTCGTTTCCCGTGGCGACAACCTTGGCCTTGGCACGAAAAGAACGCACTCTTTCTTCCGGGTTCTGGCAAAGTTCCAGAGCCACATAAGACGAAAGGCCGGCATTACGGTAATGCCTGGGGTCGCGCAAAGGATCGGTCAGTTCCACATTGGCCGCCCCTATGCAGACAGCCAGCAAACACAAACCCAATCCTCTTGCCTGTTTGGCACGCATACACAGCAATGTCAATGCCGGCAATAACAAAAGCAGGCCTACCCTATGCAAAAGCAGACCTGCGACGTAACTGAAAAGAAGGTAATAAACAGAGGGAAATTTTGAACCGGCGCTCAATCGCCCAGCTTTCCTGCCGGAAGTTCGCTTAATGGCCTGATGGAAACGCCGGTATAGTAATGCTCTATTACCTCCTGTACCGAATAGCCCAAATCGATCATCCTTACCACCCCTTCCTGGCTCAGGCCTACGCCATGCCCATAGCCGCGTCCTTCAAGGGTTACCTCATTTCCCTTGACGCTGACGGAGAAAAAGGTTGACCGTAATTTCAAATCTTTCCGGATATTTTTTAGCGGAATACCGCCTGCAAAATTCACCTTACGCTCAGGTTGCCTGAATGTGAGCGCACTATCTTTCATCTTTGGATCGCGAATATCATAGCCGTAAGTACGGTTCAAGAAATTGAGCCATTCCGAAACAGGCATGGTTTTGGTCCAGTAGGTGTTTTTCATACCGAGCGAAAACGTATCCTGAACAGAACGCAGATAACTTACCGGCGCATTCCACACATCTTCCGAATTAACCGTCTGTCCGCCTGAATTGGAATAAAAAGCCGCCGTTATCAGATGTTCCTTTGCATCCACTATCACGTCGCCCGCCGACTGTACCGTAGCCGTCAGAATGATCGGCGTGTTGTTGCGGCAATGATACACCTGACAATGCACACCGTCGCAAAGGTCAAAACCCTCTTCGTTGTGGCGATGGAGATTATTCATGGCGTAGGTACGCGAAATAATGGCCTGCACCTTATAGAAATCGGTCTGATCACTGATGCCCCGCACCTCCGACTGCACCACACCCGCCACGTAGTTCTCCAAATCCACATGATTGATAAGGAACAATGTATTCTTTTCCACACTCACATCCAGATGATCGTCATAATACCGTTTTACCGGATTCCTGCCTTCGGAAGAAAGCCCGAAAATCGCCTTCAGTCCCACACCCTCGAAAATAAGGTTATAGTAGGCGCCTATCCGCTCTTCCTTGTCATACACTTCTATCTGCCCTTCCTTTATCGACAGCCTCAAGGCATATCCCGAAGGCATGTCCATGATGGGACGGTGGTCGCCGTCATAGACCCTATACTGCCCCAATTCCGCCGTAAACCACAGTTCCGGATAGGAATCGGTAGAAAATATCCTCACAGAAACATCCGTGGCATGCAACCCTGATGGCAACAACAATAAACCGCACAGCACCGCTTTCCGCAAACCGGAAAGCCAATCCGATTTCAATATGTGAATCTTTCTTTTCATGGTTCTTCCCACTATAAACGTTTGAACTGCGAAATTATCGAACCCGCCACCCTGTCAGAGATGCCAGAATCACCCATAATATCTTGCAATTCAATATAATATTTTTTTTGCTCTTTTCGCGAATCTGTATCTTCCGCCACATCTTCGAGTTCGGAAACGAGGCGTTCCACCGTCAGGTCTTCCTGTAAAAGTTCCGTTACCACCGCTCTGTCCATAATCAGATTGACCAATGAAATAAAACGCACATCCTTGTTTACCAAAAGACGACCTATTCTGTATGAAATAGGTGTGGTACGGTAGCAGACCACCTGCGGCATCGAGAACAAAGCCGCCTCAAGCGTAGAAGTACCCGACTTCACCATACCCGCACGGGCTATGGAAAAAAGGTCGTAGGTATGGCCACACACCCATTCTATATCGGGATAATCCTTGAGGTAGCGACGATAGAGGGATTCGGGCAAGGTTCGCGTACCGGCCACCATGTAACGGTATTGCGGCATCCTGGCGGCAGCTTGCAACATAACGGGAAATATATGCTTTATCTCCTGTTTGCGGCTTCCGGGAAGAAGCACCACCAAGGGACGCTTGTCCCCGCTGTTTTGGCAGCGATGGATAAACGCCTCATCGGGGCGGTAGGCGGCGATGGCATCCACCAAAGGATTGCCCTCAAAGTGAACCGTGGCGCCGTATGCCTCGTAAAACTTATGCTCAAAAGGCAGCAGTGTATAAATTTGATCGGTGTATTTCTTGAGTTTCCTGATACGACCCGTTCGCCACGCCCATACCTGCGGGGCTATATAATAAACCACTTTAAAACCCTGTTTATGGGCAAAGCGCGACATCGGCATGTTGAAACCCGGATAGTCGATAAGAATCACCACGTCAGGCCGATAGGATTTCATGTCTTTGCGGCAGAAGCGCATATTGCGCAGAATGGTTCCCAAATGCGCCACCACTTCCACAAAACCCATAAAGGCCAAGTCCCGATAGTGCTTCACCACCGTGGCACCGGCTGCCTGCATCAGATCACCGCCCCAGCAACGGAACCGCGCCTGGGGGTCTTGCTTGCGCAAACTCTTGATGAGGTTGGCACCATGCAGGTCGCCGGAGGCTTCTCCAGATATTATATAGTATTTCATGAACGGACGTGTTAGGATTGGGCCTTCTGCTTCTTGAAACCTTTAGGGGATTTACCGTAGGTGGTTTTGTAGTAAGCGCACCAAGGTGACAGACCACACGTGGCGCACTTGGGATTACGTGCCGTACACTCGTAGCGGCCATGCAGAATAAGCCAATGATGCGCTTTGCCCAGCATTTCTTCGGGTATATGCGCCACCAATTGCCTTTCTGTCTCCAAAGGCGTTTTGGCTCCTACCGTAAGCCCTATCCGCGCCGACACCCTGAAGACATGGGTATCTACCGCCATAGCGGGCTTGCCGAACGCCACAGCCTCCATCACATTGGCCGTTTTCCGCCCCACGCCGGGCAAACGCATAAGTTCGTCTTTTGCATCAGGTACCCTGCCGCCATAATCCGAGACCAACATTCTGGCCATGCCCAAAAGATGGGCGGCCTTGCTGTTGGGATAAGACACCGAACGGATATACGAAAAAATCTCCGCCTCATCGGATCGGCTCATGCTCAAAGGATCAGGGAAACGGACAAAAAGCGCGGGCGTTACCATATTGACCCGCTTGTCGGTGCATTGCGCCGAAAGAATAACGGCCACCAACAGTTCATAAGGATTGGTAAACACCAACTCGCTTTCCGCCGAAGGTCTATTTTCGGCAAACCATCCCAATACGTGGCGGTAAAGTTCCTTCCTGTTTTTCGATGTCGCCATTAAAATGCAAACGTAAAGCCCAGACTGAGGTTCATCATCTGGAAATTTTCATGAAAAGTGTTTTTGTATGGCAGCGGATCCGGCATAACCATCCCATCAACCTCTGTCCGTGCGAAACTGTTCACCCGCCTGAAGTAGAAGGGAACAGCACCCATATAATCACAACGCAAATCAAGGTGAAAGCCACGTGCAACCAAGTATTTGAAAGCGATCCCCGCACCATAGCCGAAATTGGCGGACGAAGAAGACCGCAACTCGTAGGTATATTTTATGAGATTGCTGATCCGCGACTCTGAACTATAATAAGGGGCGATTAGATGCGCATAACCCAGATACGCTCTTACCGTAAAGACAAAACGATCGGAGAGCATGCAACGATAGGTCGCACCCGCCATCGCCATGAATTCTGTCCATTTCCCCTTGCTGGTGGTCTTCCACTTCGAATCGGGGTTAAAAGAAGAAAACGCATCTGTGTTCACCGCATTGGAATGGCCGTTGAACAATAGCAACACCCCCCAATTGGGTACGGCATAAAACTGAAAGGCAAGTCCGTAATTGACCCCTATTTTAGCCCCATGATATTCCAGGGAAGCCTTTCTATCCGCGCTCTGCCGATAGCTTGAAAAAGCTTTCTGCCCGAATTTCCCTAATGGAAAACCGGCCCCCACATGAATTTCGAATTCAGCGCGTTTCAGATTATCTATCCCCGCGTAAAGCGGAAAAGCCGACAGCATGGCACTCCAAAACAATATTCCCGAAAGGATTCCCCTTTTCATAATGCAATTTCTTTAAAACGTATAGGCAACACCCGCACTCACCACAAAGGAAGAAAGCTTTTGTTGCAGAACCCTGCCGTTTTCCTGTTGCGCCGCCATATCGGCCCCCCAATCCGTAGAAGGCATATACGTGTAATCCCAATGAAGCTGGCAGAGCCAACGTCTGTGAAAACGGTACTGCACGCCCACACCGCCCGCAAGATAAAAGTTTCCCTTGGTGGTTGCCGATAGCAGACGACGTTCGGTATCGCCCAACGTAGGGCTGGAATAAATGGCCCGTATGGAGGGAGAACGCATCAAGGCGTACCCCACCTCTACATCGGCCCGGAAATACAATCCGTAAAGGCCAAGCGGCAAGCGCGTACCCACAAGCGCAGAAACGGCATACATGCCCCAACCCGAATGAATCACCTTATCAGCGGACGCATAGTCGAATGCCTTATAGTCGTAGGCATACCAATGTCCGGTTGCAGAAACACCGATGCAGAGCTGACGCAACAGAAAATAGTCATACCCTACCCTGACGCTTCCACCCATACCCGCCCCACGCGGAATGGGACGGATGTTATCTGTTCCCGCAGGAATATAACTGCGGGTATTACCCAGCGGAACGGCAGGCCCGGCAGACAAAACCACCTCATGCTTCAAATCTTCGTCTGCCGAAAACCGCGACATTCGAAAAGCGCTCTGGGCCTTTACCGACACACCCGTCAGTAGCGCCACCGCCATAAACATACACCATCTTATGTTTCCTGCCGCCTTACACATCTTTTCTGTTGTTTTCGGTCTACCGCGCGGGCTTCTTTTTTATGCAAGTCCCTGTCGCACCCATGTACAAAAATAACCCATTTTTTGCAATTTCAGCACGCTTTCATGCGAAGTACTCTCTTTCCTTCGCGCAAAAACTCATCGCATCCACAGCGGTCATGCCGCAGGATTCCGGGGTTCACAGCCGCCACCCCCACTTCTATCAAACAGGCCTTTGGGGACAGACAGGATAGATGACACGGGTAAATGTAAGGATCGTTGCTTGTATTTTGTTTATTAGAAAATTGGGGCTAACTTTGCCAAGTTCAGGGGCGGAGTGCCCCGGCTTTCCGCTAAGGAGAGAAAACCAGTAAACTTTAAAACACTTA
>CAZPBB010000042.1:0-13132 GCA_964584745.1 uncultured Bacteroidaceae bacterium
CCGAACCGGGAGCTCTGAGGCGGTTATGTTGACCGTGAGTGCTTTGTCCAACACCACCGAATCCGTGTCTGCCTACCACGCCTTGAAAACCGTGTCCTTTGGTAACACCTGCAACATCGATGAATTCGCCTTCGGTAAAGACGTCCACGCCGATGCTTTCGCCGAACTGCTTGCGGTGGCCTTCTTCAAAACGGGTGAACTCCATGCTGATCTGCTTGGGAGTTGTGTTCGCCTTGGCATAGTGACCTTTCAAAGCTTTGGGCGTATGTTTTTCCTTGCGTTCGCCAAACGACAACTGAATGGCATCGTAGCCATCCTTTTCTTTTGTTTTTACTTGCGTTACCACACAAGGACCAGCTTCTATGACTGTGCACGGCACATTCTTGCCGGAGGCATCCCAGATGCTAGTCATTCCGATTTTTTTTCCAATTAATCCGGACATTACTTTGCTTGTTAATGGTTTTGTTTACTCTTTTGTTAGCTGCCGGATGCGAAATCCGGACTTTTCGTTTTCAAGTTGTGCCTTTTCCTCAGACTTTGATTTCAACTTCAACGCCGCTGGGCAGTTCCAGTTTCATCAAGGCATCGATGGTCTTGGAGCTGCTGCTGTGGATGTCCAACAGTCTTTTGTAGGAAGACAACTCAAATTGTTCGCGCGACTTCTTGTTGACGAAGGTCGAGCGGTTCACGGTGAAGATTTTCTTGTTGGTGGGCAAGGGGATAGGTCCGCTTACCATGGCACCGGTCATCTTCACGGTCTTGACGATCTTCTCGGCGGATTTGTCCACCAAGTTGTAGTCGTAAGACTTTAACTTGATTCTGATTTTTTGCTGACTCACGGTATTAAACGTTTAAATTATTTTGTAGCTTGTTTAATAACTTCGGCGGTGATGTTGGCGGGAGCCTCGGCATGGTGCGAGTATTCCATCGTGGAGCTGGCACGGCCGGAGGTCAAGGTACGCAAAGCCGTTACATAACCGAACATTTCTGCCAAAGGCACCTTGGCGCGGATGGCCTGGCCGCCGGATTTGGCTTCGATGCCTTCCATGATACCGCGACGGCGGTTCAAGTCGCTCGAAACATCCCCTACGTTCTGGTCGGGCGTTTCGATTTCGACCGACATGATAGGTTCGAGCAAAATCGATTTGGCCTTGCGGCAGGCTTCGCGGAAGCCCATCTTGGCGCATACTTCGAACGAAAGGGCATCGGAGTCCACCGGGTGGAACGAACCGTCCAAGAGGCGGACCTTGAGGCTTTCGAGCGGATAGCCGGCCAAAACACCGTTTTCCAAAGAGGCCTTGAAGCCCTTTTCAACCGAGGGGATAAATTCCTTGGGAATGTTACCACCCTTTACTTCATTGATGAACTGGAGGCCTTTCACGCCTTCATCGGCGGGAGAGATTTCAAACAGGATATCGGCGAACTTACCGCGGCCACCGGTCTGTTTCTTGTAAACTTCGCGGTGTTCCACCGTGGAGCAGATGGCTTCTTTGTAGGCAACCTGCGGACGGCCTTGGTTACATTCCACCTTGAATTCGCGTTTGAGGCGGTCCAAAAGGATATCCAAGTGCAACTCACCCATACCGCTGATAATCGTCTGACCCGAATTTTCATCGCTCTTGACACGGAAAGTGGGGTCTTCTTCGGCCAGTTTCATCAAGCCGTTCGACAGTTTGTCAACGTCTTGCTGGGAAACGGGTTCAATAGCGATACTGATAACCGGTTCGGGGAAGGTCATCGATTCGAGGATGATCGGGTGGTTTTCGTCGCAAAGCGTGTTACCCGTCTTGATTTCCTTGAAACCGACGGCCGCGCCGATATCACCGGCTTCGATACGGTCGAGAGGCTGCTGTTTGTTGGCATGCATCTGAAGGATACGCGAGATACGCTCCTTCTTGCCTGTGGAGGCATTCAATACGTAAGAACCGGCCTCAAGAGAACCGGAATAAACGCGGAAGAACGCGATACGGCCCACGAAGGGGTCGGTGGCAATCTTGAAGGCGAGCGCCGCGAAAGGCTCTTTTACATCTACCTTGCGGTCGGTTTCATCGCCGGTATCGGGATTCGTGCCTACAACGGCATCCACATCAAGCGGGCTGGGCAGGTAGCGGACAATGGCGTCCAACAGGGGTTGAACGGCTTTGTTCTTGATGGCCGAGCCGCAGAGCACGGGATTGATGTTCATGGCGATGGTTCCCTTACGGATAGCGGCCACGATTTCTGCTTCGGTGATGGAGGAAGGATCTTCAAAGAACTTTTCCATCAGCTTTTCATCTTCTTCGGCAGCGGCTTCCACCAGTTTGTTGTGGTATTCCTCCACTTGGTCCACCATATCGGCAGGAATGGGGATCTCTTCGTGTTCGAGCCCCTTTTCATCAGACCATTTGTAGGCTTTCTTGGTGATAAGGTCGATTACACCGGTAAAGGAGTCTTCCTGTCCGATAGGCAACTGCATAACCACGGGATGGGCGTGAAGACGTTCCGAAATCTGGCTCACCACGTTGTAGAAATCAGCACCCGTGCGGTCCATCTTGTTGACGAAGCAGATACGGGGCACCTTATATTTGGTGGCCTGACGCCAAACCGTTTCCGACTGGGGCTGAACGCCGCCTACGGCGCAGAAAAGAGCGACCGCGCCGTCCAACACGCGGAGCGAGCGTTCTACTTCTACCGTAAAGTCAACGTGGCCCGGAGTGTCGATAAGGTTGATCTTAAAGCTCTTGTTGTCGTAGTTCCAGAAAACGGTGGTGGCGGCGGAGGTAATGGTGATACCGCGTTCCTGTTCCTGCGCCATCCAGTCCATGGTGGCGGTACCTTCGTGGGTTTCGCCGATCTTGTGGGTCTTGCCCGTGTAGAACAAGATACGCTCGGAGCAGGTGGTTTTCCCGGCGTCTATGTGCGCCATAATCCCGATGTTCCGGGTCTGGGACAAATCGTGTGCCATGTTGTTTCTTAGAATTTAAAGTGGGAGAAAGCTTTGTTGGCTTCGGCCATGCGGTGAATGTCTTCCTTGCGTTTGAAAGCGGCGCCTTCTTCTTTGTAGGCCGCCATGATTTCGGCCGCCAACTTGCTCGCCATCGATTTTTCGTTGCGCTTGCGGGCATACGAAATAAGCGATTTCATACCCAAAGACTGCTTTCTTTCAGGACGGATCTCAGAAGGAATCTGGAACGTGGCGCCCCCAACGCGGCGGCTTCTTACTTCCACCGAAGGCGTTACGTTTGCCAATGCTTTCTTCCAAACTTCCAGACCGTTTTCCTTGGTCTTGGCCGAAACTTCGTCAATGGCGGTATAGAAGATTTCGTGCGCAATGCTCTTTTTGCCCTGCAACATAATGTTGTTGATGAATTTGGTCACCAACACTTCATTATATTTGGGATCGGGTAAAATCTCTCTCTTTTTGGGAGTTGTCTTTCTCATGATATGCTAATATTACCTCTGTGGTGCAACTTATTTTTTCTTGGGACGCTTGGTACCGTATTTGGAACGGCGTTGGTTACGACCTTCCACACCGGAGGTATCCAACGCACCGCGAATGATATGGTATCTTACACCGGGGAGGTCCTTCACACGGCCGCCGCGAATCATCACGATGGAGTGTTCCTGAAGGTTGTGGCCTTCGCCGGGAATGTAAGCGTTCACTTCTTTCTGATTGGTCAAACGTACACGGGCTACTTTCCGCATCGCCGAGTTAGGCTTTTTGGGAGTGGTGGTGTACACACGCACGCAAACGCCACGGCGTTGCGGGCAGGAATCTAATGCCGGGGACTTGCTCTTGTCTGTCAATTTCTGCCGTCCCTTACGAACTAACTGTTGGATTGTTGGCATGTTATTTGTTGTTGTTTTTGTATTAGTTATGAACTCAGACCAGTGAGTCCAAAATGGACGGCAAAGATATATGCTTTTTTTAAAAAAAACAACCCAGACAAAAAAAATTGATACATAAACTTTCTTTTGTCCCCAGGCGATAGTTGTCAACAGGGAGATGTTGATGAAGTGAAATGTCTTTTATGCTACTTCTGAGGCGGTTTTTTGCGGGAAATTCATCGGTGTCGTGCAGGGGAACGCGCAAGGTTGGGTCGGTATGGGCATGTGGGAGGGGCGTTGAAAGGGGATATTTTATATATTTGCGAGATTTTGTGGTGTCTTTCCTGAAATAGGAATCCGCACCACACACGCTTTAAGTCAAGTTAGCATGAAAATAGCGATTGTGGGAACGGGGTACGTGGGGTTGGTAACGGGAACCTGTTTCGCCGAGATGGGACAGGAGGTTTGTTGCGTGGACATCGATGCCGCTAAGATAGAACGCTTGCGGCGTGGGGAATCTCCGATTTACGAATCGGGTTTGGAAGAGATGTTGCGCCATAATATAAAGGAGGGGCGTTTGCATTTCACCACTTCCATAGCCGAAGGCATCGAAGGGGCGGAAGCGGTTTTCACCGCAGTGGGAACACCGCCGGACGAAGACGGCAGCGCGGATTTGCATTATGTGCTGGAAGTGGCTGCCGAAATAGGCAGAACCATGACTGACTATCTGTTGGTGGTAACCAAAAGCACCGTTCCGGTCGGAACCTCGGCCAAGATACAGGCCACGATTGCGGACGAACTGAAAAAACGCCGCTCGGACATTCCGTTTGAGGTGGCTTCCAATCCGGAGTTTTTGAAAGAGGGATCGGCCATCGATGACTTCATGCACCCCGACAGGATTGTGGTGGGCGTGGACAGTGAACGGGGGCGTCTGGTGATGGAACGGCTGTATAGGCCTTTCACGGAAAAAGGCTTCCAGGTGTTGTTTATGGATGTGGCTTCGGCGGAAATGACCAAGTATGCGGCCAATTCCATGTTGGCCACCCGCATCAGTTTCATGAACGACATCGCCAATCTGTGCCAGTTGATAGGAGCTGATGTGAATAAGGTGCGTGCGGGTATCGGCAGCGACACCCGTATCGGAAAGAAATTCCTCTATCCGGGTATCGGGTATGGCGGCTCCTGCTTTCCCAAAGATGTGAAAGCCTTGATAAAGACGGCGCAGAAGAATGGGTATCCGATGCGGGTGCTGCAAGCGGTGGAAGAAGTGAATGAGCGTCAGAAATCGATGATGTTCGATAAGATGCGGGCGCATTTCGGAAATGAGGTGGCCGGAAAAACGGTGGCGTTCTGGGGGCTTTCGTTTAAGCCGGAAACGGATGATATGCGGGAAGCGCCTTCGCTTGTGATGATAGACAGGTTGGTGGAAGCCGGTTGCACGGTACGGGTCTATGATCCGGTGGCGATGGACGAATGTCGGCGCAGGGTGGGTGACAAGGTGGTGTATTGTGAGGATATGTATGAAGCCGCTCAGGGTGCGGATGCGTTGTTTCTGCTTACGGAATGGAGACAGTTCGCGCGTCCGGACTGGGACAGGGTGAAACAGGCGCTTTCTTGTGCGGTGTTGTTCGACGGACGCAATCTTTACGATAAGGATGCTTTGCAAAAAGCGGGTTTTGTCTATTACGGAGTAGGCATACGGTAGTTCAAATCAAAAACATATCGGATATGTTGACGGTATTGATAACGGGATGTAACGGGCAATTGGGCTCGGAACTGAAACGCATGGCGAAGGATCCCCGTTGCGCATTTTGCCGTTTTCTGTTTGTGGATGTGAACGTGTTGGATATCTGCAACCGGGCGGAAGTACAGAACTACATGAAACTGAACAAGGTGGATGTGGTGGTGAATGCGGCGGCCTATACGGCGGTGGAGAAAGCCGAAACCGAAACCGATTTGGCTTTCGCTGTGAACAGGGACGGAGTGTCGGTGCTTTCGGAATGTTGCGTGGAGAACAACGCTTTTCTGATACATGTCTCCACCGACTATGTGTTTGATGGAACCGCCGGAAGTCCTTATAAGGAAAACGATCCGGTAAATCCTATCGGCGTGTATGGCTGTTCCAAACGGGCGGGAGAGGAAATGATGGTGAAAAAAGGGGTGCACGGCATGATAATCCGCACCGCCTGGCTCTATTCTTCTTTCGGTAACAATTTCGTGAAAACGATGTTGCGTCTAGGCGATGAACGCGAGCAGGTGATGGTGGTGGCGGACCAGCATGGTACCCCTACATGGGCGGCAGATCTGGCGGGCGCGATAATGGAGATTATCGTGCAGACCGATTTTTCGAAGCGGCAGGGGCTGGAGATATATCATTATACCAACGAGGGTGAATGTACATGGTTTGAATTCGCTTCGTTGATCATGCGGCTGGCAGGGAAAAACTGTAAGGTGATGCCGATCAGCACCTCCGAATATCCTTCTTCATGTCAAAGACCTGCCTATAGCGTGTTGGACAAAACGAAAATCAAGCATACATTTCATCTCGCCATTCCCGAATGGGACGATTCCTTGCGGAAGATGCTGAATGAAATGGCTTCTTCGCCAAGTGTCAATTAACGTGTAATTTTAGAAAATATGCCTGTTAAACAGTCGGTAAAAAAGACCGTGACCAAGAAGAAAAATCCACTCGGAACGGATTTGGATTTGGTGGAATGTATCGCCGAAGCCATGTCCGAGAAAAAGGGTGAATGTATCGTCAGTATGGACTTGCGGGAAATACACGGCGCATCCTTTGATTTCTTCGTGGTATGCGAGGCTGCATCGGGTCCGCAGGTCCGTGCCATCGCAGACGAGATAGGTGAGCAGGTGTACAGGCGCTTTCAGGAAGATCCCCTGCATCTGGAAGGCTATGCCAATGCCGAGTGGGTGTTGTTGGATTTTGGAAGTGTGGTGGCGCATGTCTTTTTGGATTCAGTGCGACAGCACTATCGGTTGGAAGAACTTTGGGGGGATTCGGTAATGAATCATTTTCGAGGGGAGGAAAACATTAAAATCAACAATCAGTAATGAACAATAAGAATATACCGGATCAGAAAAACATGAATATGTCCGGTGGTAAAAGATTTCGTTTCAATATCTATTGGATATATGGCATCTTGTTGCTGGTGTTCCTTTACATGGGCTTCGGTTCGGGCTGGGGGGAACAGAAATCCTACGATACCACCTTGTATCAGGTGGAACAGATGCTCAAGAAGCAGGATGTGTCGCGTATCGTGGTGGTGAACAAGGAGTTTGCCGAAGTGTTTGTGAAACCCGACAGGATTTATGCCGACTCGGCCTATCTGCAGTTGCGGAGCGAAGACGGTAAGAGCGGACATAAACATTACGTCTATAAGTTTTTGACACTCGAAGCCTTTCAAAAGGCGGTGCAGCATGCGCAGATGGAAGCCCGCGCGGCCGATACGGTTGGGAAGACCGCTTATGCCAAGTCGGTTATCATGAACGCGCCCATGGTGGAGCCTGTTCCCGAAACAAGGAAAAGTTTCTGGGAGGAAGGCGGCATGTCGATGCTCCTGTGGATTCTGTTCTCGGTGTTCATGATGATGTTTCTTTTCCGTATGTTCAGTCGCGGCCCTATGGGGGGCGCGGGGGCGATGTTCAACTTCGGCAAGTCGAAGGCGCAATTGTACGACAAGGATACCAAAGTGAACACAACCTTTAAGGATGTGGCGGGGTTGGACGAGGCCAAGGAAGAGGTGATGGAAATTGTGGATTTTCTGAAAAATCCCAAACGATACACTTCTTTGGGCGGAAAGATTCCCAAGGGGGCCTTGTTGGTAGGGCCTCCGGGTACGGGAAAGACCTTGCTGGCAAAGGCGGTGGCCGGTGAAGCCCAGGTTCCTTTCTTTTCGATTTCGGGTTCGGATTTTGTGGAAATGTTCGTGGGCGTAGGCGCTTCCCGGGTTCGGGATCTGTTCCGTATGGCCAAGGAAAAAGCACCTTGTATCATCTTTATCGATGAAATAGACGCGATAGGTCGGGCGCGGGGAAAAAATTCTTTTACAGGTGCCAATGATGAGCGTGAAAATACATTGAATCAGCTTTTGACGGAGATGGATGGGTTCGGAAGCAACAGCGGCGTTATCATATTGGCAGCCACCAACAGGGCCGAGATATTGGATCGCGCGCTCTTGCGCCCCGGTCGTTTCGACAGGCAGATCAATGTGGAACTGCCTGAACTGGAAGAACGAAAAGCCATCTTCAACGTGCATCTGAAGCCGCTTACGCTCAATGCGGAAGTGGATGTGGATTTCCTGTCCAAGCAGACGCCCGGCTTTTCGGGGGCGGATATCGCCAATGTTTGCAATGAGGCGGCTTTGATAGCGGCTCGTCGGCTCAAGAAACAGGTGGAGAAACAGGATTTTCTGGACGCCATAGACCGTATCGTGGGCGGTTTGGAACGTAGAAGCAAGATTATTTCGGCGGAAGAAAAACGGGTGATCGCCTATCACGAGGCCGGGCATGCGGCCGTGAGCTGGATGTCGCCTTATGCGCACCCGTTGGTGAAGGTAACGATTGTACCGCGCGGAAAATCATTGGGTGCGGCATGGTATCTGCCCGAAGAACGTCAACTGACCACTTTGGAACAGATGCGGGATGAGATGCGGGCCACGTTGGGTGGACGGGCTTCGGAAGAAGTGGTGTTCGGACAGATCTCGACCGGGGCGTTGAACGACCTGGAAAAAGTAACCAAGCAGGCATACGCGATGGTGGCCTATTACGGTATGAATCCGGAAGTGGGTACGTTGAGTTATTACGATTCGAGCGGTGAACAGGAATATATGCTGGGTAAGCCTTATAGTGAAAAGACATCCGAGTTGATTGACGCCGAGGTGCGCGCGATGATTGCATCGTCCTATGAGGAGGCCAAACAGATCCTGCAGCGGCATAGAGACAAATTGGATAAACTTGCCGCCCTCCTGATAGAGAAAGAGGTTATGTTCAGGGAAGACCTTGAGACCATTTTCGGTCCCCGTCCTGAAATTCCGGGGGCGGAAGCGGATAAGCGTCCGGAAACGGAACAGGAAGAAACCGTCCCGGTACAATAATGAGGCTTGTCATGGATGAGATAACACCGAAGGAACGTATCTTAAAACGGATCAGGGAGGCTTTGACAGCCGCTCCGATGGCACCGCAGGGAATGATCGATCTGGAAAGTCCGGTATTCGCGCCGGTCACGGATACGATGGAAGTTGCTTTCGCTGAGAATTTCGTGCGTAAAGGAGGCAGGTTCGTCTATTGCGAGAATGCGGATATCGCCATTAAGTCCATGCAGGCGCTGGTGGATGAAAATGGATGGAGGGGACATATCTTTTGTCGAGATGAAGCCGTGGAAGCTTTCTTGCAGATGGCGGGCATCGATTATGGCCGTGAAGCGGTGGACGCGGTGGTGCGCAAGGTGGGATTTTGCGGTTGCCGCAATCTGATTGCCAATGATGGAAGCATATTGTTCGATAGCGCTCAGGCCGGCCGGCGGATATTCACCCAGGCGGAGACATTGGTGTTTGTGGCTTCCATCGAACAGCTTTTGCCTGATTTGCGTACGGCATGGCGGTTGAGGAAGGAACAGGGGGACCACGCATCGTCGATGATTTCGATATGGACAGGTCTGTCGCGTTTTACGGATGTGGATGGTGTGGCTATGACGGGTTTGGGCCCCAAGAAGATTTTTTTGGTATTTCTCGATAGTATAGAGTTGGCATGAAAGAACTCTTTTTGCGCACGCTGACGGGAATCCTTTTGGTCTTGCTTACGGTGGGAGCCGTTTACTTTCGGGGCGGGGAGGGTATTTCCGTTTTGTTCTGGGTGCTGATGAACATAGGGCTTCGGGAATGGCTGAAACTGTCGGAAAAGACAGGTGTGGATATCGAGGGTTGGACATTGGCGCTATGGGGCAATGCGCTTTATATGTCGGTGGTATGGGCCGCTTACGGTTGGGCGTGTTGGCGATGGGTTTTGGCCGTCTGCCTGTTGTCGCTTGCCACGCTTGTGTTGCGCGCCGTTTTTGCATCGGACAAGGAAGGAACGCGGCGTGTGGCCATGACTGTTGCCGGCGGGCTGTATGTGAGTGGATGCTCGGCTTTACTGAGTGTGCTTCCCCTCCCTTTTGGCGCAGCCTCCGCGCATGCCTTGATGGGTTTTTTCCTCTTGATCTGGGCGGGGGATGTTTTTGCCTATATCATAGGTTCGCTCGTGGGACGGCATAAACTGTGCGCTTCCATTTCACCTTCCAAGTCTTGGGAAGGTGCGGCGGGAGGATTCGCGATGGCCTTGCTGATAGGTTTCCTATGGTGGAAATGGAGGATGCCTGAAATTTCGTTGCCGTTGTGGATGGGTTTTTCCGCAGTGGTGGCAGTGAGCAGCATTCTGGGGGATTTGGTGGAATCGAAATTGAAGCGGAATGCGGAGGTAAAGGATTCGGGAACTTTATTACCTGGGCATGGCGGAATGTTGGATCGTTTCGACAGCGTTCTGTTCGCTTGTCCGATGGCTTTTGTATTTGAATTGTTGTTTTTTTTGTAGAAAGAAGTGAACTTGCGTTTTTATATACATAGAGAGGGCCGGGACAGTATTGTCTGGACATCGTCGCTGGTGCTCCTCGTAGGATTGTTGGCGATATGGACAAGGCATTGGGCCGTTTGTGTGGGGGCGGTGGCGGCTTTTTTTCCGTTGTTGGCCGTATTGGGCTTTTTCCGGATTCCCCGCCGGCAATATCCTCAAGTGAGTGAGGCTTCGCTTCTGGCGCCTGCGGACGGCACGGTGGTGGATATATGCGAGGTTCAGGAACCGGAATATTTTTCTTCTTCCTGTATCAAGATTTCGGTATTCATGTCGCCTGCCAACGTACATGTGAACCGTTATCCGATATCGGGAAAGGTGGTCTATTGCCGTTACCATGCCGGCAGATATCTGGTGGCGTGGCACGAGAAGTCTTCGGATCTGAACGAGCGCAATACGGTGGTGGTGAAGACCGCGGAAGGAAAGGAAGTGTTGGTGCGGCAGATCGCGGGTGCGGTGGCGCGGCGCATCGTATCGTATGCCCGGGTAGGCGAGGAGGTGACGCGGGCCTCCGAGTTGGGTTTTATCAAGTTCGGTTCGCGCGTGGATATATTCTTGCCTTTTTCGGTGCGGATTGTGGTGCAGGTGGGGCAGAAAGTAAAGGGCGGTATCAGCGTGTTGGCGGAAGTTGAATAAGCGTGGAAAAGACAGCAGATGACAGAAACGCGATAGGCGGGTTGAGAAAATCAACAAAAAAGGCGGAACTGAAAAGTTCCGCCTTTTTTGTTGCCGGTATGAAGGTTCAGGGAAGATCCGGGCCATCGTTTTCTTCGAGGTTGGAGTTTTCCGGCCATACGGCAGTGGAAT
Source organism: uncultured Bacteroidaceae bacterium (assembly GCA_964584745.1). Lineage (GTDB taxonomy): Bacteria > Bacteroidota > Bacteroidia > Bacteroidales > P3 > Pullibacteroides. Next base: position 11,236 of record CAZPBB010000042.1, read on the forward strand.
CCACATCCCCGAAAGCATGGAAATCTTCCGGTTGTTCGGCGTTGCCCTCCGTTCCATAATCCGGGGCAAGGGCCGTGAAACTTTCGGCGCTTATTTTTTCGATACGGTTGTAGAAACAACTCACCACACCCGCCAGCACGATACCGATAAAGCAGACGGTCATGGCTATTCGGGCGGCGGTACCCGACTTGAAGGCGGGCAGGGGATTGTCGTTGGGCGTGATGAACATCGCCCTGACGATAAGCAGGTAATAGTAGAGCGAAATCACCGTGTTGAGCAAGGCGATCAGCACCAATATATACCAACCTTCCTGCAAGGCTGCGGCAAAGATGAAGAATTTGCTGAAAAATCCAGCGAAAGGCGGTATGCCGGCAAGGGAGAACAAGGCGAACATCATCAGTACGCTCAACTTGGGATTGGTTTTGTACAGCCCGTTATAGGCGCTTATCTGCGCGTTGCCGCTTTGCTGTTCCACAATGGCCGCGATACCGAAGGCCGCCAGATTGGCGAGCATATAGACAAAGAGATAATAGACCAAGCCGGTAAGCCCTTGCGGGGTGGCGGTAATGACACCCAACACCACATATCCTGCCTGCGAGATGGAGGAGTAGGCCAAGAAACGCTTGATATCCTTTTGCCGGATGGCGAAAAGGTTGGCGATGGTGATGCTCAATACAATCAATACATACAAAACCGGTTTCCAGCTTTGCGCCATGCCGCCGAACACTTTCACGAAGATGAGGAACAGGGAAACGGCCGCCGCCATTTTGGAAATTACCGAAAGGTAGGCACCCACATTTGCCGGCGCGCCTTGATAGACATCGGCCGTCCACGCGTGGTAGGGAACAAGCGACATCTTGAAGAAAAGACCGGAGGCAAAGAAAATCATACCCGCTATCTGCAGTAAGCTGCCGGTAAGGGCTTCCGCCATATCGGCGAAATAGAGCGTGCCGCAACCACCGTAGAGCAGGGAGATGCCGAAGAGGGAGATGCCGCTGGAAAAGGCTGCGTTCAGGATGAATTTGGCACCGGCCTCGGCCGAAGCGGACTTGGTTTTATCGAAAGCCACCAGGCAAGCCAAGGGGATGGCGGCCAGTTCGATACCGATGAAGAACATCAAGAAATGTCCGGCCGAAATCATGAAGTACATACCTAAAAGCGTGCTTAGTGTAAGGTAGTAGTACTCTCCTTTGGCTATTGCGTGTTCACGGTCGAGCCATGTTTTGGAGAAGAGGAAAACCAGCAATGTGCCGATGCTCATAAAAATCTTGACCCATGAAGCCACGGGTGTGGTATGGTACATGCCCCCGAAGGCCTCGGCCGTGGAGGCACCGCCGCAGAGGGCGATAAACACGATCTGCACCAGCAGCAGCACGCATGCGACAGGCTGGAAAAACTTGCCGGTTTTGGCCGATGAAAACAGGTCGAGCAGGAGAAGGGCGAGAATGAGCACGACCAATGATATTTCGTCGCGGAGTATGAGAAAATTGGAAAAATCCATCTTTTTAATCCATTAAATTGTTAGCGATTGATATTGCCGTGTTTTAGAGCGCCGCTATGCTGAGCCGTTCCACAATGGGGAAAAGCGCTTGCGAGATGAGGTCTGAAATCCAGCCCGGGCAGATTCCGATGGCGGCGATGGTGATGATGAGCACCACTACGGGGAAACGCTCGAACCAAACGGCATCCTTGAGTTTGAGGTGTTCCGGATTCTGCACGGGGCCGTAGAGGATCTTGCCGACCACACGCAGGATATACACCGCCGTAATCACAATCGAGGTAAGCGCTACGAGGGTCAATACCCTGTGGAAGGTATCGTTGTGCTGGAATGAACCTACGAACACGTTCATTTCCGCCACGAAACCGCTCAATCCGGGCAATCCCAACGAGGCCAGAC
>CAZPBB010000043.1:0-13084 GCA_964584745.1 uncultured Bacteroidaceae bacterium
GCGCGGCCAGCATCAGCCCCGCGCCGAATCCGGAACGTGTGTCTTTTTTTTCGGTAAACGTATATCTGTTCATGCTTTTGATATTTTCAATGTTTCTTTTCTACAAATTCACTTCCACCGTAGCACCTGGTTTCAATACGAAAGTCTTTTCCCGTGTAGCCGAAGACCGCAGGTTGTACCGGGATCGGTTCACGATACGGTAAGTGCCGGGGCGTAGATATAGCGTTTCGGTGGTCTTGGCCTCTCCAAAACTGTGGATAAGTTGCTGATGACCGGCCGAATCAATGGCATAGAGGGTGCCGAAACCGCCTCCGTTGCGCCTGAATACACAGATGCCCAACATCGGCAAGTCAATGGTGGTGGTCTTGTTGGGACTTATGTTCACGTTTTTGAGACAAACCGGTGGCAATGTAAGGATATCTATATCATAATTACCGGCCAGATACTGATTGTTGGCATTGACGTACTGTACGTTGATGATTTCCCTCTGTCCCTGCTTCTTTATCACGCAGGGTGTGTTTTCGATAACCGAAGCACGGGAGCCTTTCATGCTCACCACCAGATTTCCCTGGGCGGCCGGCAAGGCGATGGTGTTATGTCGGCCGGTATGCACCACCACCGAATCCAGCCGGGATGGCGGTAATGTATGCACCACCACGTCATACACATGGAGCGGATCGAGCGTAAGCGTGTCGGGATTACCGTAATAATTGAGCGTATGTACATAATTGTAAATCACCTTGCCCGACACATGATCATAAAAGGTCATGTTCAAGTTGCTCACCGTGGGACTGCCGTCGGCATCTATCAAGTTTACCTGGGCCGTAGTGGTGTTCAACGCTTGTGAAATCACGATTTCGAATGCCCGTACGAAATCCTTTTCATTTGAAGCATCGAAATATTCGCCCACACAGCGGAATTCATCAGTAAAATCATTGCCGATACCGATAATGAAAGGTTTGAGTGCGATACCCTGTCGTTGCAGGTATCGTGAGGCCGCGCAAGGGTCTCCCCCACACTCTTCGATACCATCGGTGATAAGGATAATCAGGTTACGGCAGTTTTCACAAGGAGGAAAATCCTTGGCAGCCTCGGTAAGCGAATAGGCTATCGGCGTTGAACCTTTGGGGGTGAGTCCTCGAATTACCTGGTTGATTCTTTTTCCGTTGCCGAAAGAAAAAGGCACTTCCAACCTGCTGTCTCCGCAATCCAGTGGCGGATAGGGCTTTTGATGACCATATACGCGTAAAGCCAACTGCACGTTGGGAACCGTCGCCAACGAGTCGATGATTTCGGTAATGAGCCGCTTTGATATCGCCATCTTGGACGCGCTCTGCCAACGGGCATTCATTGAATTGGAGGCATCGTAGATCAGCAGGATACGGTTCAACGGACGTGGTTCCACCTGCGCCTGCGACAACGGAATGCCTATCCAGAGAACACTCCCAAGCACGGTAAGGAGCTTGAGGCCATACCTGTATAGAGGGTTGATTTTTCGCATTCGCTGTTTTTATTTAGTAATCACCGTATTCTGTTACGGGAATCTGTCGCAGAGCGGCTTCGGCCTGTTCATCGTCGGGCGCGGTGCCGTGCCACTTGGCGAGGTTCTTCATGAAATCCACGCCATGCCCCATTTCGGTGCGCATCACAATCATCACCGGCTTGCCTTTGCCCGTATGTTCCTTCGCGGTGCGGAGCGTCTGTTCCACAGCGGCCACATCGTTACCGTCCATGGAAAGCACATCCCAGCCGAAAGCGGTGAACTTGGCGTTCAGATCGCCCAGATCCATCACGTCCTTGGTGGCGCCGTCTATCTGCAAGCCGTTGTGGTCCACCACCGAGATAAGGTTATCCACTTTCTTGGCTCCGGCAAACATGGCGCTTTCCCAAATCTGCCCTTCTTCCAATTCGCCGTCGCCGTGGAGGGTATAGACAATATGGCGGTCGCCGTCCATTTTCTTGGCCAAAGCCATGCCGATGGCGTTCGACATGCCCTGCCCCAGCGAGCCGGAGGCCATGCGGATGCCGGGAAGATGGTGGGAAACGCTGGGATGCCCTTGCAGACGGCTTCCCAATTGGCGCAAGGTGCCCAATTCGGAAACGGGGAAATAGCCGGTACGCGCCAGAACGCTGTAAAGCACCGGAGCGATATGGCCGTTGGAAAGGAAGAATACATCCTGCCCTTTTCCTTCTATCGAAAATTTTGCTGGATTATGCTCCAATACATTAAAATACAATACGGTCATAAAATCGGCACACCCCAGTGAACCGCCTGTATGGCCTGATTTTGCCGCATGAATCATCCTGATAATATCTCTGCGTACCTGTGCGGCCATTTTTTCGAGTTGTGCTGTCTGCAACATCGTTTATCGTTTGTTTGGTTGTTTTTCCTTAAAATGAACGTTGGTCTGTACAAACCGACCCGAACGCAAAGGTATTAAAAAGCGTGCATTTAAAGAAAGGCTAAACGTGTCAGATCGCGCATAAAAAAACGCCGCCGGTTTACCGGCGGCGACAAAAAATACGAGAAGCAACAGATATAGGTGACGTGTTTCAAAGCCATAAAAAGCAATCATAGGCATAAGCTATTTGTTAAACATTAAAGTATGTTTTCAACCGACCGCTTTCAATATCGGTGCGGGAATGTTGACCACATGTTATAAACGCTTCAATTCGAAATTATCGGGATTTTGACACGAAAAAAGTTATCAACAATGAAACAAGTCGATGTTATACAATGTTTTATGACAGGAAATTTGGGTGTGAACTCGATTTTGTGCTGGAATTGGACTGTAAAGTGCTGCCGATTGAAGTGAAATCAGAAAAAGCCCACGAAACCCACTGCGCTTTGTCGGATATCATGGATTGCGGCGAATACAGGTTGCCGGAAGCCATCATCTTTTACAACGGCAACTTACGGATAAACGGAAAAATCGTGTACGCTTCTATTTATTGGGAAGAAAACGCTCACACAGGGATATATAAAAAGGATATTCGGGGATGGGATAGGTGCATCCAGCCTTTACGGCGATATGATTTGAAGATAGATAATGGATGATAAAAAAAGCCGGCAAACAAACGTTTACCGGCTTTTTTTTACCGAAAACTAAAAATTATTCAGCAGCTTCGGCTTTGTCGCAAACTTTCTTGCATTCCATCTGCGCTTCTTCGGGGCAGGCTTTCTTGCAAGCAGCCGTATCGCAAGCAGGAGCTTCAGCTACAACTTCAGTTTCTTCAGCCTCAACGATAGTTTCGGCGGGTTTGTTCGACTTGCAGGCTACAAAGGCGAAAGCTGCGGCCAAAGTGCATGCGAGAACCAACTTTTTCATGACAATTTTTTTTTAAGTGATTGTATTTTTACGTTTGTTACAAACATTTCTATGAGACTGCAAAGATATACATTTATTTTGAACCTTGCACAAATAGCAATATTTTTATACATTTGCCCCTTCTTTTCAGGATTGGGGGCATGTAAGAACCTGCTTCCCTCCAAAGAAAGAAGGATGCTTATTGGAAGAAAAATTTTACTTATCCAAAAAAAACTAGGAAATGGCTATTATCGGCAAAATCAGGAAACACGCCGGCCTCGCGGTGGCTTTGATTGGGATCGCCATCATCGGATTTGTGGTACAGGACGCTTTCGGAAGAAGAGGACAAAGTGCCCCTCCCGTAGCGGTCATCAATGGAGAAACGGTTTCTTACGACCGCTTTTCGTATGATGTTGACCAAATTACCGAACAATACAAACGGGCTCAAGGTGCGGACATCAAGATTACGGATGAAGACATGAACCAGATCCGTAACATGGCCTGGCAACGTATGGTTACCAATATGTTGACGGAAGAAGCTTGTCAAAACGCGGGGCTCCAGGTAACGACGGCCGAAATGAACGATATGTACTACGGAAAGTTCATCAGCCCCTATCTCTATCAATACTTCACCAATCCTCAAACAGGCTTGTACGATCGCCAACAGGTGATGAACATCATCAGCAATTTTGACCAACTTTCCGCACAAGACAAAGCCGCCCTTACCGAATTGGAACGTATCATTAAAAACGAACGTCTCAAGGAAAAATATTACAACCTCGCCGCCCAGTCGTTCTACATGCCCAAGGCATTCGCCGCCTTCATGAACGGGGCCATAGCCGCCACGATGGATGCTCGCTACGTGTTGCTTCCCTATGAGTCGATTCCCGATTCCTCCATCAAGGTAAACCGTTCCGACTTCCAGAAATTTTATAACGAAAACAAATACATGTTCCGTCAGAACAAAAGCCGTGGCATTGACTACGTAGTGTTTGACGTAACGCCGACGGCACAGGACATGGCCGAAATCGAAAAGAGCGTGAACGATCTCTATGCTGAATTTGTAAATGAGACCGATGTTCCCGATTTTGTTAACGCCGTTACCACGGGTGAACGTTTCGACAGTATTTACCGTACCCAATCGGAAATTTTTCCTGGTTGGGATACCCTTTTCCACGCACAGGCAGGTACCGTTATCGGTCCGCGTCGCATGGGGAAATCTTTCCAGATGGCCAAATTGATGGACGTACAGGTGCGTCCTGATTCAATTCGTCTGCAACATATTTTCCTTTCCTATACCGAAGCCGGTAGCCAAAGTGGTCGCAATAAGGAACAGACGCGTCAATTGGCGGATTCGTTGCAGCGTGTCATCAATGCCAACATCCCCGCTTTTCCGCAGTTGGCCCTGGCCTATTCGGAAGATCCCACCGTATCGCAGAATATGGGCGATCTGGGCTGGATTAAAGACGGCAGTTTCGTGGGGTATCTGAACCGCGCCATTCTCCGCACGCCCGCCGGTCAGGTTACAGTGGTGGAAGCCCCTAATGGATTTCACGTGCTGTATATCGTCGAAAAGACACAACCGGTAAAGAAAGTGCTGGCTGCCCTTATCAATGTTCCCATCGAACCCAGCGCCGCCACCACCAAAAATATTTATACCCGTGCCAACCAATTGTTGGGGCAGTGTAACGGCAAATTGAGCCGTTTGGATTCGGCCGCCCGCAATATGGGGCTTCTGGTACGTCAGGCTTCTGTTACAGAACTCGAAACCAACCTGCCCGGTGCTACCCGTTCCAGGGAAGTGATCCGTTGGGCTTTCAATAAAGACGCCAAGGAAGGTTCGGTGGCCAATCAAGTGTTCGAGTCCGAGAACCGGTATATGATTGCCGGCTTGAGAACCATAAACGAAAAGGAGTATATGCCGCTTGACCGCGCAATGGAGATTCCGCAAGTTGAACAGATGGTGAAAATGGAAAAGAAATACCGCGAGTCCGTCAAGAAGATGAACGCCGCTTCCTCTCTTGAAGAATTGGCGCAGTCGCTCAACCTTACCATTGATACCGCCACCAATCTCCGCATGAATGCCTACCCGATGATGGGTGGTGCTTACGAACCCAAGGTGATCGGTTCGATATGCGGTCTTGAAAAAGACGTTCTCTCGAAACCTATCCAAGGTAATGCGGGCATCTATCGGGTAATGGTTTACAATATACTCTCCGCGCCCGCTTCTGCCGCTCAGGTAGACCGGATGATTCAGACCGCCACGACCCAATATAGGCAGAATGCCTCCAATACCGTCAACTCGGCGTTGGAAAAAGCCGCTAAAATCGAAGACAATCGTCCGTTTTATTTCTAACATTTCCGGCTGAAAGTACAAAGCCTGCCCAAACAAAAAAGGCGATCCCTGAAAGGGTCGCCTTTTTTGTTATATCCAACATCCTTTCGCGCAACATATTCCAAGCAAGTTTTCTATAAAATGCCTCCTATTTCAGGCGTTTTTTTGTAGATTTGCCTCCGTTTAACCTCTATGAAGCATCATGGCTGAACCCTATCCATCTTCTTTCAGGCTTTTTGACGACAACTTGCAATTCTTTACTGAATTAGTGCAAGACTTACGGCAGGCTAAGAAATACATTTACCTTGAAACATACCGATTCAACGATGATGCCATCGGACACCGTGTAAAGGATGCCCTTTTGGAAAAAGCCAAAGAAGGAATAGAAATAAAACTGTTGGTGGATGCCTATGGTACAAAACCGTCAGAGTTTTTAGATGAATTGACCGCCGCCAGCGTGCAGTTGCGATTCTTCAAGAAAATAAAATTCTTCATCTCCAACTCGTTTGCAAAAAACAATACCCGCAATCATCGAAAATTAGTGCTTATCGATGACCGCATCACCTACATAGGTTCGTCCAACCTCACCGCCTACTCGCTCAATTGGCGCGATTTGAACCTGCGGATGGAAAACCCCATCACCCGCAAATTCAAAGGTTGCTTTCTCAACAGTTACGCCCAATACAAGTTATACGAGCTGGCGCCTTTCGAAAAGATAAAACAGGTGCGTTACCACGGATTCAGCATTGTACAAGACACTCCTACTCCCTATTTCCAAACGGTACGCAACTATATGCTCAAACTGATTGAAAACGCCAAAGGGGAAATCTTGCTTGAAACGCCGTATTTCCTGCCAGGGCATAGAATCAGAAAGGCATTGGTCAACGCCGCCAAACGGGGTGTACATGTGGTGGCGCATGTTCCCCTACATTCGGATGTTTCATTGGTGGATATCCTTCGCAACAAATACATGGGGCAGCTCCACAAGGCCGGTATACAATGGAAATTCTACACACCCGATCTGCTTCATGCCAAATGTATGTTGATAGACAAGAAGCGTTTTTTACTCGGATCAGCCAATATGGACTACCGTAGTTTCCGTTATCAGTACGAAATTATGCTCTACGGAGAAAATCCCGAAATCATAAGTCTGTTGCAAACGCATATAGACGGCACGGCGGCACATTCCACCGATTTCGATTACGAAAAATGGTTGAACACTCCCAAAATCACCCGTTTCATGGAATGGTTGCTCACTCCCTTCCGGCATCTTTTTTAGTGAAAAACATCAAAATCATATAGACATGAACGAAATTCTCGACACTCTGGAGCCTAGACTGCTCTGGAAGTATTTTGGAGATGTTCTCCGCATTCCCCGCCCTTCCAAAAAAGAAGAAAAGATAAGGGAATATCTGGTGGATTTCGCCAAGCAACACCAGCTTGAAGTGCATACCGATGCCACCGGCAACGTTTTGATCCGCAAACCGGCCACCCCCGGACATGAAAACCGTCCCACAGTAATTCTGCAAAGCCATATCGATATGGTTTGCGAGAAAAACGGTACCTCCACGCACAACTTTGATACAGATCCCATACAAGTGCATGTGGAAGACGGCTGGCTCAAGGCCAAAGATACCACTTTGGGTGCCGATAACGGTATAGGCGTAGCCACTGAATTGGCCATATTGGCGGCAGACAACCTTGAACACGGCCCTATCGAATGTCTTTTTACCGTAGATGAGGAAACGGGGCTCACCGGTGCTTTCGGACTGCAAAAAGGATTTCTGAACGGGAAGATCCTGCTCAACCTCGATTCAGAAGATGACGGATTGTTCTTTATTGGCTGTGCGGGCGGTATCGATACCGTTATAGAATATCCTTGCGTAAAGGAAAAGGCAGATGCCGCGATGTCGTATTTCGACCTTTCTGTAAAAGGCTTGCTCGGCGGCCATTCGGGCGACGATATCAATAAAGGCAGAGGCAACGCCAATCGTCTTCTGGCACGATTCCTTTATCATCTTGAATCGGTCATGCCCTATCGACTTGCACGATTCGAAGGCGGCAACCTGCGCAACGCCATCGCCCGCGAAGCAACCGCCTGCATCGGTATCGCTAAAGACAAGGAGGCCGCGCTCAAACAGGAAGTGGAAAGATTCTGTCGGATTTTCGTGAATGAATACCACGTTACCGAGCCCAATGTTACGCTCTCGGCTGTTTCTGTCGCCACTCCCGATAAGGTATTGGCCGAAGAAAACCGTCAGAAACTGATACGGGCGCTTTTCGCCTGTCCGCACGGGGTATTGCGCATGAGCGATGAAATCGAGAACTTTGTGGAAACTTCCACTAATCTGGCCGCTGTGAAAACACTCGAAGACCATATCCTCATCACCACCAGCCAACGATCTTCAGTGGAAAGCGCCAAATATGAGGCTGCGCAACGGGTGGCCGCCTGCTTCCAGACTATCGGGGCCCGCACCACGCACAGCGAAGGCTATCCCGGTTGGAAACCTAATCCCGCCTCACCCATTCTCAAAACCGTGTTGAATACCTTTAAAGACCTTTTCGATGAAGAAGGCAAGGCCCTGGCCATTCATGCCGGTTTGGAATGCGGTCTTTTCAGCGAAAAATATCCCGATATGGACATGGTTTCCTACGGCCCCACCATGCGCGGGGTGCATTCGCCCGATGAAAGGCTCGAACTCTCTACCGTTACGCGCTTTTGGGAACTCACCAAAGAAATACTGAAAAGAATCTGATAGCCTTCGGGGTGGAGAAACGCATCATTCTCCACCCCATGTTTTTACAATGGAACAACTATTTATCGAAAATCGAACCTTGCTGTTCGTTCCCGCAGGGGAATCCGCCAGCCATCTTGCATGCGATATCCTACCTATTGAGATGTTGGAAAAACCATTGGCGGAAATACGGGAAAAACTTAATCGCATGCCACGTCATGCCCTTGTTCATATCAATTGTGCGGGGAACGAGAAAAACGTTTTCAATCGATTTATCACCCGTTTTCCCGTTATTGAGGCGGCGGGCGGTTTGGTGAGCGCCCCTGATCCGAAAGGAGGGAAGCGCTATCTATATATTTACCGGAATCAGATGTGGGATTTGCCCAAAGGCAAAAAGGAAGCGGGCGAAACCGATAGGGAAAATGCCTTGCGCGAAGTTCAGGAAGAAACAGGTATGCATAGTCTTCACCTCAAAGACTTTATCTGCACTACTTACCATGTCTTCACCAATCTTGAAAAAAAGATTTGCATCAAGAAATCGAACTGGTTCAGTATGGAAACCGACATGATGCAACCTCCCGTTCCGCAAACCGAAGAAGGCATCACGCAAGCCTGCTGGTTCTCCTATCCAGAAATAAAGGAACGTCTACCCCATATGTACGCCTCTATCGCGTATCTTTCAAATCGTTTTTTTGCCGATCGCGCCGACTTTTAAGCGTCGCCATCTGTTTGAATATTTTTTCAATATTTTCACTCGGTGCATTAAAATCGGCATTGAGCACATTACCCTTGTCGTCCACCAATATGTAAGCGGGAAAACGGGCCGCATCGATGGTCCTTATCCAGTCAATCTGTCCGTTGAAATGCAGATATGGCCACGGATAGCGATGTTTCATCGCATCATGATAATAGCGCGGATAGGTATAGTCGCAGTTCACATAAATGATTTTTATCGCCGACTTCTCTTTTTCCGAAAGCCCTTTCCACACCGTAAGCAGACGGTTCGTCTCCTCGCCGCAAGTCGGACACCGCGCATAATCGGCACGCACGAATACGAAATAATGAAACAGACCTGCTTCCAATAAACTGTCTACCGGCAGGCAGTTTTGCAAGGTATCGCAGAGTTCCACGCCCGTAAAATAATGTCGTTTCTCTGCTTGATCTTTCCATTCCAAAAAATGCGCTATCGCCTCGGCATGGCGTGCAAATTTGGTATGAGCACCGCCATATTCCAACATTTCGCGCATGTTTTTTCCTTTCCATGCTTCATCGTCCCACACCTGAAAACAAGCATACAACAATACCCATTCCCGCAAAGATTCTCCGCGTAATGAATAATCCAAGCCCATGCTGTCAGAAAGCATTTCCCAACGTATCTGAGCCGAGATATCGTTTCTCTTCAGGATACGCTGTATCTGCCCGGCCGGCAGAAAACGGTTGGTAATGAAGTAGTCCAGATAATAATTCTTCAAAAATTCAATCTGAGCCGGATTGTTTGCATCCACAGGGCGGTTTTCTATATAATCCCGATAGAGTTCCTTGGGCGATGCCATGCCGGCAAAAGACTTCAGCCCCGCCTCCGTATAGGCACGGTAGGCATTGAAGAAAGTATCCCGCACATCGGCGAAAAGTGAATCGGAAAGACGCATAAAAGCCTTTACCGGCCGCGTGTCCTTACGGATATTGATCTTTTCGAAATCGCGTTGCAACATACGGCTGTACAAAAAGGAATAACGTCCCAAAAAGGAATTGCGGTCAGCGGTGTCCAAATGACCATCGGAGGTAAGCAATACATAACGGAGCGAAGGCAGTTGGTCGGAGACAATGAATGCGTTGATCCTTTCGTCTGTGAAATAGTCAAAATCAGCCATCTGCAAACGGTATTCGTGCCCTGCCTCAACAAACAGCCCCGTGGAATAATAATCGATAACCAGATAGGTGGGCATGATGCCCGACACGAGGTCGGTAGTAAGCGTAAAGCAGCCGCTGTCATCGATTTTTGCCCGTCCCAATTCCACATACTGTGGCGTAAAGGCATCGGCATCAGCACGCCACACGATGTCCCTGCCCTCTGCGCCTTTGGCGATACCGCTTATCTTCACTGTATAGTCGGACACATCTGGCAAAGTATCAGAAAACAGAGTATGCGCCACGGCCCCACTTCGGAAAGCGGTAGTCCAAAGAAAGAGAATTCCGACAAAAAGCGTGCGCCCGTAGGTTCTCATTATAGGTTCTTGAGAATAAAATCGGTGAGTTTGTGATACAGATGGCGGCGTGCCGAACCCTCCTTGCCTGTCATGCCGTGATTTTTGTTGGGATACATCACAAAATCGAACTGTTTGCCCGCATTCTGAAGTGCCGTAACCAGATCGACTGCATTCTGGAAATGTACATTGTCATCGGCCGTGCCATGTACCAGCAGATAGGCACCATTCAACTTACCCGCGTAATGGATAGGAGAATTAAGTTGGTATCCATCGGGATTTTCCTGCGGCGTGCGCATAAAACGCTCGGTATAGACATTGTCATAATACTTCCAGTTGGTTACCGGTGCCACAGCCATAGCCGCCTTGAACACATCATTTCCTTGGAAAAGACAATTGGAAGACATGAAGCCGCCATAACTCCATCCCCAAATGCCGATACGGCTTGCATCCACATAAGGTAATTCTGCCAAAAAACGGGCGGCGGCTATCTGATCCTGCGTTTCGTACTTGCCGAGTTCAAGGTAAGTGCATTTCTTGAATGCCTCTCCCCTGCCGCCGGTACCCCGGTTATCCACACACACCACGATATACCCCTGTTGCACCAGCATCTGATACCAGGCGTAATCCTTAATCTGATAGGGTCTCAATTCGTTCATCACCTGCTGGGAACCTGGACCTCCATATAGAAACATCAGCACCGGATATCGTTTGCCCTCCGCTTGCGGCGTGCCGATTTCAGCCGGTTTCATCATCCAGGCCTGCAACATCACCTGTTTTTCATGGCGTGTCATGCCCTTACCCTTCTGTTCCATCCGATGGATACCGAAGAACTTGTCCGCCATAAAACGGTTGGCCTCCTCTCCCGTAAGCGGCACCGGAATCCTGAAGAATTCCTTTTCCACAAAACCATAGTTCATGGACGTCTCCTCCACATGGTTATTGGCTTCCAAACAATTCACCAACTGTTCATCGGTCTGTCCCACATAATAGAGATAATAGGCCACCGGATGATTGGCATCCGAATGTTCCAGAATCATGTAGGTAAAATCATTGTTGAACAAGGCGTAAGTGCAACCGCCCTTGCGTTGCATGTCGAAAGCCGGCTGACGAAGGTTCTGTCCGTCCAATCCCACGCACATCAGATCGCGATCGGCCGGCGAAGTATAGGCCGCCTGAAAAAACACCCGTCCGTTGGCTTCGTCCACCCCATACACTTCTGTAACGTCATAGGCCCCGGGCGTCAGCAACAATCCTTCGTCATGCTTTTTATCGGTATCGAAAAGCCATATATGGTTGTATCCATCTTTTTCGGAAGTAAGCAACATCCGTTTTCCATCTTGCAGAAAATGCAGGTTGTCGTTAATCTCTACATAAGCGGGATTCCGTTCCTCGTAAATTATACGCGATTTATTCAGCGTGTTCACCGCCCAAATCCTGAAATGGTTCTGATGCCGATTCAGCGTATAGACTATCAATTCCTTGCTGAACCTATTCCAAAACAAACGCGGATAATATTCAATAGAATCGCCTTGCAACGATAAGGCGCGGTTGCGGTCGATATCCAGGTCATAAAGCCACAGGCTCACACGGGAATTGGCCTCCCCTGCCTTTGGATATTTATAACGGTAAATCTGCGGATAGAGATCCCCCCATATCGTCATTTCAAACTCTTTCAAGGCAGATTCATCAAATTTCAAGTAAGCGATAGCGCGCGAATCGGGATGCCAGTCATAGGCTTTGGTAAAACCGAATTCCTCCTCATATACCCAATCGGTATGGGCGTTCCGTATCTTGTTCACTTCGCCATCGGCTGTAACCGCATGTTCCACTCCGCTTGCCAAATCGGTATAATAAAGATCGTTGTTGCGTATATAGGCCACTTTAGTGCCGTCAGGGCTGAATGTAACTTCCTGTACCGCTCCCTTTTCGCTCAATACCAAAGGACGGGTAAAGCCCTCTTTTTTATCCCCGCTCCACACCGTCGCCTGCCAGGTAGCCGAACGTCGATAGATGGGGGTTGGTGCGGAAAGTAACAGCAATTTACTCTTGTCTTTGTTAAAGACAAAACTTACCGCCTGCCATTTCTTGTCTCTGAAATCATTGTCTGCCTGCGGGTTCAGCACTTCGGTCCTCTTCACCTTGCCGCTTTTTTGACGGACACATCGGTAAAGAATACCTTTTTCGAGCGAGTAATACTCTTTTTCTTCCAGCAAGGAAGCCGCCCCGCTCAAGCCCTTCTGGGTGAAGGCCGGTGAAAGATAGATGGAATCTACCGTAATTTCTTTATTCTGCATTTTTTCCTGAGCCCATCCGGGAAATGCCGTGCCGCACGCCAATGCCGAGAACCAAAGCATCCGGACTATCGTTTTTGTTTTCATAAGAAATTTTCTTGTCTTTCAATTCGCTGGTCAGAGGAAGTGTCCGTCAAGCCGTAAGCGCAAGTCCAATCCATTAATGCCTGAAATGACGCACACCGGTAAACACCATCGCCAAACCGTT
>CAZPBB010000044.1:0-13058 GCA_964584745.1 uncultured Bacteroidaceae bacterium
GTTTCTGGAGAAACTGCACCATGGGGTGCGGATTCATGGCAATGCTCATATCTGTCACTTTTTATATTGTTTTTGCGCAACTGTCTTTTTCAGGTTTTCCACAAGTCCATCCCCACCTCCAAATCCGATTTCCGACAGGGCCGCAAAATTAGTGTTTTTATTTTGAATACGATAATTTAAAGGACAGACAAGAAATTTTTCATTATCTTTGCCCATTGCCGTACAAGAACGGTATAGGACAACCCGTTAAACTTTAATTCCTATGTCAAAGAATACTTTCCGTTTCCTGCGTGGATCGGTGGCCGCCCTTGCCGCCGCCGCCCTTTGTTGCGCCTGTGCTCCCGCCAGACAGAGTTCCGCGCCTATCCGAACGCCTGATTATTGCGGATTGAGCGAAAACCGGAAGATTCCAAAGAAGCCAGTCAAGGCCAATGTGCATCCGGCTCCCGCTACACCTATCGGGGGCAACTTTACTGAAAAAAGACGCTAACGGCAAGTTTTTCCATTCAAGCATCCTACAAACATGGCAAACACAAGCAAAGGAAAAATCGCTCAGATCATCGGAGCGGTGGTTGATGTATATTTTGAAGAAGGACAACGGATTCCCGTTATCTATGAAGCAATGGAGATTGTACGTTCCGACGGATACAAGGTAGTGTTGGAATGTCAGCAGGATATGGGCGAAAGAACTGTCCGCGCCATTTCGATGGACTCCACCGACGGCCTTTTCCGAGGCATGGAAGTTACCGCTCTGGGTACGGGTATATCCATGCCGGTGGGAGAAGATATCAATGGACGGCTTTTCAACGTGATCGGCCAGCCCATCGACGGCATCGGGGATATTCCTACTTCGGAACGCCGTGCCATACACCGTAACCCGCCTGAATTCGATGAACTTACCACCAGCGAGGAAGTGTTGTTCACGGGCATCAAGGCCATCGACATGATTGAACCTTATATGAAAGGGGGCAAGGTAGGGCTTTTCGGCGGCGCAGGGGTAGGCAAGACAGTGCTTATCATGGAAATGATTAACAACATTGCCAAACAATACTCGGGACAAACCGTATTTGCCGGTGTGGGGGAAAGGACCCGCGAGGGCAACGACCTGTTGCGCGAAATGATACAATCGGGCGTTATCCAATACGGCGAAGAATTTAAGAAAAGCATGGAAGAGGGCAACTGGGATCTGAGCAAAATAGACCACGAAGCCCTTAGAAAATCGCAGGCCACCTTGGTTTTCGGACAGATGAACGAATCACCCGGCGCCCGTGCCCGCGTGGCATTGTCGGGGCTTACGTTAGCCGAATATTTCCGCGATAAGGGCGGCGACCAAGGTGGGGGCAATATCCTATTCTTTGTCGATAACATTTTCCGTTTCACCCAAGCCGGTTCGGAAGTTTCCGCGCTTTTGGGCCGTATGCCCTCCGCGGTAGGTTACCAACCCACCCTCGCCACCGAAATGGGCTTGATGCAGGAACGCATCACCTCCACCAAACATGGCGCCATCACATCGGTGCAAGCCGTTTATGTACCGGCCGACGACCTTACCGACCCTGCTCCCTCCACCACTTTTGAACATTTGGACGCCACCACGGTATTGAGCCGTAAGATTTCTGAACTTGGTATCTTCCCTGCCGTGGATCCCTTGGCCTCCAGTTCCCGCATCCTGACCCCGCGCATCGTAGGCAAGGAACACTACCAGACGGCCCAACGTATCAAGAATATCCTGCAACGCAACAGCGAACTGCAGGATATCATCGCCATTCTGGGTATGGAAGAACTCAGCGAGGAAGACAAACTGGTGGTGAACCGCGCACGCAAGATACAGCGGTTCCTCTCGCAACCTTTCTTCATGTCGGAATCCTTTACGGGGCTGCCCGGAAAGTTCGTGAAGATAGAAGACACCATTGCCGGTTTCAAGGCCATTCTGGACGGTGAAATGGACGAATATCCCGAACAGGCTTTCCACATGGTGGGTACAATTGAAGATGTGAAAGAAAAAGCCGCCAGAATCCTGGCCGAAGCCTGATAAGAACCGTATAAATCCCGACCATGAAGTTGATTATCGCCGATCCCGACCAAACGTTTTTTGAAGGCCAAGCCAAACTGATACAACTGCCCGGTGCAGACGGTTCGTTTGAAGTGTTGGAAAACCACGCGCCTGTAATCGCCTTGTTACAAAAAGGAAAAGTGCGGATTGTGGATTCAGAAAACAGGGAAACCACCGTAGAGATAGAAAGCGGCATTTTCAGCATGGCTGAAAACATCTGTCGGATCGCGATTCTTTAATGAGTATAAACCTTTAATCTTCGGGGTTCTCTGAAACCATTACCTTATTCATGTAGAAGACGGGCTGACGGTTTTTCCCTTTTCGACGGGAATTATGCAATTGTTGGTATCCGTAAGCCAAAAGACAACCCGGATACCAGACCTTTATCCCCTCGTTCCAAGTTTTCTGCAACCGGTCTCCCGCCAGGAGAAAGCCCAGCCGGAAGTTCCGCAATGAGCCAATGCCGGCCTGGTTCCATATATTGCGGTAATAAACGATTCCCTGGCTGATATACCCGTACAATAGTTCCCCCTCGGCATTTTCCACCGCCACCGTAAAAGGGGAAAGAGCCTCATACAGAAAAGTATGTTCAATATCGAATACCGAATTGCCGGTATTGTTCCCTAAGGAATCAAACACCGAAAAAAAGGCGTTTTTATACCGGAAACCCTCGAAATTAACGCGGGTATAGGGCATCATCCTGCCATAAAAGTCGTAAGAAGTTTCGGTAGTGGTGGTTACCACCCTTTCGTAGATTTCGCCAGTAAGCGCGAATTTTGTGTCGAAAGGGGTAAGATAAAGCCTGCAAAGATAATCGGGCATGATGGCACGGCCGTTTGCCCGCTGTCTGGCCTGTGCCAGCCGATACTGCTCCTTACTTCCCAACAAAGTGTCTAAAAACGGATAATCCAAATAAGGCATCATCCAGAAATTCAGCACCTTTCCCCCTTCATAACGCAAAGCGAAAAGGCCCATGGTTTCCGTTCCGCGATCGTAGATAGAAACCGACTGTCTGGCACGCGCCAGATTCCAGCTTCCCCCCACCAACATCTTATCCTCTCCCACCCATACCAGACAGGCATCCGTAAGCCTTATATCGTTGCGGGGAGATGCGATCTTGACACGCCGTTTTTCCTCTCCCGTAACGGAATATTCCACAAGAAACAAATCTGTATCGTCCATTCTGGCATCCCGAAACAAAAAACAGGTATTGCCCGCATTGTCCGTCTGCCAATCGCAACAGTCGAAATCTTTGGCAGAAGCGATCGGATAACGGTAAAGCGTATCTTTTTCCGTATCGAAGCAACCATAGAAATATTCCGACTTCTGCACAGCAAGGAAATACCAAAACCGCCCCCACATACGGACTTCAGGAAGCGAAATCCTGTTAAGGGTAGATTCCACTGTATGTTCGCGTCGGCTATACCGGCCATCGGCCAGACAAACGGCAACTTCAAGAAAAGCAGGTAGGTCTTTCTTCTCGGTTTTTTCCGACAAGGAGGTAAGTACGAAACGGACGCTGTCTTCTTCCCTGCGATACCCTACATAACGATAAGCAGCGGCTGTTTCTATCTCGGTATGCCAACGCAAACGCAGGTTTTCATCGTAAAACCAAATGCTGCGCCGCGGACGCTCCCCCCTTTCCGAAGTAAGGGATACTATCTCATTCTGCTTCATCACCACCAATACCCCTATACGACCCAAGGGAAACACCTCGAAAGGAGAATCGCCTTCCAGTACCGGAAGTTCAACCCTCACCGCCTCAGGCTCCTGCGCCCATACACATGTAAGCGTAAGCATCACAATACCAATCAACAAAATCGCTATTTCCTTCATGTTTTTTTTCTAAAAAAATTCGGCGGCTATACCGTCAGTCAACAACCGCCTCGAGAAAGGAACCACATAGGCACTCCCCCTACGAACCAGATTACCGGCCTTTTCCTGCCGCTCGGCACATTGATGGAACGCTTGTTGCAAAACAGGAGAAAACATTTCTATTTTTTTCTGTTCCACCCCCCATATCGTACGCAGGGCTGTCATGACATATTCATGGTATCGGTCTTCCTCACGCAATCGCTCAGCCTGTTTGCCCACCACGGGATCAGCCATATAGGTAGCCACATCGCATACATTCCAATGCCTTTCGTCGCCAATGTAAGAATGTGCCGAAGCGCCCAATCCTATATAAGGCACATCTCGCCAATAATTGCAATTATGGCGAGAATACGCGCCATTTCTAGCATAATTGGAAATTTCATAAGCCTCGTATCCGTTTTTCCACGCGAATTCCTGCAACTGAAAATATTCGCTTTCCAAAACATCTTCGTCCGCGATACGGGTTTGTTTGATTTCAATCTTGCGGGATAATGCCGTACCAGGCTCCACCGTAAGCGCATAGGCTGAGAAATGCGGCAGTTGCAGGCTTTGCAACCTATGCAGGTTGTCTGTCCAAAAACTTCTCTCTCTTTCGGGATGCAGCCCATACATCAAATCGACCGTAAGATTGTCAAAACCCACCTTACGAGCGTTTTCTATGGCGCGCTCGGCTTCCTGACCGCTATGACGGCGGTTCAGAAAACGCAAGTCCGCATCATTGAAGGACTGCACACCGATACTCAGCCTCCGTATGGGGGTGTAATCGTACAGGTCGCGCAGATAGTCCAAGGTGAGATGTTCCGGATTTGCTTCCATGCTCACTTCCTGCATGTCCGAAAAATCCATACGGACGGCAAGCGACTCGAAAAGTTCCTGATAAAAAGAAACAGGGAAAAGAGAGGGCGTTCCACCGCCGATATACAAGGTTTGAACCGAAACCGGTTCGGATTCAAAATAATGTGTCTGAAAATAATCATACTCCCGCAGCAAGGCTTCCCGATAGGATTCCGGCCGTGCGGCACTCGGATTGGCCACCGAATAGAAGGCGCAATAACTGCATTTGCGACGGCAGAACGGTATATGAATATAAAGGCCGACATTCATTTCTTTCGACACTCCTTGTTCAACACCACACGGAAAGTGGTTCCCACCGACTGAGCGGAACTCTTTACAAAAATCTTTCCCTTATGGTAATTTTCCACGATCCGCTTGCTCAAGGTAAGCCCCAATCCCCAACCACGCTGTTTGGTGGTGTAGCCTGGTTCGAAAATCTTGGCGAACATGCCTTTTTTCATACCTTTTCCTGTGTCGCTCACATCTATCATCACGTGTTCGGATGTTTCCGTCAGACTAATATTGATTTGACCATTGTTGTCTTCTATGGCGTTGAGCGCGTTCTTAAAAAGATTTTCCAACACCCACTCGATAAGCGGCGCATTGATTTGTGCCATCATCACAGCGCCTTCCGGCACATTCACCGTGTACTGAATACGATTGGAACTCCGTGCTTTCAGGTATGCCACCGTTTTATACACTACCGGCACCACATTTTCCCAACTCAATTCAGGTATGGATCCTATTTTTGAAAAACGGTTTGTAACCAGTTCAATCCGCTTCACATCCTTTTCTATCTCCGCTAAATCCTCCATCGCCATCGGTTCCCCTTCCTTGGTCTTGTAAAAATCGACCCATGCCAAAAGCGAAGAAAGCGGCGTTCCCAACTGATGCGCAGTTTCTTTCGACATGCCCCACCACTCCCTGTTCTGTTCCACTTTCTTTGTCAAGTTGAGCAAGGTCAGAACCCCGCCGATAGTGGCCAACAGCACCAGCAACAAGGCAAAGGTGAACACGCGCATCTTCCTCAAAAAGGCCGAAGATTCGTAGAAAAGGTAAAAAACAGTATTGTCCATACCCGGAATACGCATTTCCACAGGCGCGTTATCAGCTTGCATCTTTTTAAGTTGCTGCCGTATCGATGCCTGCGAATAAAACACACTTTCCTCTATATTGCGATAGCCGAGAATCACTTTCCTGCTTTCATCGGTAATGATAACCGGAACTGTGATATCGGCAACGTTGTTGATGGACTCCATACTGAAGGAACTGTCCAAGTCGGCGAACAGATTCTGTAAGTCCAGAAAAACCTCTGATGGTTTGAAATAAAGCCTGTACATCACCCCCTGCGCATCTACCATGATGGGCGGATAAGCGGCATACCGTTCCTGCAACTCGCGGGTGAAATTCGGGTAATCCACTATATTGATTTCGGGGTCGTGCGATTCGATGATCTTGCCGGTACGATCCACCAGTATAAACGGACGGTTGTTACTCGACATGATACGCATCAGAAAATCAAAATCCTTGGGTGTGGGCGAAGCCGGACTGAATATCCTTTCATACACATACGTCCAAATCGTGGCATACCGCCGCTCCTCGGTCTCCATCTGCGAAAAGATGCTCCGTATCCGGTTGGCCATGCCGGCCTGACGTTGGGTGGAAATCGCCCAATTCTGTATCCTTACCTTTTCTTCCCGTTTGATCTGCTCTACCATCACCCGCGAAAAGAAAAGCATAACGGCCACAATTACCGTCGAAATGGAAATCAAGACGAAATTCAGACGTCCGCTCCGTAATTTTATCCGTATTTTCTGTTTTTCCATCCTGAACCTCTCGCCATTATCGTTACACCATATGCAGAACACAAATTCGCTTTGATTATGCCATGGCAAGGAAATATCGGATAAAATCCGATTTACCGATGTGTAAATATACGGCAAGTTCGGCAAATCCGATTGCTTATTTTTGTTATTTTTGCGCGCCTTACGTTTGTGCCGTATTCCAACGGATACAATCAACAGGAAAAAAAACGCAAACCGCATGTTGCCAAACCTCAAAGACCGCTTGTTGGCCACTTTCCGTTACCTGTCAGTTTTGATAGGGACATTTTTGTTGTTTTCCTTTGAAAGCATGGCGCAAAACGGCATTTTTTCGGGATCTGTTTTCGAATACGGTGCAAATACGCCGTTGGAATTCATCAATGTGGTGGTACATGATACCGCCGCGCACAGAATGGTCGGCGGCGCGGTAACCAATGCCTCTGGAGCTTTCCATCTGGAAAACCTGCCGCTCAACCGACCTCTACAGGCCACTTTTTCTTCGATGGGCTTCTCTTCCGTAACCGGCAAGGTTTTCCGCCTCACTTCGGCCAAACCGAGCCTGAACGCCGGTACGATCTATATGAAGACCGCCGCGCAGTTGCTGGAAGCCGTTACCATTACCGGGCAGAAACGCACCATCGAATACAGCCTCGACAAAAAGGTGGTCAACGTGGAACAGAGCCTGGTGAGCGACGGCGGTTCGGCCGTGGATGTACTGCAGAATGTGCCCTCGATCAGCGTGGATGAGGAAGGCAATGTTTCGATGAAAGGCAGCGAGAGCGTTACCGTGCTTATCGACGGCCGCCCCGCCACGCTTTCCGGCCTGGGGCTGGAACAGATTTCGGCCAACAACATCGCCAATATCGAGATTATCTCGAATCCTTCGGCCAAATACAATCCCGAAGGCACTTCGGGCATCATCAACATCATCACCAAAGAACGCAAGAAAACCGGGGTGAACGGCAGCGCCTACGCCTCGGCATCCACCGCCAACCGCTACGGGCTTGGAACCAACCTCAGTTTCGGCCTCAAAAAGGTAACGCTCTTCACGAACCTGGATATGAACTACCGCGACCGAGGATCTTCGGGCAGTTCCACCCGCACCAGTTATCGGGACAACAGGGACGACAACCCGCTCAACCCGCTCTATCCACTCGACAACACCCAGCTCGAAACCGGCAAGAGCGACAACCGCCGGGGCGGTTACGGCGGCAAGTTCCAACTGGGCGCGGACTTCCGCATCACCCCCAAAGACAACTTCCTCGTCAGCGGAACCTTTGAGACATGGGATTTCGAACGCAGGAGCGACAATCCTTCCACCCAAACCTTCAGCCGTTTCGAGCCCGGACGTGCGGAAACACCGTCCTCCACAAGTTTTCCCGATTCCTTGCTCGCACCGCACTGGATCCGCACCTTGGGCAGCAAATCCTCCGACAAATCTCTGATGCTCAACGGGCAGGGCATGATTTCCTACGTGCATAAATTCAACAAGCCGCAGCAGGAATTTTCGTTGGACGCCACGGTAAACTACCACAATTCCCATGGCAACGTCCTTACCGAACGCCAACTGCTGACCCGCAGCGACACTTCCTTTACCCGGCAGAACACCACCAATGACCGGCAAGGGGTCAACTTCGACGCCCAGCTCAACTACCTGCATCCTTTCAGCGAAAAAATTTCGCTCGAGGTGGGATACCAGGCCAAAGTTCAGTGGCAAAAGACCGTAAGCCGCTACGACACCCGCCTGAACATATATCAGGACACCGCCATATTGTTCGATTATATCGAACACAACCACGGCATCTACGCCAACCTGATGGGCAAGTTCGGCAAGTTCAGCTTTCAGGTGGGCGGGCGCATGGAAGCCGACCTGATGACCGCCCGCAAGGAGACCGAGACCGATGATACGAGTTTCGACTACCGCCGCTTCCGTTTCTATCCCGCCGTGCATCTTTCGTACAAGATAGGCCAGAAACAGGAACTGCAGCTCAGTTACAGCCGCCGTGTGAACCGTCCCCGGCCGCACAACCTCGACCCCTATATCGACTTTGCCGATTATCCTTCCTCCATCTCTTACGGCAATCCTGACCTGAAACCGCAAGACATCCATTCACTGGAACTCAACTACTCGCTTTTCCTCAAGTCCTCCTCTTTTTACGTAACGGTATATTACCGCTACCTGCAAGACCTCATACGCCGATACCAGTTCGAAGCCGAATACGAATCCACCGGCGAGATCCTGCTCAACCGCACCTTCCACAACTACGCCCACGGACACACCTACGGTTTCGACATTTCCTACGAACAGCAACTTCTCAAATGGTGGCGCATGAGCCTTAACGGAAGCCTCTACCAGAACTCCACCTCCGACAAAACCCTCGACGAATCCTCTTCTTCCGAAGGCATCAGTTACAACCTGCGGTTCAACACCACGATGAACCTGCCCTTGGACTTTGTAGTGCAGCTTTCCTGCCGCTACAGCGGCCCTTCGTATTGGGGGCAGACCAGATTCGACCAAAGCGTTGCGGGCGAACTGGCGGTGCGCAAAACCTTTTTCCAAAAGAAACTCAACGTAGGACTGCGGGTCAGCGACCTGTTCCACACCCAGCAATGGAACAGCACCATTACCGGCGAGGGGTTCGTATCCTACAACAAACGCCGTCCCAAGAACTCCACCGCACTCTACGTTACCCTCACCTACAAGATCAACAAAGGCGAAGAAAAACAACGCCGCAAACGGCTCAACTCCAACGAGGCAAGCGATTTGGGCGACACCGAATAAGCATCGAACTTCCCATGAAGATTATCTGCATCGGACAAAACTATCTGGAGCATATCAAGGAACTCAAGGCGAAAGTGCCGCAGGAACCTGTTTTTTTCTGCAAGCCCGACACCGCCCTTTTAATCCGCAACCGCCCTTTTTTCATTCCCGACTTTACGAAAGAGCCGCATTACGAAACGGAACTGGTATTGCGTATCTGCAAGGTGGGCAAGAATATCGAACCCAAATTCGCATCCTCCTATTATGATGCCGTTACTCTGGGTTTCGACTTTACCGCACGGGATCTGCAAAGGAACTGCCGTCAAGAGGGATTGCCGTGGGAAATCTGCAAGGGGTTCGACAACTCCGCCGCCATCGGACAGTTCATTCCCAAGGAAAAATTTCCGCAAGGCGTGCAGAACCTGCATTTTGAAATGAAGAAGAACGGGCAGACCGTGCAGAAAGGCGATACTTCCGACATGATTTTCACAATAGACCGCCTTATCAGCCACGTATCCAAATTCCTCACCCTCCGTACCGGCGATTATCTCTTTACCGGAACGCCTCCCGGCGTAGGCCCGATAGCCATCGGCGACCGACTGGAAGCCTATCTCGAAGGGGAACCCGTGTTACGCTGCGCCATCAAATAAACTTTTTCCCTATCCTGAACACTGCCGCTATACATAGACCTCAAAAAAAACGACAGGGAGGTCAATATTTTACTGGCCCTGCCGTTTAAGAAGCTTTCGCCCTCGTTTTCACCTTACGGGATTCCTCCCTTTCGGTCTGTTCATTCCGGAAATCCATCCGGCCTAAGCTACAGAAGGACAGCCACGCGGAAGCCAAGGTCGGCGTTGCGGAAGTCGGGATCGACGTTGAGCCGGGCCGACACCCGGCAGTACCCGGCATTGTAGATCCAGCAGCCGCCACGCACCACGCGGTACGCCCCACCTGCAGGACCCTGCGGATTAAGATCGTCCGCCTTATCGTACCCGTCCATATACCAATCCGAACACCATTCCCATACGTTGCCGCTCATATCATAGAGGCTCAGCGCGTTTGCCTTCTTCGTCCCCACCGGATGCGTTCCATAATCGGGATGAGAGTATCCAAGGTCATAACTGTTTTCGCGATACCAAGCCGCCGCCTCGATGTCGTTGCTGCCCGCATACTTCGTCTTTGTCTTGTGCACGCCTCCCCGCGCGGCATACTCCCATTGCGCCTCCGTCGGCAATACATATTTCTTCCCCGTCTTTTCGCTCAACTTCTTGCAGAACTCCTGTGCTTCCGCCCAACTTACTTGCTCCACGGGTAGATTGTCGCCTTTGAAATACGAGGGATCCGTCCCCATCACCGCCTTCCACTGCGCCTGCGTCACCTCATACTTTCCGATATGATACGAATCCAACTTCGTCTTACGGGTAAGTTTCTTGATGGTCGAATCCGGTAAATCATTCCATCCCTGTTCCTTGGTCAACCCCATCGTGAACTCGCCTCCCTTCACATACACCATTTCCAGATTCATCCCGAATGCCGTCTCCGTGTAGTCCTCCTGCAACTCCGGTTCAATCGGCTCATACGCTTTCTCTTCTTTGTTGCACGAGGCCAACAAACCCATTGCCAGCAAGCCTAAAAGGCTTATCCTTGCCATTCTTTTCATCTTTCTTTTGTTTTTATGTTATTGTTTTTGATTTCTCCTTTTATGCTTACCGCCTGTCGGAATTCAGCCGCTTTCCTAAATGCAAACTCCGTTTCAACAATGCTTTGCAAATGTAATCAAATTTTCGAAAATATAAACTAATAAAATTGATTCAATAAAACAACAGCATGGAAAATATTTTTTTCAACACCACCAGCAAGTGTTTCTAACTTTCTTTTCTTCTTAAAGATTTTTCATTATGACTTATTTGTTAATTTGTCTTTTTTACTCCACAAGCGTAGATTTAACATACATTCATTACAAGATTATCATTTCTACTATTAAAAATTTTGCTAATTTTGTTATAAAGAACAAGTATACCCATACCCAAAAACACAAAAGAACTTAGTTGTAGCAGAATAAGCAAAAACATAGATTATTTATGTAAAATTATATCAAACTTCAATTTATTCTTATTCGCATCATTTATGGTAGACTATTTTGACATATCTAAATGGGAAGAGCATGAGTATTTTAATACGGGAGGTACACGCGATAAGGTTGTTGTAGAAAACCCTTCTGATGGAAAACTTTACTATTTCAAAACATCATTAAAGAAACTTGTAATTGATTATACCTATGAATTTTGGTCTGAAGTCATCGCATCTGAAATCGGAAAATTTCTAGGTTTTAATATTCTTCACTACGATGTCGCATGGAACAATGGACGTCTTGGTTGTTTATCTATGTCCATGATTGATGCAAGAGTCGCAGAACTTCAAGAAGGATACAAATGGCTAACCGGTTTTGATTCCTCCTACGATATCAAAAATAAAGAAGCTTATACATTTCAACTTATCCACAACATGCTCAACAAACGTTTTCGCAATAAAACCTTCATTGAAAACATTATTAAAATCATTATCTTTGATAGCATTATTGGTAACGAAGATCGGCATCAAGAAAATTGGGGAATCATTGTTTCCATGCAAACTTCTAGTAAAACTTCTTTCTTAAAAAAAAAACAAGAATGAACAAATTGAGCCATCTTATTCATTTTCTCCAATATACGATAGTGGAAGTAGCCTTGGACGTGAATTAAGCAACCAAAAAATCGAACAAATGCTCAAAGACAGAATTCAATTTGAAGCATACATCAACCGAGGAAAGTCTGAAATTCATTGGGAGGGAAAAAAGGGGAAACTGAAACATTTTGATTTAATCAAACGAATTTCAGATAATGGATTTCAAGATATGGTTCTTGAAATTATCAAAGCATTAAAAGCGAAAAATTGGACATATATTCCTCGTATGGCGTAAAGGCCCTGGCTGTCGCCGTTTTATAATTGGCCGCATAAAAAGAGCCAAAACAAGTGGTATCACATTCAGATATATAAAGGATGGCCTTGACGCTGCAAAGAAAGAAGGTTTTGTTTTATACCCTGACTTCTCGGATGAAAGTGAAGGCAAAGTGTATAAGGATAACGTTCTTGACATATTTAGCCAAAGACTAAACAAATCGGAACGTGAAGATATTCAGCAGTATTACAAATATTGGGAGATTGATCCGACAAGAAAGAACGACAATTACTATCTTCTTGCCCACACCCAAGGATTACTTCCGACCGATAATTTTGAATTCCTTGCCAACTACAATCCTGTTTGTGGATTGTCTTTTATTTCTGAATTGTGTAGCCTAACGCACTTGAAGTTACCCGCTGATACTCTTGAAGAAGGTGATGTATTAACGTGGAAGATGGATAAGACTAACACATATGACAAATTTGCGATTAAGGTTTATCGAGGAGATAAATTTGTTGGTTATGTCAAGAAAATCCATTCTCGCATATTCTACAAGAAAAACAGCAACAAACTTAAAATTGTAGTAAAAAGCCTTAACAAAAATGGGCACCTTAATCGAGTGTTTATAAAAATTTCGGTTTAAAAATACATGCTCTATGGCTTACAAAAGGCTTGTGTAAAAACACAAGCCTTTTGTAATTTCAGCACCTCTCCCCTATTTCAAGATAGCTTCCACTCCGGGCAGTTTCTTGCCTTCAAGATATTCCAGCATCG
>CAZPBB010000045.1:0-12407 GCA_964584745.1 uncultured Bacteroidaceae bacterium
CCGGGGCCGCTGCCGATAACGATTACGTCAAAATCCATAGTATGTCTGTTTTTTTTATTTGCGGATGATGTTGAGCGTGTCGGTGGCGATGACCTTTTCTTCATCGGTGGTCACCACCGCCACTTTTACCTTGGAGTTCGCCTTGGAGACAATGGCGTCCTGCCCGTGGATGCCGTTGTTCTTTTCGGCATCGAATTCCACGCCCATAAACTCCATGCCTTCGCAAATCTGCCGGCGGGCGTCGGCATCGTTCTCGCCGATACCTCCGGTAAAGAGAATCAAGTCCACGCCGCCGAGGGCCGCCGCGTAGGCACCTACGTACTTCTTTACGCGGTAGGCGAACATCTTGAGCGCCAGGGCCGCCCGGGCGTTTCCGTCCGCGGCGGCGGCACGCAGTTCGCGCATATCCGACGACACTTCCGAAATGCCTTGCAGCCCGCATTCCTTGCTGAAATAGCTGTTGGCCTGCGTGGGGGTGAGGTTTTCTTTTTCCATAATCGCCATGGCCGCGCCCAGGTCGAGGTCGCCCGCACGGGTTCCCATCACGAGGCCTTCCACGGGCGTGTAGCCCATCGAGGTATCCACGCTCTTGCCGTTCAAGACGGCTGCCAGCGAGGCGCCGTTTCCGAGGTGGCAGGATATGATCTTGCTGTTCTTGAGGTCGATGCCTGCCAATTCCGCGGCTTTCTTGACCACGAATTTGTGGCTCGTGCCGTGAAAGCCGTAGCGACGCATGCGGTCGGTCTGGTAAAACTTGTAGGGAATGGCGTACATATAGGCGTAGTCGGGCATGGTCTGGTGAAAGGAGGTGTCGAACACGCCCACTTGCGGCACTTCGGGCAGCAAGGCCTGCATGGACTCGATGCCTTTGATGTTGGCAGGGTTATGCAGGGGGGCGAAAGGTATGCAGGCTTTGAGGGCGTCCATCACACGGTTGTCGATGAGCACGCTGTCTTTGAAGGTTTCGCCGCCATGCACCACGCGATGCCCCACCGCATTGATTTCCTTGAGGTCTTTGATAACGCCGTATTGGGGGTGAATCAGGTATTCGAGCACCCAGTTGATGCCCACCTGATGGTCGGGAACGGGTTTTTCGAACTTGTGCTTTTCGCCGTCCGAGCCTTGGTGGGTGAGGCTGCCTTGCGCCAATCCGATTTTTTCAACCAGGCCTTTGGCCATGACTTTTCCGTCTTGCTCCATGTCGAGCAATTGGTACTTGAGCGAAGAACTTCCGCAGTTGAGAACGAGAATCTTCATGATGGTATGTTTTTTTTGTTAATCCGAAAGTAGAGGGTGCATTCCGGCGGTTTATTTATGGTCGATGCGCTTCACGCTTTCCACGCCGTCCACCTGCCGGATGCGGTCTATCAGTTCCTGCAAGTGGGTGGTATTGTTGATATAGAGCATGATTTGTCCCTCATAAACGCCTTCGGCCGCTTTCATGTTGATAGAACGGATATTGATCTGGCGGTCCTGATTGATTTTTTCAAGAATCTTGAGCGCCATGCCAGGACAATCGAATCCGCTGATGAGGATGCCGGTGAGAAGCCCGATTTTTTCATTTTTCTTCCATTTGGCCTTTACGATGCGGTTGCCGTATTGCGACATGAGCTCGATCGCCTTGGAGCAGTTGGTGCGGTGCACCTCGATGCCTTTATTGGGCAGGATCACGCCGATAACGTCATCGCCCGGAATGGGGTTGCAACATTCGGGAATGATATAGTTGAGGTTGTGCACATCTTTGGCCAGCAGCAGACTTTCGGGTTTGTTCTCCACCTGCGCCTGGATGGCGTCCTGCAGGTTGGTTTCGGGTCTGTCTTTGTCATTGCCTCCGCTACGGCGGAACCAAGACCAGAACCAGTTTTCGTGCTTTTCGTTTTCGTCTTTGAAAAGGGCCACGATGTCTTTTTCGGCAATCTTACCCACGGCAACGGCATAGAAAAGTTCCGATTTGTTTTTGCGTGAAAAGGCATCCTGCACGCGGCTGATGTTGGCATCGGTGAAGGAAACGTGCAATTCATTGAGTATCTTCTGCAAGGCATCCATGCCTTGGTTGTAGTATTTGGCCTGCTCTTCGCGAAGCCATTGCCGGATGCGTGATTTGGCGCGGGAAGAAGTTACATAACCGAGCCATTTTTCGCTGGGTTTTTGGGTCTTGGAGCAGATCAGTTCCACTTGGTCGCCGTTTTTAAGTGGATGGTTGATAGGCACCAGTTTATGGTTTACTTTGGCGCCGATTACCGTAAATCCTATTTCGGAGTGGATAAGGAACGCGAAATCGAGCACCGAGGAACCGGCCGGCAACGATTTTACTTCTCCTGTGGGCGTGTAGAGGTAAATTTCTCCATTGAAGAAATTCTGCCGGAAATCATTCAGGAAGCTCAACGAATTGTCGGAACCCGAATGTTCCAACATTTCCTTGATTTTATTGAGCCACAGATCAAGCCCCGATTCGTTTTCGGTACTGATGCCTTCGTTTTTGTAACGCCAGTGTGCGGCGTAACCGCGTTCGGCTATTTCGTCCATGCGTTTGGACCGGATCTGCACCTCTATCCATCTGCCGGTGTTGCTCATTACCGTGGTGTGCAGGGCTTCGTAGCCATTGGGTTTAGGAATGGCGATCCAGTCGCGCAGACGGTCGGGATTGGCGCGGTAGATGCTGTTGATGAGGGAATAAACCCGGTAGCAGTCTGCCTTTTCTGTCTCTACGGGCGAATCGAGCACGATGCGGATGGCGAACAAGTCATAGACTTCCTCGAATGGAACGCCTTTTTTCTTCATCTTGCCCAAAATGGAGCAGATGGACTTGACGCGACCCGAAATGGAAAATTTAAGGCACTCCATTTCAAGTTTTTCGCGGATGGGGGCGATGAAGTTGTTGATGAGTTTTTCGCGTTCCGCTTCGCTTTGCCGTATTTTTTCGGCGATGAGGCTGTAGGTTTCGGGTTCGGTGTATTTGAGGGCGAGGTCTTCCAGTTCGCTCTTGATGGAGAAAAGTCCCAGCCGGTGTGCCAGAGGCGCGTAGATATTGATGGTTTCAGAAGCGATTTTAAGTTGCTTGTCGCGCGGCATGGAATCCAAAGTGCGCATATTGTGCAGACGGTCCGCCAGTTTAATGAGGATTACACGCACATCGTCCGAAAGCGAGAAAAGCAGTTTCTTGAAATTTTCCGCCTGAATGGAAAACGATTGGTTTTGATTGAAAATCTCATCGATTTTGGTTAGGCCGTCCACGATACGCGCCACCACGGGGCCGAAACCGTTTTCGATATCGGTAAGCGTGTATTCGGTGTCTTCCACCACATCGTGCAGTAAGGCGCAGACCACGGCGGTAGGTCCCAGGCCGATGTCTTCCACCACGATATGCGCCACCTCCAGCGGATGGTAGATATAGGGTTCGCCCGATTTACGGCGCGTGTGTTCATGGGCATTTACGGCAAGGGTGAAGGCCTTGTGAATCTGGTCGTGTTCTTCCTGGCTTATTTCACGCTTGAAAAGTTTAAATAGAAGCCGGTAACGCCGTAAGATTTCTTTTTTTTCAAATTCTTCGTCTATCTGATACATGGCGTTGGAATTAGGAAACGGAATAGCGGTCAAGGTCAAAAACTTCCAAGTCGGAGAGTTTCTTTCCGTGTATATTGAGCCTTACGGCTGTTATATGGCTGTGGAAACCTTTGTTGCCTGCCGCGCCGGGATTGATGTGCAACAGGTGGTTTTTGGGGTCGGGCATTATCTTGAGGATATGTGAATGACCGGCAACGAAAAGGTCGGGTTTCTCCAAAGTCAGACGTGTCCGTACTTCCGGTTCGTAGCGGCCGGGATAACCACCGATATGCGTCATGAGAATCTTGCATTCTTCGCAGGCGAACACCGCCGTTTGGGGAACATGCCGCCTGAGCAGGTAATCGTCGATGTTGCCATAGACCGCCACGGTGGGGCGAAAGGCTGAAATTTCCTCCCATAGGGAAAAACTGCCGATATCGCCCGCATGCCAGATGCAATCGCAAGGATCAAGGAAGTGCCGTATCTGCGGCAGCAGGATCCCATGCGTGTCGGATATGATGCCCACCTTTGTCATGGAGAATTAGCGTAAACGATCTGCCGATCTTATCAGGTTTTCGTCTTTCTTGATAAAACGCGAGGCGAGATTGATGAAAATAAGCGAACCGAAGGGGAAGAAACTGCCCCATTGGTAATGCACCATTTTGCGTGCCGTCTGTTTGTCCAGTCCCAGATCCAAGGCATTCGACAGGTTTACCGAAAGCATGTCGGGACCCAGGAACAACAAGCCCAGCAACAGGATATTGAGAAAGAAGGTGGCTGTGCAGAGTTTAAGCTGGCGTGGCCGGTTTCTGTAAGAAAACAGCGTTACCGTAAGGAGGATAAATTGCACCGAGGTGAGAAGCAACAGCAAAGGAAAGCGGGAACCGTTCACCACCTGGTCATTGAGAAAACGGATCAATGCGACGTCTTTGACCGTGTTGTCTCCTGTGGAATTGGTTATTTCCGTAAAACCGCTCATTTTCATGACGGCGATTTCTCCGCTCGGTAGATGGAAATCGCACAATACGAAAGAAAACAGCAAGCTGGTTAGGAGCATAGCCAAGGCTAAGAATACCGACTGAACCCGTTGAATCATTGTTTGATGTTTTTAAAAAATTTAAAATAAACGCTTTAACGCTTTTTGGCGGTCAAGTTGAATAAGATGTAAAGTTACAAAAAAATGAGCTTTGAGCAAGATGGTAAAAGCAACCTGTTTCTTACATGAAGTGGTCTCGCCATAATCGGGCAAACCAGAGGCATCAGGTGTTGGTTTGGGATGCGGTAGGAATGTCCGGTAATTTCAATCTTGCGGTTTCCGATTCTTCAAGTTATCGTATTTTTGCAACCTTATGCCTGCAACCGTTACCATAGACCTCAATTCGGGTTTCTGCTTCGGGGTGGTGAGCGCCATCCGGGAAGCGGAAAAGCAACTTGCGCGGCTCCGCGCCGACAGCCAGGACGCCACCTTGTACTGTTTAGGGGAAATCGTGCATAATAACGAAGAAGTGAACCGGCTTGAACGTTTGGGGTTGCGCGTTATCGATTCGGAATCCTTTGCGAAACTTCATGGTGCCGCCGTGCTGATAAGGGCGCATGGTGAGCCGCCGCAAACCTACCGGCAGGCACGGCAGAACCAAATCCGCCTTATCGATGCCACTTGTCCCATTGTGCTCAGGCTTCAGCAGAAGATAAAGACAGGCTACGAAAAAATGCGGCGGATGGGTGGACAGGTGCTTATCTACGGTAAGGCCGGCCATGCCGAGGTGATCGGGCTGAACGGACAGACAGGCAATCGGGCGCATGTGGTGAGTTCACTGGAAGACCTGCAGAAGATAGACTTCTCGGTGCCGACCTTGCTGTATGCCCAAACCACGATGAATTCCGACAAGTATAAGGAAATTTGCCGTTTCGTTGAACAGGCCTGTGCGCGGAAAAAGGTGTTCTTTCAATCGGTTGACAGTATCTGCAAAAGCATGAGCCGCCGGGCGTCCCAATTGGAATCCTTTGCCTGCGAACACGACTGTGTGGTTTTTGTCAGCGGTAGGCAAAGTTCCAACGGAAAATACCTCTACGATGTGTGCAAGTCCCACAACGCCCGCACTTTTTTCATAACTTCTCCCCTTGAGCTCCGTAAGGAAGACTTTGCCGATGCGGATGGCCGGACGCGCTACGCCCGCATCGGTGTATGCGGGGCCACTTCCACGCCTATGTGGCTTATGGAGGCCGTTGCAGGGCAGATCAAAACCTTTTGCGCATGTATCTGAGTCATCTCTATCTCAATAACTTCAAAAATTACGCAGAAGCCGAACTGGATTTCTGTCCGCGCATCAACTGCTTTATCGGCAACAATGGCAGCGGCAAGACCAATCTGTTGGATGCGGTGCATTACCTGTCTTTTTCCAAAAGTTATTTCGGGGTGTCGGATCGTGAGAATATCCGTTACGGGCAAGATTTTTTCGCGCTCAACGGCTTTTATGCGGGAGAGGAGGCCGAAGTCGAGGTGAACCTCGTGCAACGCAAGGGGCAGCGGAAAGTACTCAAGTTAAACCAAAAGGAATACGGGCGGATGGCCGATCACGTGGGCAAGATCCCCCTTATCATGATCAGTCCGCAGGATCAGGAACTGATTTACGGCGGAAGCGAGCTGCGCCGCAAATTCCTCGACAGTGTGATTTCCCAGTTCAACCGTCCTTACCTTGAAAGGCTGATACTCTACAACAAAACGTTGGAACAGCGTAACCGCCTGCTTAAGCAAGACTTTATCGATGCCGCCCTGTTGGAGGTATTCGATACTCAGCTTTGTCAATACGGAAACTTTATCTTTACCGAGCGCAATCGTTTCACCGAACGGTTCGTACCGGTGTTCCGCCACTACTACACTTTGATTGCCGGCAGCGGGGAAGAAGCGGGGCTGGCTTATAACTCCCAATTGCAGGAACGCCCGTTTGAACAGCTTTTGGGCGAGGTGGCGCAAAAAGACCGTATTCTGCAATACACTTCGGCCGGTATCCACAAGGACGATCTGCAATTGTTGCTCAACGGGCATCCTATCCGTCAATGCGGTTCGCAAGGACAGCAGAAATCCTATCTGCTTGCCTTGCGCCTTTCGCAGTTGCATTGCATCGCCGATATACGTCATACCTGTCCCATCTTGCTTTTGGACGATATTTTCGACAAACTCGACCACGAGCGGGTGAACCGTTTGATGACAGTGGTGGGAACCGAAAATTTCGGACAGGTATTTCTGAGTGATACCCACCACGGCCGGGTACAGGATCTGTTTGCTTTGCATACGTCTGACCACCGCATTTTCCGAATCGAAAATGCCGTTCCCGTCTTAATCGGCTAAGCCTATGGAAACAAATCATCCTCCCCGTAAGAACCAAGCTTTCCGTACCCCCGGTATTTCCGAAATCATAAACGGGGTGGCGGCTTATTATGGTTGGGATGAAAAACTGGAGGAAGAACAGGCCAAAGTTTTGTTCGGCAACTTGGTCGGCGAAACGATGTCCGGCTATATCCGCCGCGTTTCGTTCAGCAAAGGTGTGCTCTATGTGCATATTGAAAATTCGGCCGCCCGCAACGAACTGCTGTACCGCACAGGCCGGCTTCGGGAAGAAATCAACCGTCGTCTGGGAAGGGAAACGGTGCTGTCCATCTGCATTAAGGCCTAAGGGAAAAGCGATGGGCTCCTTCTGAACTTTCGGTAATAAAATTCGGGATTTGCGCCGTACATTTTATACATTTGCCTTTCGCACCGGCAGGGTGAGAAAATCCTAAAAAGGAGATCCGTGGAAAACGCAATGGAAAAAAACGCCTTTCCCTCCAGACGTTCTGGCGTTTGGGAAATAAAAGGATACGGGCTTTATAGCGTCCTCAATATCTTTCTTTTCGCTTTGTTGGCGGAATCCGCTTATGTGGGCGTGCTGTTTTTGACCGACGTACTCAAGCGTTGCATGGACGGGGATGCATTCTCCTTTACCTTGTTCATTATCAATCCATTTTTGTTTAATGTCCTTTGCTTTACGCTTTTGCGTATCAACACGGCGGCCAACAACCGTTATCCGTTCCGTTACTACAGTTCATCGGGAATGTTGCTTTTCTTTCTGCTTATAGGCGTGGCTTTCTTTATCTACAACTATTTTCTGTATGTGGCGGCGGTGGCTTTCGTGGGAAGCGATGGCGCATCGCCCTTTATCCCCACCGAATCCATCTGGCTACAATTGGGACTTATATCTATCAGTGAATTGATTATCATGTGTCTTGTTTCGCTCAACCATACGGCACGCTACACGATACGGCTTTATAAGGAAACCGAAGAACTCAAGCAGATACAGGCACGGGCAGAGATACAGGCTTTGCAGACACAGCTTAACCCGCATTTTTTGTTCAACAGTCTTAATACATTGGTGTCGGAAATCGATTACGATGTGGTTTCTGCCCGAAAGTTTACCATCGATCTTGCGGGTGTTTACCGTTATATCCTTCAAAAGCAGAATAAACCCGTGGTTCCGGTGATAGAAGAACTTGAATTTCTACAGGGGTATATCAATCTGAACAAGATAAGGGTGGGCGAGAGTCTGCATTATGTTTGCGAATATCCTGCGATAAGCAATCTCGACTTTCTGCAGGAAAAGTTCATTCCTTCGCTCTCCCTGCAGCTTCTGGTGGAGAACGCCTTAAAGCATAATGTGGTTTCAGCGCTCAAGCCGCTCGATATACGGGTGGGGTTTTCTGAAGATCTGAAATACCTTGTGGTCTCGAACAATCTCAATCCCAAAAAGAATGTGCAATCGTTGGGCACGGGGTTGGATAACTTATCGAAACGATACCGGTTATTGGCCGGAAAAGAAATCGTGGTGGAAAAAGACGCCACTTGTTTTAGTGTTAAACTACCGATGTTAGATGGAAATCAAACAGGAAAATAAAGTGAGGGTGGCGATTGTGGAAGACGAACTTCCCGCCGCCCGTCTGTTGAAAAAAATGTTGCTCTCGCTGCGTCCCGATTGGGATGTAACGCATATCGGAACGAGCAACGAAGAGGCTGTGGCTTGGTTCAAGGCCAATCGTTATGAACCCGATATCCTTTTTTTGGATATCGAGTTGAGCGACGGCATATCGTTTGAATTCTTGGAGGAAGTGCATCCTCAGGGCATGATAGTGTTCACTACCGCCTACGATGAGTATGCGTTGCGTGCCTTCTCGGTGGATAGCATCGACTATCTGCTTAAACCTATCGAGATGGACCGTTTGCGCATGAGTCTGGAAAAGTTTGAAAAACGCACGGCCGCTTATTTCCGTCAACTCAATGAAAAGAGTAATTGGAAAGAATTTCCGCAGAAGATGGCCAATCCTGAAAAACTCTATCGCAACCGTTTCCTCATGCAGCGCGGCAAGCAGATGGAAGTGCTTTTGGTGGAAGATGTAGCCTATTTTTTCAGTGAAAACAAAATCACCTACGCGCAAACATTCAGGCAAGGTTCCATGGTGGTGGATTATTCGCTCGACCGTTTGGGCGAGGAGTTGGATCCGGCGGTGTTTTTCCGCGCCACCCGTCAAATTTTGCTTTGCAGCCGGGCAGTGAGCAAGATTGAAGATTATTTTCAAGGTAAGATATCGGTTTCCCTTACGCCGGAGTTCAAGGAACCGGTATTGGTGAGCAAGGAAAAGGCGGAAAGCTTTAAACAATGGCTCACCTATTAAGTCGAAAGGTTATACGAAACGGAAGATGAAACACAGGGGAATGTTATATAGGATAGCCTTGGTCGGGCTTATGGCGATGGGTTCGTGCGCGGTTGTTCCGGCGCAGGAGGTAAGGTACTTGAGAGAAGAGCCGATAGCCCCGAGGATAGAAGATTTTTCGTCCGATGGCTTTTCCGCCAGACGGGAAAGAT
Source organism: uncultured Bacteroidaceae bacterium (assembly GCA_964584745.1). Classification (GTDB taxonomy): domain Bacteria; phylum Bacteroidota; class Bacteroidia; order Bacteroidales; family P3; genus Pullibacteroides. Next base: position 9,438 of record CAZPBB010000045.1, read on the forward strand.
TGCGGCATGACGTGCTGATGTTGGCTTCTGACCAGATGGAAGGCCGGCTCACCGGTTCTTTGCAGGACAGCCTGAGCGCTCTTTATATCGGCAAGGAGTTTTTACAAAATGGCTTGTTGCCGTTTTCCGAAATGTGGAAAAGTGCCGTACAGGGGACAGGGCAGACGGATTATTGGCAACCATATGGCCTTAAGGCGCGTTGGGGCGAACAGCTGCGTTCCCGCAATGTGGTGGGGGTGGTAAAAGGTACGGATTCCGTGTTGTGCGACCGTTTTGTGGTGGTGGGCGCGCATTTCGACCATTTGGGTTGGGGCGACAAGGTGGAGACCTCCATGCGGAAAGGTGTCCATGAAATCCATAACGGGGCGGATGACAATGCCGGCGGTGTGGCGATGATGTTGGAACTGATGCGGTATTATTCGCAGTTTCCTTTGCGGAAAAGTTTGATTTTTGTGGCTTTCAGCGGCGAAGAAATCGGCTTGTGCGGTTCGCAGGCTTTTTTGGATGATTTTCCGTTTGAACTTTCGCGTATCGACGCGATGTTCAACCTCGATATGTTGGGTAACCTGCAGGGGGATGAATTCAGGATAACCGGTACCGGCACCAGTAAGGAAGCGGCCGAGATGGTAAAGGAGGCCAGCCGGCACACGGATCTTCGCCTCACGGTTTCGCCGGATGGACATGGACCATCGGATCATGCTTCCTTTTACGCGCGTCGGATACCGGTGTTTTTCTTCTGCACGCCGCCTTCGGCTACCTATCATACACCAGACGACGATGCGGCCACGCTCAACTACGATGGCATGGTGCGTCTTTCTCCGGTTATCGGCGATTTGTTGCGGCAGACCGGCAATCGTGAACCTTTACATTTCACTTCTTCGGGAGAACCTGCCTCCGACAGGAATATGGGCATGGGCAAGATGAAAGTGAAGTTGGGGCTGATGCCCGATATCAACAACATGGCCAAGAAAGGACTTACGGCCATGATTGTGGTGGAGGGGAAGGCCGCCTATAAGGCAGGGCTTCGTAGCGGTGATGTTATCTTGAGCCTGAACGGAAAGAAAGTTTCATCGGTGGAACAATACATGAAAGTATTGAATACCCTGCAACCGGGTATGGAAGTGAAGATAAAGGCGATCCGGAAGTCGGACGCCCAGAAAGCGGTATATACGGCTAAACCTTAAACATGGAGATATGAAAAAATCATGGATGATATTGCTGGCGGTGGTGCTGACCTTGTTTTTCGCCGCCTTTCAGCGCATGACGGGGCCAACGCATCCGGCCCACGGAACTCTGCTGACCGCCGACGGGCAGAAAGTGCGTTTCTCCCTGCCCCGCAGCGGCACGGAAGGAAAAGACACACCTGTGTCGGTTCCTTCGGTTTCAAACGTTGTTTCGGGGGCAACCACGGCGGTGCCGGCCACGGGAGCCACACTCTACTACCGCGTGTATCCATTTGTGGAGGGAGACATCTATACATCGGTACCCATGCATTGGGAAAAAGGAAAATGGATAGGATTTCTGCCGGCCCAACCTGCCGCGGGTAAGCTTGCCTATTATGTATGGGCTGATGGCGTTTCTCATTTTGAAGACGCGCCGCTGATTATCCGTTACAAAGGCGATGTGCCGGCCGGAATCCTGATTCCGCATATCCTCTTGATGTTCTTGGCCATGTTTTTCGCGGCTATGGCCGGTATCGCCGCTATCTGCAACAATCCGCTCTACAAACGCTACAGTCTGCTTACCTTGATAGGTTTGCTGTTGGGGGGATTCTTGTTCGGCGCATTGGTGCAATATCATGCTTTCGGCATATATTGGTCTGGTTTCCCCTTGGGGAGCGACCTTACCGACAACAAGACCTTGATTGCATTGCTGGCCTTTCTGCTTGCCTGGGGTGTGTTGCTTTTTGCCAAGAAAGGCGGACGTTGGGCGGTATTGGCCGCTTCGGTGGTGATGCTGGGAATTTTCTGCGTGCCGCATAGTTGGGGCGGTTCAGAATTAGATAGGGAAACGGGGCGTATAGAAAGTGCCCGATAAGTTCGGATTCAGTCAAGAAATCAAAAATACAAGACGGATATGGAGAATAATAAACAAGACACTCATCCGGTTGAAGATCTCGGTGTTTCGATAAGGGAATATCTGGGCATGAAGTGGGATGCGGTCAAATTGGACAGCGTGGAAGGCCTCTCGGTTTTTGTGAGTCGTTTCGTGATCTTGTCGCTGAGTTTCCTCGCGCTCACGGTGGCTTTCCTCTTTCTCGGTTTCGCCCTTTCCTACCGTATCGGCAGTGCGTTGGATTCCGATGCGCTGGGTTTCACCATCGTGGGGGGAACGTTTCTGATAGGCAGTGTGCTTTTGTATTTTTTGCGCAAGAAACTTTTGGTTGACACGATGGTGCGTTTTTTTGTGAAATTGTTTTTTAAAGAAACGAGATAAGACGATGGACTATTCGGAAATAACAAACTTGCAAGAATTGCGGTTGGCAAGAAAACAACTTGCCGTTGAGATACAAAGCAGGGAGGAGGAAGTGGTGAATGATTTCCATCGCCTCAAGTTATTGTTGAGTCCGGTTTATTGGTTGCAGCGAGCTTTAAGGAGTTGGCAGACTTTGAGCAGGACATGGAGTTTTCTTATGCGTGCCTACCGAACGGTACGGGATTTCTTGGCCAAGCAGAAGGCTTCCCGTATGGACAAACCGCAGAAAGAAGCCTCCCGAACCTCTGCGCAAACGGAGCAGAAGAACGAATGGACGAAGGAAACACGGTGAAAGGCCGTGTGTATGACCTATGCCAAAGGGGGATTTCTGCCACTGTGGCAGAAATCCCCCTTTGGCATGTATTTGGTGGTAGAGAACTCCCGTCAATCTAAAAAAAACAATCATGAGCAAAGGAAAAATAGGCGTATCCACGCAGGATTTGTTCCCGATTATCAAGAAGTTTCTGTATTCCGACCACGAGATATTTTTGCGCG
>CAZPBB010000046.1:0-12376 GCA_964584745.1 uncultured Bacteroidaceae bacterium
CAGCAGCATGACGCACCATATTCTCCAATAGTTCTTCAACGGGTTGTGGTTTTAAGCCGATTCCATAGATCGGAACGCCGAAATATTTCTATGCGACCAATTTACAGAACACACCTTTATTAAGTTTGGGGATTTACGTACTTTTGCCTTTTATGCACAAGAGGCAAAAATACGCAAAATTTCGGGCATGTGGTTCAGCATGGATTGCAGGAGCGGCATTGGTCTTCTTTTGTGCCTGCGCCACCCTGCGGAAGGTTCCTCAATCCACGCCTGTCGCAACAGATACGATTCAACGGATGCCCCTTGCCGCCACAGCCGCCTTCCCCTCTGCAACCGATACAACAACCTTTGCATCTCTTGTGCTTCCCGCCGATACCGTTTCCCGTACTGACAGCCTGCCCGCCGATACCTCCCTCCATATCGACACCATTTTCGCCGACACTTCGGCCGCTCCGCTTAAACAGGGTTCTTCTGTCGAAGACATTCTCCGTTACAAAGCCACCGACTCGGTCTATGTGGATATGCGCACCCGCATCGCCCACCTCTACGCTGATGCGGAAGTGGATTATATCGGGTTTAAACTGGAAGCCGCCTATATGGAGATAGACCTTGCCAAATCCGAAGTTCTGGCAAGCCCCGAAACTGATTCCGTCGGCATTGAAATCGGAATTCCGCATTTCGAAGAGACCGACAACAGTTTCGATGCCAAGGAAATCCGCTATAATTTCAATACCAAGAAAGGCGTTATCAAAAACGTGATGACCGTACAGGAAGATGTATATATTCACGGCAATGTGGTAAAGAAATATGAAAATGATGTTTCCTTTATCAAAAACGCACGCTTCACTTCCTGCGATCTGGAAACGCCACACTTCGATATCCGGGCGTTCAAGGCCAAGGTGGTACCGCACAAGGTAATCGTATTGGGTTCTTCGATGCTCTTTATCGAGAACATCCCCACCCCCGTGATGTTACCGTTTGCCGTATTGCCGAATCAGAAAAAAAGGCGCTCAGGCTTGATCATGCCCAGTTTCGGACAAACCCGTCGGGCCGGTTTCTTTTTCAAAGGCTTCGGGGTATATCTCAATTTCAACGATTATTTCGACCTACGCGTGGAAGGCGATGCCTACACCGGCGGAAACTGGGAAATACGCACCGATTTCCGTTACGCGATGCGATACAAGTTCAGTGGAAACCTCAATTTCGGTTATTCGTGGGTCTATCAAGACGAACGGGGACTGCCGCACCGGGCACACCAAAACGGCTTGAAAATACAATGGTCTCATTCTCAAGATTCCAAAGCCCGTCCAAACAGCCGTTTTTCGGCCAATGTAAACTTTACCAACAGTTCTTACAGCAAGTATGCGGGCAACCTGAACGACTATCTCACCAACACCACTTCTTCCAATATCTCCTATTCGCTCGATTTTGCCCAAAAACTCCATCTTTCGCTCAACGCCAGCGCTGATTACAACACCTATACACGGGCATTCAACCTTACCCTGCCCACCGTCAACCTCTCGGTTGACCAACTCTATCCTTTCCGCCGCCGCAAGGCTGTAGGCAAGCGCCGTTGGTATGAAAACATCAGTTTCAATTACAATCTCTTGGCACAGAACAATATCCAGGCCATCGATTCCAGTCTTTTTACTAGAGAAACCTTGCACAACATGAACAACGGTATCAAACAAACCGCCCGATTGGCCAATACCGTAAAGATTTTCAAGTATATAAACTGGACAAATTCTTTCGATTACAACGAACTCTGGTACCTCAAGAATACCCGACAATACTACGACCTCGAAAAAGAACAAGCGGTTTCGGAGATACGGAGAGGATTTAAAACCACACGTCAATTCAACTACACCACCAATTTCTCATTCAACGTATATGGCATCTTCCGGTTCAAGAAAGGCAGTCTGAAGGCCATCCGCCATGTTATGACGCCCGCTGTAGGATTCACCTATCATCCTGATTTCAGCAAACCTTTCTGGGGTGCCTATACAACCTATACCGACCCCCTCGGCGTGGAACATCTCTATTCCAAATACGCCAACAATATATACGGAGGTCCACCCTCTGGAACAGTGGGAAGCCTCAACCTTTCGCTAAAAAACACCTTCGACATGAAGGTACGCAACCGTAAAGACACCGTCAATCAGGAAAAGAAAGTAAAACTGATCGACAATCTCACCATCAGCACCGCGTATAACATAGCGGCTGACTCTTTGCGTTGGGCACCCATCACGATAAATGCACGTACCGTTCTCTTCCAGAAACTCAATATCAGTGTCGGTGCATCTTTCGATTTTTACAAAGTAGATAAAAACGGACGGCGGTACAATGAATTTTTCTGGGTCAACAACAAATACAAGGGGTTACGTTTCACCCGCACCAACATGGCCGTTTCATTGGCATGGAACCTCAATCCGAAAGCCAGGCCGACAACCAATGCGCCAGCCCAAGAAATACCCGAAACTCCCTATTATGCCTCCGATTTGTATAATCCAACCGATCTTTTTATGCAGCCCATCGATTTCAAGGCTCCTTGGAATCTAAATATCGGATACAACCTCAACTATATCATCTCCCCGAATGTAAAGGAAGGAAAACTGAAACACGATTTAGTGCAGACCCTTACACTTTCCGGGAATATAAAGATCACCAATAAATTCGACATCAATTTCGGAACCGGATTCGACATTCAGGCCAAAAAGTTCACGATTACAACCATCAGTTTCAGCCGCGACCTACACTGTTGGGAAATGGGTTTCTACTGGATACCTTTCGGCTACCGTACAGAATGGAATTTCCACCTGCGTGTAAAAAGCAGCATCTTCCAGAGCCTCAAGGTCCAAAAGAGCAAATCCTATATAGACAACTACTATTAGGAAACTTGCCTGAATAGGGGGTTTTACCTATCTTTGCGAGTTTTGGCACCGCTTTGAAAAGCGTTCCATCATCACATTATAAATAAATCGATTACAAATAATTTTAAAACCATATCACCATGAAAAAAGTAATCTCCACCGCCAATGCGCCCAAAGCCATCGGCCCTTACAGTCAGGCTATCGAAACCGGCGGCATGTTGTTCATTTCTGGCCAGATTCCCGTTGATCCCGCTACCGGAAAAGTGGTGGAAGGCGGCATTTCCGCTCAGACCGAACAATCGCTCAAAAACATCAAAGGCATTCTGGAAGAAGCCGGTTACACTTTCGACAACATCGTAAAATGCACCTGCCTGCTCAGCACGATGGACGACTTTGCCGCCATGAACGAAGTGTATGGCAAATATTTCAGCGTAAATCCACCTGCCCGCGCCGCCTTTGCCGTTCAAAAACTGCCGCTTGGCGTATTGGTTGAAATCGAAGCCATTGCTGTAAAATAATTTGAATTCTTGTAAATCCTTCGCATGGATCACCAACAATTACTCCATACCCCTTCCTCACTTCAAGAGAGGGAGGGGGTGGAGCAGCCTTCCCACATCAATCCCCGCATTTTGAAAACGCGTATTCCCGCAACCCATACGCTTGACGCGGATGAATATGTAACAGGTATACTGAACGGCGACCGTACCCTGCTAAGCAAGGCCATTACACTGATTGAAAGCACCTTGCCAACTCATCAAGACTTAGCCCAGCAAATCATAGAAAAATGTCTGCCTTATTCAGGGCATTCTTTCCGTCTGGGCATTACAGGGGTACCGGGTGCTGGCAAGAGCACCTTTATCGAGGCTTTGGGCACCCACTTGGTCCGTACCGGAAAAAAACTCGCCGTTTTGGCCATTGACCCCAGCAGTGAACGTACAAAAGGCAGTGTTCTGGGAGACAAAACCCGCATGGAGGAACTGTCGGGCATGGCCAACGCATTTATCCGCCCCTCTCCTTCCGCCGGCTCCCTCGGTGGCGTGGCGCGAAAGACCCGTGAATCCATTATACTCTGCGAAGCGGCCGGATTCACGCATATCATTGTAGAAACCGTGGGGGTTGGGCAATCCGAAATCGAAGCCCACAATATGGTCGACTACTTCCTGCTTTTGCAACTGGCCAATCTGGGCGATGAACTGCAAGGCATCAAACGCGGTATCGTGGAAATGGCAGATGGCATCGCCATCAACAAAGCCGATGGCGACTTTATACAAAAGGCACAATTGGCTCAGACCCAATTAAGAAATGCTATCTCGCTCTTTCCTTTAGGGCCTTCCGGCTGGAAACCCACCGTAGAAACCTGCTCGGCCAAAACCAAAGACGGCATAGACCGTGTGTGGAATCATATCCTTGAATTTGAGACTCACTGCAAAGAGAACGGCAGTTTTGAAAAACGCCGTCAAGAACAATTGGGAAAAGTCCTTCAAAATTCCATCGAGACACAATTACTCGCGAATTTTTACAACAAAAACGAGATCATTTCCGCTTTCGATACCCTTCACGCCAAGGTAAAAGCACAAAAGATAAGCCCCTATGTAGCGGCACAAAATTTGATAGCCCGCTATTTTTCCACCTTTTCCGGTTCCCGACAACAAGCACCGAAAATGGAAGTGAACGCCGGCAAGTCGCCAGAAACCGCTTCCATAACCCGTAACAACCCCCTCTCGCCGCAACTGTTGAAATCCGCGCACCTCATTCCTCATTTTTCCCATGCACTTGCCGTAGATGCGGCATGCGCCGGCAATCCAGGCAAGATGGAATATCAAGGCGTGCAGGTAAACAATGGCAAAATCATTTTCAAAATGGGGCCTTATCCTGATGCAACCAACAACATCGGTGAATTTTTGGCCATCGTTCATGCCTTGAGTTTTCTCAATGCCCACGGTTTCCCCGACACACCGGTTTATTCGGATTCAGTAACCGGCATGGCCTGGGTTCGCAAGAAAAAAGCCAATACGAAACTGGAACCCACCGCCCGCAACCGAGAAGTGATTGATCTCATCGCAAGAGCTGAAAAATGGTTACACACCCATACCTACCGCAATCCCGTACTTAAATGGGATACCGATAAATGGGGGGAAATCCCCGCCGATTTCGGACGAAAATAAAAACGACTATGACAAACGAATGGCAAAACGCATATCTCTTTGAAGTAAGTTGGGAGGTTTGCAACAAAGTAGGGGGAATCTATACGGTGGTAAGCACCAAGTTGCCGTCCATGCAGGAACGTTTCGGCAAAAACTATTTTGCCGTAGGACCCGATGTGTGGAAAGGCAAGGAAAACCGCGATTTTATTGAAGACCGCAACCTGTTTTCCGATTGGCGGAAATATGCAGAAAATCAAGGTATCAGTTTTCGTGCCGGACGGTGGAACATTGCCGGTGAACCGATTGCGTTGATGGTGGATTACCGTTCCCTGATTTCCAAGAAAGACGATATTCTGGCTGAAAACTGGCGGGACTACCAATTGGATTCCATTTCCGGCCAATGGGATTATATAGAACCAGTATTGTTCGGCTATGCGGCGGGGCGGCTCATCAAGAGTTTTTACGAATATTATGCGTTTGCCCAAGAAAAAGTATATGCGCATTTTCACGAATGGATGACCGGGGCGGGCATTCTTTACCTGAAAAAGAACCAACCCCGCATCGCCACCATATTCACCACACACGCCACGGTACTAGGACGGTGCATCGCCGGCAACGGGCTTCCTCTCTACAGCGAGTTGAAGAACTATTCAGCCGATGAACTTTCCGACCGTTTCGGTGTAAGGGCCAAATTTTCGCTTGAAAAACTCTCGGCACACCACGCCGACTGCTTTACGGCTGTAAGCGACATTACCAACAAGGAATGTAAGGTATTTTTAGACAAGTCCGTGGATATTTCAACGCCAAACGGTTTTGATGACCACTTTGTTCCGAAACCCGAAGTTTTCGAGGACAAACGCCGCCAGGCCCGTTCAAAACTGCTCAAAGCCGCTTCGGAAGTAACAGGGCAAGCCTTGGAAGAAAACAGTCTGTTCGTAATCAACAGCGGTCGTTACGAATTCAAAAACAAAGGTATCGATCTCTTTATCGACAGCCTTTCCATGCTCAATACCGACCCTGATCTGGACCGGACCGTAGTGGCTTTCATCACCGTACCGGCAGGACATGGCAAAGCCAAAATCTGCATGGATGACAGTCAGGCATCCGAACACGGTTACTGCACGCATCACCTCAACGACCCCGACAACGATCCGGTATTGAACCGACTCAAAGCCGGCGGATTGCTCAACCGTCCCGAAGACAAGGTCAAAGTAGTGTTCTTTCCCTGCTATCTGGATGGAGAAGACGGTGTGTTCAATTGTTCTTACTATGACCTGCTCATCGGCTTCGATATCTCGGTATTCCCTTCCTATTACGAACCTTGGGGCTATACGCCTATGGAAAGTATCGCCTTCCATATCCCCACCCTCACCACTTCTTTGGCGGGCTTCGGACGCTGGGTATCAGACAATGAAAAGAAGACGGAAAACGGTGTGAAAGTGTTGGAACGCACCGATGGCAACTCCACCGACATCGTGGCCGGCATACGGAATTTCATCAAAAACTTCGCTTTTTCCGATCAAAAGGAAGCACAACGTGAATCGGCTTACCGCATTTCACGCTCTTTTTTATGGAAAGAACTTTCCGCGCACTATGACAAAGCCTACCGCAAGGCCGGTGAAAAATGGGAAAAAATGCCTTCCCTGCTCGAAAAACCCATGCCAGCTTGCCAGACCCGCATCGTTTCCTTTACAGGCAATGAACCCGAATGGCGCAAAATACTGATTGTTTCCACCCTGCCGGCCAAATTGGAAAAACTCAAAACTTTGAGCAACAATCTATGGTGGTGTTGGGACACGGAAGCCCAGGAATTATGGAAACAGATAGATCCCGATGCATGGGAGGCCTGCGGACATAATCCGGTGGCCTTGCTCGGTGAACTCAGCGTCTGCAAATTGCAGGAACTGGAACAAGATGCCGCCTTCTTGAAGAGACTCGATAGCGTTTATACCCGCTTTGAAGTCTATATGGCGGAAAAGCAAAAACAGACATCCCCTAAAGTAGCCTATTTCTGCATGGAATACGGCTTGCACGAAAGTCTCAAAATCTATTCGGGCGGTCTGGGTATTCTAGCCGGCGACTACCTTAAGGAAGCCAGTGACAAAAACGTGGATATGATCGGTATCGGTCTGCTCTACCGCTACGGATATTTTGAACAACAAATCGAGCGCAACGGCAGCCAAACGGCACGTTATATTCCACAGGTATTTTCCAAGTTGCCGCTTTTACCGGTACGTGATGCCGATGGCATATGGCAGACGGTAAGTCTGTCTTTGCCCGGCCGTATGCTCACAGCCAAGATATGGCAGGTAAATGTAGGGCGTATTCCCCTCTATCTGCTGGACACCGATATCGAAGAAAACTCCGAACCAGACCGTTGCATCACCCACCAGTTGTATGGTGGAGATTGGGAAAACCGCTTCAAACAAGAAATGCTCTTGGGTATCGGCGGTATCCGCATGCTCAGAAAATTAGAGATCAAGCCAGACGTATATCATTGCAATGAAGGACACGGTGCTTTTACCTTATTGGAACGGCTGCGTCAATATATCGAAGAAGACGGCTTCGGGTTCTGGCAGGCGCGCGAATTGGTACGCAGTACCTCTCTCTTCACCACTCATACGCCCGTTCCTGCCGGTCATGACACCTTTGATGAAGGTATCGTAAGGACCTATTTCGGCGCATGGGCCTCCCGTTTGAAACTCAATTGGAATGAATTCATGGCCTTGGGCCGAATCAGTCAGGATCACGTACACGACAAGTTTTCGATGAGCCATCTGGCCGTGAACCTTTCTTCGGCCGTAAACGGGGTGAGCCGTATCCACGGTCGGGTCTCACAAGAAATGTTCGCTCCGCTTTATCCGGGTTTCTATCCCGAAGAAGTACCTGTAGGCTATGTTACCAATGGCGTACATTTCGGCACCTGGGCGCATCCTGCATGGAAGAACCTGTTTGAAAAATACTTTGGCAAAGATTTTCTGGAAGATGTTTCGGATGCCTCCCATTGGCAAAAAATCTATGAGGTTCCCGACAAGGAAATTCATGCCATCCGTTCCGAAAGACGCAAGGAACTGATTGATTTCGTAAAGAGACAATTGCAGCAGGAATGGCCGCAACGGGGCGAAAGTCCGCAAAATCTGGTAAAAGCTGTCCAACGCCTCAATCCGAATATCCTCACCATCGGGTTCGCCCGCCGCTTCGCCACCTACAAACGGGCCCACCTGTTACTCAAGAATCCAGACAGATTACGCAAAATCGTGAATAACCCCGACCGTCCGGTGCAGTTTATATTCGCCGGGAAAGCACATCCCGCCGACCTTGCCGGACAGGCCTTGATTGGCAGAATCATGGAACTGTCCCGTCAGGAAGATTTTTTGGGACGCATCATTTTTCTTGAAAATTACAATATTCACATTGCCAAGAACCTTATTCAAGGCGTGGATATATGGATGAATACGCCGACCCGAAGCATGGAAGCCTCCGGCACCAGCGGAGAAAAAGCCCTGATGAATGGCGTTCTCAATTTCAGCGTGTTAGACGGCTGGTGGGCCGAAGGCTACAGAAAAGATGCCGGTTGGGCGTTGAAAGAAGAAACCACCTATGCCCATACCGACTATCAGGACGAACTGGATGCAGAGACCATCTACTCCATGCTCGAAACCGAAATCGTGCCGACCTTCTACCAAAAACAAAACGCAGGAGACAACCCCATATGGACAGGGTTCGTACGCAACAGCATCGCCCGCATCGCCCCTCACTACACCATGCGGCGACAATTGGATGATTACTACAAAAAATATTACCTCGATCTGGCGGAGAATTATCGGATTTTGACATCCAAGGGAAGCCAAAATGTAGCCGAACGTACCAAATGGATGATACGGATGGCGACCGCATGGCCTGATATCCGGGTACTTTCCTATCAATGTCAGGACTCCACCAATGCCCCGTTGCAAAACGGCGAAGGTAGCGTGTTCGGCATCACCTTCGATTTGGCCGGCATAGCGCCCGAACATATCGGTGTGGAAGTGGTGTTCGGCCATAAAATCAATGACCGTGTCAACAAACTGGAAAAAGTGGAGCCTTTGCAGTTGTCTTCTTTCGAAAACGGCCAAGCCACTTATACGGCCAATATTTTCCTTGATGGATCGGGTGTATTTGACTACGCTTTCCGCATTTATCCGAAAAACGAGCAGTTCAAGACCCCCAACCGGTTCAGGATGATCCGTTGGTTCTAAAACGCTTCGAAGCCATTCGGGATCAAAAAACGGCTTTGGCGACCGTTCTGCCGATGTTGGTGCAACTCATCTAATTTTTTTAAATTTGCCCGCTGTTTGTTTTCGCACCGAGAAAAACGACGGCAACCAAAATAAAAAACCAAAAGCATTATGGAAGATTTCAGAGGCAAGGAACGTGAAAAGGAAGAAGTTTATTCCAAGGCGATCAAAGCCGGAAAACGCACGTATTTCATGGATGTCAAAGAAACCAAGGCCGGCGATCTGTATCTGACTATCACGGAAAGTAAACGGATGTTTGACGAAAACCTGAACAAATTCACCTACGACAAGCACAAGATTTTCCTCTATAAGGAAGATTTTGAAAATTTCGTAACCGGTTTACAACAAACCATCCGTTTTATCGAAACCGGAGAAGTTCCGCCCGAAGATACAGTGGAAAAAGACATGCGGATGGATGATATGGAGTTTGAAAATCTGGGTAAGTAATCCAGATTGCAATCACCGTATCTTCACAGGATGGTAAAGCCCGTGTTCATCGGGCATACAAGGAGGCTTAAATCATTATGGGAAAGGTAATTTCTATTACGAATCAAAAAGGAGGGGTAGGCAAGACGACCTCTGCCGTGAATCTGAGTGCGGCATTGGCGGCGTTGGAAAAGAAAGTGTTGTTGGTGGATGCCGACCCGCAGGCCAACGCTACTTCGGGCGTGGGGCTGAATCCCGATCACTTGGGCGGAAGCATCTACGAGTGCATGCTGGGTGATATGGAACCGGAAGCGGTCATTCAGAAAACATCCATCAAGAACCTCGACCTGATTCCTTCTCATCTCGATCTGGTAGGCGCCGAACTTGAAATGATTTCGCTTCCCAACCGCAACCACGTATTGCGCAACAAACTGGAAAACGTACGCGACAAATACGACTATATCGTTATCGATTGCGCGCCTTCCCTGGGTATCATCACCACCAACGCCCTCACCGCTTCCGACTCGGCCATCATTCCTGTACAATGCCAATACTACGCTTTGGAAGGACTTACCAAACTGCTGAATACCATTCGGATCGTCCAAAGCCGTTTCAATCCCGAACTGGAATTGGACGGCATCCTGCTCACGATGTACGATGCCCGTACACGGCTTTCCAAACAAGTGGTGGAAGAAGTGAGGACACATTTCCATCAATTGGTATTCAACACTCTGATTCACAACAATACCAAAGTTGCCGAAGCTCCCAGTCACGGTATTTCCATTTTGGACTACGACATCAACAGCATCGGCTCCATCAATTACCTTAATCTGGCCAAAGAAATCATGCAACGGGACGCTGAACGCGAAGCACTGGCGGCCCAGCAAGAAACAGCCTCGATAAAACAGCAATAAAACACCGTGCCCCATCGGAAACGGATAAAAGGACACGGATTCAAACCCTAAGCATTATGACTGCAAAAAGACCGGCATTGGGAAGAGGATTGGCCGCCTTGATGGGAGAGGATACCCCCGACAAAAAAGAGAATTTCGTCCATAACAGACATGAGGCATCCTCCCCGCTACTTGAGGCGGAAGAAGGTGTAATCGGTGCCATTGCAGCCATTCCGACCGACTTGATTGATGCCAATCCGTTTCAACCCCGCAAGAATTTCAACGATGAGACGCTTGACGAACTCCGCCAATCCATACAGGCCAATGGTGTAATCACGCCTATCACGGTACGCAAAATCGGAAAACGTTATCAACTTATTTCGGGAGAACGTCGTCTGAGAGCCTCCAAATTGGCCGGCATCAAGGAAGTACCCGCCTATATCCGCATGGCCAACGACAACGAGTCTCTCGAAATGGCCCTGATTGAAAATATCCAACGAGAAGACCTCAACGCAATTGATGTGGCGCTTTCCTATCAAGCCTTGATGGATGCCTACAAATACAATCAGGACGAACTGAGCAAACGGGTGGGAAAAAGCCGGAGCGCGGTAGCCAATTTTCTGCGCTTGCTCAAACTCCCGGCAGATATACAACTTTACCTCAAAGATAACAAAATCAGCATGGGGCATGCCCGTTGCATTGCCGGTGTGGACAATCAGGAAAAACAATTGGCGCTTGCCCAAGCCGTGATAGAAAAAGATCTCTCGGTACGGGAATTGGAAATGCTTGCCCGCCGAATCGGTCAAAAAGCCGCATCCGACAGCAAAAAATCCCTCCCGGATATTCTGCCGGAATGGGAAGAAAAAGCACAGTGCGAACTTGCCGCCAGACTCAATGTCCCCGTTAAGGTAAAGCACGGAAAAGGCGGAAAAGGAAACCTTGTAATCGAATACGCTTCCGAAGAAGAACTGCAAAAGATTTTTAAAATCCTGAATGAATAAGGGCGGGAAGGGGCCGGCTATCCGGGCATTGATGTTATCCGTTTTCATATCTCTGTTCGCTTGGCAGCAGGGAGCGGCACAATTTACGCCCCGTTTTTCTACTTCCTCTTTCAACTCCGATGTATTGTTTGCGCAGACAACACCGCGCCTATGCGAAACAGACCTCTTGTTCAGTTCCGGCGGAAACTCTTTATCGGAGAACCTGTTTGATTCGCACAAAAAGCCGAAGGTACCGAAATCCGTCTTTACGGCTTCTCCCGGCATCGATCCTAAACAACTCACCTTTGCCCAACGCAATTCGGGTGCTTTCAAACGCAAAAAAAAAGGAGGGCTCAAATCTCCCGGAATGGCCGCGATGTGTTCGGCGATTATACCCGGACTTGGGCAAATCTACAACGGACAATGGTATAAAACCCCTGTTCTGTACGCCGGAGTGGGCGTATTGGCCTATTTTACCAAAACCAATTTAGACGAACGGAATCTCTACCAACGCGAAATCAAGGTACGTACCGACAGCACAGCCACCAACTTCAATCCTGCCTTAGCCGATTATTCGCTCCAGGAAGTGCTTGACTTGAGGAATTACTACGAACAAAATTTTGAAATCTGCATCATCATCGCAGGTGTAGTGTATCTGCTCAATATCGTGGATGCCATCGTATATGCTCACCTCTCCTCGTTTAACGTATCCCCCAACCTGAGTTTATCCGTAAAACCCTACGCCCGCACCAACTTCAACCTGCCTACGGCCTTTCCCCTCGATGC
>CAZPBB010000047.1:0-12229 GCA_964584745.1 uncultured Bacteroidaceae bacterium
TACTCGAGCCGGTGCAGACCTTTCATCAAAATGGGATAAGCCTGCTTCTTTCCTACGTAAGCAACAATTCCACACATGAGAAATCAATTTTTTATGGTGTCGTTTATCACGGTATAAATCACTTCCAGCCGCATATTGCGTTCCGGTGCACCGGGACCGTACAATACCACGCGTG
Organism: uncultured Bacteroidaceae bacterium; assembly: GCA_964584745.1. GTDB lineage: Bacteria > Bacteroidota > Bacteroidia > Bacteroidales > P3 > Pullibacteroides. Next base: position 176 of record CAZPBB010000047.1, read on the forward strand.
TGGGCTGTTCGTAGCGTTCATCCGTTTGGGGTACCAAGTCGAGGTAATTTTCAAACAATTCCCTATTGGTTGTATCCACCGTGGTGAGATAGGCTAAACGTTGCAGATAACGGGTAATATTGACCCTGTATTGGCCTTTTTTGTTCTGATAAACACCTCCCGGATTGGATTCGTCAAGAATTTCCGCTTCCGTTCCCCGGTTGAAATAACGGATACAGTGCAACTGCGACGGCACATCTATGTCAGGCGTTGTCCCATTGTTTACATTTTCCACCACCAGCACCGCTTGATTGATGACCACCTTGCCCGAAACCACACTTTGGAATTCGGGAATCCTGAAACGAACACGGCTGCCGCCTGAACCTTCTATGTAAAGCCGTTGGGAGCCCGAAACCGTATCGCCCTCGTTTTCCATCTGCGACTTATACAATCCGTCTGTCGAAAGACTACGATCGCGCAATACCTGAGTGAAACGCATGGGCCCCAGAACAAATTTTTGATAGGCTGTACTGGTGGTGCCCAATTCGGCATCATGCACAAGCCCGTCGAAATAAACCGTAAGTTCCGCTCCAAGCGAAAAAAGGTTGGTTACCGAAAAGACAATGCTTTCCTCCTCTCTCATGCAAGGTTCCATCTTGACATAGATACCTTTCAGTCTTGAACACAAGGAACCCAGTTCAGAACGTTCTTCTTCAGTCATGTCATATACGGCCTGCAAAAGGCGTTTGCCGAAATCCTTGCCGAGATGTATCCTCAATGGCGGAACCACTTTCAAGCCTTTCAAAGAATCGTAAACGGTATCGAAAGGTTTGGGGTAAACCGTTATCAAATCACTTAACGGTTTGCCATATGCGATTTCCCTATTCACCGAATAAGCGCTGTCATAACCCTCTCCATCTATAAGTTCTTCCTCCACCTCGTAAATCCGGAAACTGAGTTTACGTCCATCCATAAAACTGTGCAAGGGGAAAACCCCCGAATAAGGTAAATTCAGCACTACCGAATCCACCTTTTCAGGACTTGTACTATTTAGTTTCCCAGAATAATACGTGTAACTATCGTCATTATCGATGCGCAAGGTAAGCAACTGCACAATCAGATTATAGGTTGCCGAACCGAAAACCGGACTGCTTGTGGCGCCCAACAACACTGAACCGGAGTTCTGCACAATCAACGAGTCGTCTCTTATACTGAACGCTTCTATCCGAAAAGCCGTGTCGTATTTCGCCACCAAATCGTTCTTTTCGTAAAGATTATTTCCCAAAATGGCATTAGGATCGCGTTTACACGAAAAACATACCGACAAAACAAAAAACAACGCGATTATCCGCCCTATCGCATGAAGCATGGTTATTTTTTGTTTTTAAGGAATTTACCGAAATATTCGTTTACCTTTTCCACGTAGTTGTCTTCGCCGGGGAAAGCCAAAGCCGGCTTTTTAGAAGCCTTGACGATTTTTTTGAGCCATGCCAGATCCGACACTTCCTTATCGGAATACACCACACCATCGGAGTAATCCACGGCCAGACGGGTAAGGTCTTCGAATGAAAACTTGCCGTAATCCTTTATATCCTCTGCCTTGAAGTTGTCGAACAACAACTTGTCGGCGAAAGATGCGGGAAAATGCCCTGCAAAACCGTCTTTATACAAACCGGTTATAATCTTCGAATTGGCGAAAACCGGGCTATCTTTGTAAAGTTTCCTTACGTAGAACGGTAAAAGTGAAGTAAACCAACCGCTGCAATAGATGATGTCGGGTGCCCAAGCCAATTTCTTGACGGTTTCAAGCACGCCACGGGCAAAGAAAATACATTTCTCGTCATTATCGGCATAAAATTTACCCGTATTGTCGAGAAACATATTCTTTTTGTGGAAGAACTCTTCGTTGTCGATAAAATAAATCTGCATCCGCGCCGCCTGGATGGAGGCCACTTTGATAATCAGAGGATAATCAGTATCGTTGATGATCATATTGATGCCCGACAACCTTATCACTTCATGCAACTGGTTCCGTCTTTCGTTGATTGTACCGTAACGAGGCATGAACGTTCTTATTTCATTGCCTTTTTCCTGAATGCCTTGAGGCAGATACCTGCCCGTTTTCGACATCAAAGTCATCCGGGTATAAGGATAGATCTCCTGACTGACAAATAATATTTTCGGCTTCTCCATTGGAAACTGTTTTTTCATTTTGTGCTTCTGTTACATTGCATGCACAGATAGCGCAAACATGCAAAGTTACAGAAATTTTGTCAAACCGTCAAGTTTGAGACCCTATCCATTCAAGAATAAAGTAAAAAAAATCAAATATTTACTTTCCAAAAAGGCCACGAAACACGCCCTCCGGACTTATCATCCGCATTTGTTTCAAAGCGAAAAAAAAACTATCTTTGTTGATTGCCGTAGTTTGCTTTGATACGGACACTTGCCGAACGGCTTACTGAAAAGATTAAACGCTTAACATGAATAAGATATGGGTTACCAAGCAAGTAAACGGAAACACACCTGACAACCTCCACCCAAATCCGCACATCGCCAAGCTTCTTTACCAACGGGGCATCAAAACCCCTGAGGAAGCGGAAAGGTTCTTCCATCCCAAACTGGAACATCTTTACGATCCTTTCCAAATGAAAGACATGGACAAAGCGGTGGAAAGATTGGGACGCGCCATTACCGGCAAAGAGAAAATCTGCGTGTATGGCGATTATGATGTGGATGGCATCACGGCCGTCGCTTTGGTTTATACTTTCTTGGAAAAAATCATACAAGATCCCGAAGATCTGGGTTTCTTTGTTCCCGACCGCTATATTGACGGTTACGGGCTTTCCAAACGGGGCATCGATTATGCCTATGAGAATCAGGTTTCCCTCATGATCGTGCTCGATTGCGGCATTAAAGCCAACGATGAAGTACTTTATGCCAAAGAAAAGGGCATCGATGTCATTGTGTGCGACCATCATTTGGCGGAAGGAGAGATTCCGCAAGCCTATGCTGTGCTCGACCCAAAAAGGGAAGACTGTGCATATCCTTGCAAGGAACTTTCCGGTTGCGGGGTGGGGTTCAAACTGGTATGCGCCTACTGCATACGTAACGGCATGAGCCTGCGGCAATACGCTTACCCGTTGCTAGACCTTACGGCAATGAGCATCGCCTCTGATATCGTGCCTATTCTGGGTGAAAACCGCGTACTTTCATACTATGGACTGATATTGCTCAACACCATGCCCCGGCCTGGCGTAAAGATGTTGCTTCAATACGCCAATATCCACCCCTATGATCCGGCCAACAACCGCCACTTGCCGGCACCCGTGGCAAGGGGTAGCCACAAACCCCGTTTCTTCGATAAGGAAATCACCAACAACGATCTTGTTTTCTCACTCGGTCCGCGCATCAACGCCGCCGGTCGTGTGCAGGATGGCAAAAACGCCGTAAGCCTGCTTCTCTGCAAGGATTTCGCTTCGGCGGAAAAAATGGCCAAACTGATAAACGAAAACAACGTTATCCGCAAAGACCTCGACCACCAGGCCACAGAAGAAGCACTCGAACTTATCAAAGATCATCCCGATGCGGCCTCCACCATCGTGTTCAAGGATTCGTGGAACCAAGGCATCATCGGCATCGTGGCCTCGCGCCTCATCGAAACCTATTACCGCCCAACCATCGTGTTCACCACCACGGCTAACGGCGATAAAAACATGTTGGTCGGTTCCGCCCGATCGGTAAAGAACTTCAATATCCATGATGCCATTTCCGCCTGCGGTGACCTGTTGGAACACTACGGCGGGCATAAATATGCAGCCGGCCTTACCATCAAACTTGAAAACCTCGAAAAATTCAAGGAGGCGTTTGAAGAAACGGTAAGATCCTCTTTCAATGGGGAGGAAACCCAACAGGAAATAGAGATTGACGATGAACTGCTGTTTGAGGACATTACCACAGAATTGGTCTCCACCATCAAGGATTTCGCGCCTTTCGGTCCGTACAATCCCAACCCTCTATTTGTGAGCACGCATATCAAGGACGCAGGCGACACCAAACATGTGGGCAGCGGCAAGAACCATCTCAAACTGTCGCTTTTTCAAACCAAGTCGCGCTCCTATTCCATAAACGGCATAGCCTTCCAACAAGGAGACGCTTTGGAAGAAATAAAGACAGGTAAGTCTTTCGACATCTGTTACCATCTGGAGGAAAATACCTTCAACGGCAACACAGCCATCCAGCTCAATGTGCAGGATATCCGTTTCCCTGAGAAATAGAAAAGGAACGCTTAAGACAAATAAAGCCGGAAATTCTCCGGCTTTATTTGTCTTAACATAACAGATGCCAGAGCATCGCACTGCCGTTGAGGAAAGATATCATCGCAGTTGGGAAGCTATCTGCATGCACCGCTGGGCGGCTTGTGTCTGCCCTGCGGATTGGTAGATCTGTGCCAAAAGACGGTATGCCGGGCCATAGGGCTGTATTTCCACCAAGGCCAACAATTCGTTCAAGGCCATCTGCATGTTCTGCTGCCGCAGATAACAATGCGCCGCCAACCAATAGCCCGTTATCTCGTTGGGAGAAACTTTCTTGATGCTGTTGGCCACGGCAGCCGCTCCGGAAATATCGTTCTTGGCAAAACAGGCATTGGCCAAAAGCGAGAGCGCCGTGATATTGGAAGGAACATTGGAAGCCCAGAAAGAGGCTACCGCAAACGCGCTGTCGGCATTGTTCTCGTTCAGATAGAGGTCTGCCAGATTCTCGAGCGCCTGTTCGTTATAGGGATTGTATTCCAACGCCCGGTAAAAATACATCTTGGCACTGTCGGCCTTGCCCGCTTTCATGGCACGGTAGCCGTACAAATCGTTGCGGTCGGCGCGTTTCAGCACGATGCAGATGGGCTTGCCGTTCACTTCTTCCACATGCACCGTATTGACGGGAGGAAACATATTCTTGTTCGTGATCCAATCGGGATTCATGCCTGTGACGGTGAACACCGCGTAGTCCCAGTCGTTATTGCCCATCTGGTAGATGCGCGAGAACGAGGGGCGGAAATGCACGCTGTCGAGCAAATTGATGTAATAACCTACCGAATGCGTGTGCCAAGTGGCTACGGTATATTTCTGACCGGGGCGCAGAGCCGCCGTGTCGGCATGTGCAAGCACCCATTCAGTAGCCTTACGCGTGGAATGGTAGTAGTAGTCTAATTCGTACTTGCCGTAAGCGTTTTTAACTCCGCCGGCAAGTTCGTTGAAATAAACGTATTCGTAGGGATGATTGGCGAAGATATGTGCGGCGGGAGCGATTAAAAGCACCAACGGAAGCGCCACGCCAAATCCCCAACGAAGAACCGGACGGCGGAACCGTTCGTAGAAAGAATAGAAACCCATGCCGGCCATCGCCACCAAGGTGGGATAACAGAACATACTGTGCCTCCAGCCGCCATATACGTTGGCTTTGGTGTAGATAATCCAGCTGACGGGAAAAACGAAGCAGAAAAGCAGGAAAAAGGTATAGAAACGGCGGTCTTTTCCCCAACCAGTGAACAGATACACCGACGCCCCCACCATTACCGCCACGGGAATGGTCATAAAGATGAACTTGGGCGTGTAATACCAAGGCAAGGTGTTGCTCATGGCCAATTTCCCCTCGAACAACTGACGGATGCTGATGGCAAAGGCGTTCATGGAAGAGAGCGAACCCAAAACGTGGTCTATCGGTTTTTGCATGGCGTAGGGCCATAATAAAACGCATAACAGATAACCTCCCACTGCGGTAAGCAAACCGTATCTGACAAGCCGCCAGAAAGCCACCCCTTTGGAAATCCCGCCGAGTTGTTCCGTATTGGACTTACAGCACAAAAGCAGCCAGCGCAACAAGCCGAAAAGCCCGAAATAGGCAATCAGTATCAGACCGCCCACACGCACGGCCATCGCCAAACCGATGCTGACGGCCAGCATCACCATGGTGGAGGTCTTTACCTTGGGAAAATCCTGTAGGAAAACCACCATATAGAACAGCCCCATCGCCATAAAGGTAACGAGGTTCACATCCTTGAGGTCGTTGAACGAATGACCTATGAAACGCGGGGATAAGACAAAAAGCAGGAAAGTAAGGATAGCGGGGAGATATCTGCGCCCGGCAATGCGGAAAGCGATCAAAGACGTGAACAGTATCGCCAGCCAGCCGCAAAGGGTGTTGATGGTGTGGCGCACCTGCATGATGTCGGAAATGCCGAACCATTTTCCAACCGCGAAGGCGAAATTATCGATAACCTGACCGTAAAGCGGAAGATTATAGTTGTCCGTAAGCACCGCGGCCGTGTCGTCTTTGCCGAAAGTGGCGTAAAAGTCATAGATATGACCGGCCTGAACGTTGTGGATCTCCTCATCGCCAGACATACCCGCACCGAAACTGCCGGCAACCATAAAACCCAAACTTGCCAAGGCAAGCAAGATAAAGACGGCTTTCGCTTTATCGCCGGCAAGATCCTTCACCCATTGCACGATCCTCGCTTTCATGCTATTCCTTTCTGTTCTTTTTTAAAACGTTCAAAAACAAATGTTTTATTTAGTATAAAACCTAAGAAACCTATGGGTATGCACATAATGGCGGAAGCCTCGTAATCGTTAACGCTCAGATAATATTTAAGCAGATACATGCCTCCTATGTTGCAGAGATAAGTGATGATGTAGATAAGGATGAACCGAGGTAAAAGGTTGTATTTCTTATTGTGGAAAACCAAAATCCCATAGGTCCTGAAGTTGAAGAGGATACCGATAATCTGCCCGAACAAGGCTGCCACCGTATAGTGCAGACCGATAAAAATAAAAAAAGCGAAAATCGCGTAACCGAAAGCTGTGTTGAGTCCGGCAACCAAAAAGAAACGGACCATTTTAATGTCGATAAGCCGCAATAACAAACGTCCCAAGCCATATTTATCCATGTAAGCGGCAAAACGACTTTTTTTCGTTGCCTGTAATTTGTTGGGCTTGGATTCCTGCATCTTTTATCGGATTAATATTCGTGTTCGCGGCCTACCACCGTAAATTTGGAAGGCAACGGCATCTCAAGTTGAACCCGACGGTCCTGGGTGGGATGCGGAAATGAAATGGAAGCGGCAAAAAGCCGTACCATCCGCTTTACTTTGGCATCCCCTCCATATTTACGGTCTCCCACAATCGGACAACCCATATCCGAAAGGTGAACACGAATCTGATTTTTACGCCCTGTTTCAAGTTTGATATGCAACAGCGAAAACAGCGCTTCTCCCTTGGGAGCCGTCTCGCCATCCCATACGAAAGAATCAATATGACGGTAATGCGTTATCGACCATTTCGCACCTTCTTGTTCCTCGGGCACGGAATACACCACCTGACGGGCGTTTTCTTTGAGCCATGAGGAAAGGGTGTCTTCCTTACGGGGCGGAACGCCATGCACCAAGGCATAGTAGTATTTATTTACCTCTGTCCAGTTTTCCTGCAGATATTCTTGTGCCTCCGCACTCTTGGCAAAAAGGAGAATCCCGCTCACCTCACGGTCAAGACGGTGCACGGTATAGGCACGGCATCGGCCATGGCTTTTTTCAAGTACATATTTATTGACCATACCAAACATGGAACGGATCTTTTCGGTGGTACGGCCGGAAGAAAGAATGCCAGCCGGTTTAAAAACGGCAATTACCGCATCATCCTCAAACAACACCTTGAACGGAGGCTTTTGGCGATGGATATCCCTTTCTCCGTATTTCTTGAACGTTACCTGCCAACCGGCACGCAACATGAACTCGGGATGACGCACCACGGCTCCCCGCAGACTTACACAACCGAAACGCACGGCTTTCTTGAGATGTGTCCGGTTGCTTTGCGGAAAAGCCTGCACCAACACATCGATCAAAGGCGCATCCTGTTGTACGTCTATATTCATGCTATAACTTGATTTCTTCGCCGTTCCTGTCTAAGAAACGATATTCCAAAAAGCCGTAGGCGCTGCCCTCCTTCAATTTGATCCAACGGCGGTATTTACACCACCATCTGCGTTGATAACGTTTGAAACCTCGACGCATATAGGCATACACATAGGGGCTGAGGATTACCGAAAAGCCGCTGGCATTGGTATCCTTTATCAAATACTCCACGTCTCTTTCGATATCGTCAACAATGCAGACGCTGGGACGTATCCGCCCCGTACCGCCACAAGCCGGACAAGTTTCCAGTACATCCACCTGTGTTTGGGGACGGACTCTCTGACGGGTAATCTGAATCAGGCCGAATTTGGTGGGTGGAAGCACAGTATGCCGCGCCGGGTCGTTTTCCATGGCTTTCACCATTCCATCGAACAATTCCTTGCGGTTCTGCGGTTCCCGCTGGTCAATAAAATCCACGATCACGATACCGCCCATATCGCGCAGACGCACTTGACGGGCCACTTCGGCGGCTGCCTCCAAGTTCACCTTCAAAGCGTTGGCTTCCTGACTCTGTTCGGCATTCACCCGATGGCCACTATTGACATCTATCACGTGCATGGCTTCGGTATGTTCCACCACCAGATATGCACCGCCGCGACGGATGTTCACCACCTTGCCGAAAGAGGCCTTTATCTGCTTGGAAATACCGTAACGGTCAAAAATCGGCTCCTTTTCCTTGTAGAATTTTACGATGTTCTTCTTTTGTGGCGCAATGGTTCCCACATAAGCCTTTATTTCCTCAAAAAGATCTTCGTTGTTGGTAACGATCTGATCGAAGTCGTTGGAAAGGAAATCCCGCAATATGCTCACGGTCTTGTCCATCTCACTACATACCTTTACAGGAGGAGTGGCTGTATGCAGATGGCTCTTTATATGCTCCCATTTACGGAAAAGGGCATCCAAATCGCCATGTAGTTCGGCTGCCGTCTTTCCCTCGGCGACGGTACGGATAATCACTCCGAAATTTTTGGGCCTTACACTCTGCACCAGATTGCGAAGCCGAAGCCTTTCATCAGGACTTTTTATTTTTTGCGATATCGAAATCCTGTTGGAAAACGGAATCAGAACCACATAACGGCCGGCGAAAGAAATTTCAGAACTGAGCCGAGGTCCTTTGGTAGAAATGGGTTCTTTGGTTACCTGAACCAGTATATGTTGGTTTTGTTTGAGAACCGAAGATATCTTTTCGGTTTTGGATAACTCTTCTTTGAGTTTGTATTGGGAAATATCCAATTGCGCGGCATCCCCGTTCAAGGCACAGTTGGTGAACTTGTGCATCAACTGTACCTGAGGTCCCAAATCGAGGAAATGCAAGAACCCTTCTTTCTGTGCACCTACGTCAACAAAGGCAGCGTTCAGTCCGGGCATGATCTTCTTTACCCGACCCAAAAACACATCGCCTACCGAATGCTGGGTGTTGTTTTTTTCTCTGTGGAGCTCAACCAGAACTTTATCTTCCAACAAAGCTATCACTACCTCTTGCGAGGTTGAGTCCACTATAAGTTCTTTATTCACGTGTCTATATATTCGCTACGTCTGCCTTTTCGGCAAACGGTAAAAAAAACACAGGGTTTGCCTCATGATGGAAGCAAACCCCGTCTGTTGCGGATAAGAACCCGCAAACGGAACTATTTCAATTCCGTTCTAACAGCCGTCATAAACGGTTTTGCCGGTTTGAAAGCAGGAATCTTGTGCGCGGGAACAATCATGGATTTTCCTTTGGTGATGTTCCGGGCCGTTTTCTGCGCGCGGGTTTTGATAATGAAACTACCGAAACCACGCAGATAAACGTTGTTTCCTTGAATCATGTTTTCTTTGATTACTTCCATCATCGTTTCTACCGTAGCCAATACGGTAACTTTTTCGATGCCGGTTCTGTTGGCGATTTCCGCCACAACTTCAGCCTTTGTCATGGTGATATGTGTTTAAATTGTTTACACTTACGTTTGAATGCCGAAAAAGACGGTCAAACCAAACGCTTTTTTACCGGACGAAACGCGCTTCTGGCCGCTTTGTAGGCCTTTATTTCGCTTTTCGAACCTTAATTTTCAGCCTTTCAAATCCTTACTGCCGAAAAATCAAGAGGCAAAAATAATATTTTTTTTTAATTTCGCGAAATAACAAAAACGCCGGCCCTTCGGAGCTCGCATCTGCGCATAATTAACGAAGACTGAATTTGTGGATTTCTCGGAACAATTGATACGATGGTATGACGAAAACCGACGGACATTGCCTTGGCGGAATACCAAGGATCCTTACCGGATATGGCTTTCGGAAATTATTCTTCAGCAGACCCGGGTGGCGCAGGGACTTCCCTATTACGAACGTTTTCTGACGCATTTCCCTTCTGTAAAGGAACTCGCTCTGGCTTCCGAGGCGGAAGTCCTCAAACTTTGGCAGGGACTGGGTTATTATTCAAGGGCCCGCAATCTGCATGCGGCGGCCCAAATAATCCACCGACAATACCAAGACGTTTTTCCTTCAACCTACGCTGAGATCAGGGCACTTCCCGGCATAGGCGACTATACGGCCGCCGCCATCGCCTCTTTTTCCTACAACCTGGTTCATCCTGTAGTGGACGGGAATGTAATCCGTTTTATATGCCGTCTGGAAGGTATTTTTGAGGTGGCTGGATCGCCTGCCTGCACGAAAAAGATAAAGGAACTGCTCCAAAAACGCATAGACACCCTTAGACCCGGACTCTTCAACCAAGCCATCATGGAATTCGGTGCCTTGGGATGCACGCCCTGCACGCCGATCTGCATGCAGGAAGAAGGAAACTGTCCTTTTACGACATATTGCCATGCGTGGCACCAAAAGGTGATAGACCGCCTGCCAGTAAAGAAAAAGAAGGAATCCTTGCCGGTTTTGGAATTACACTATCTTCTCATTACCGATACTGAAGGAAACTTTTGGTTGCATAAAAGAGGGTATGACGCGTTGTGGCGAGGTATGTTCGACTTACCTTCCTTACCGGACGGACAGAAAGACAAGTTATGCGATGCCGGCAATACCGAATTCCTGAAACATTACGCACAGATATTGACCCACCGCCGTCTGGAAGTGTATTTCCATCACCTTCCCGAAAATTCGCCCCTGGCCCGGAAAATCCTGAAAAAACAGGAAAACTGCCTTAAAATCTGTCCGAAGGAAATTTCCCGATTTGCCGTTCCACGGGTCATAGAGCGTTTCTTAGGGGACTTTAACATTATTTAACAATCAAAAACCCGATAATTTTCCGCGAAAGCGTTTTATCGGTAAACCTCTAAATTTTTAAACGTATGAGCGGAGTAAACAAAGTTATCCTTATCGGAAACTTAGGCAAGGATCCTGAGATCTTTACCTTTGAAAACGGCAACAAAAAAGTCCGTTTGGCGGTGGCCACCACCGAAACCTACAGAAACAAGAAGGGAGAGCGTATCGAACACACCGAATGGCATTGGGTAGTGCTTTTCCGAGGCTTGGCCGAAGTGGCCGAGAAGTATCTCAAAAAAGGAGATCAGGTATATGTGGAAGGCCGTATCAGGTTACGTTCATGGGAAGATGGTGGACAAAAACGTTATCTGACTGAAATCGAAGCGCAGAACATGACGATGCTGGGCAACCGGAAAAACGAGAAACCTGCCGTTATTCAAGGTGTGGAAGCCATTCCCGTGGTTCCAGCCAAACTGGAAAACGAACCGGAATACAATCCGGAAGAAGACGCTTTTCCTTTCTAAATAACGGAGAAGTACAACTGAATGTGTACCGATGTCTGCCTAAGAAAGAGGGCGGGGCCGCAATGGCCCCGCCCTCTTTCTACTTATTACTTACCAGATTTTCCGTTTACCTTCCGAAAGCGTCCAGACCGCTTTGCAGATAAGCGATAAAGGCTTCCACATCACCGGCATAGCCGTAGCCTTTTTCTACAATAGGATTGCCATCCACATCCAACAAATGGTAGTAGGGCAAAGTGTTGGTCTTGAAACGCGCCACCTGGAAATCAGCGTTGCGTTTGCCCATTGTCTTCTTTACCTTGCCGTCGATGGTGGAGGTTACCCATTCGCTTTCGGGCAGTTCGGTCTTGTCGTCGCAGTACATGGCGATAATCACATACTTCTTGAGCAATT
>CAZPBB010000048.1:0-12220 GCA_964584745.1 uncultured Bacteroidaceae bacterium
TGATGGTGTCGCCGTCTTTAATCATGTCAACGGCCTGTTGAACGCTGATGAACTTATTCATGATATTCTGTTTTTTTTATTTCCTATGCCTCTTTAGTCGGAATAACCTGCAAATATAGTGAAAAGGCTGGGTAATCCAAAGATTATTATCCATTCTTCCTTACATGGGGAAACATGCTTCATAAAAACACTTTTTTTTCTGTCGGAACATGTTGGTAAAATTTTCTCCATCTTTTTTTGAAACATTTTGTCAGTTTCGTTAATTGTATTAATATTGCAGTTTGTTTCGAAACAAGTAAAAGCGTTTTGCTTTGTTGCGCGCGGAAAACCAACTTTTTCGTTAAGTCATGTGCAGAAGTCAGGCTTGCTTGGATTATGCCATGGCGAGAAAAAGTCGGGTGAAACCCAACGTTTTCGTTAAGCCGTCTCAAAGCAAAGTGGTCTTGCGCTTTTTTAACAAAATGTATTCTGCCACAAAGGCCATGGCAGGTAAAAACAAAAAGTTGTATGAAAAAATTTTTTCTTTCAGTGCTTGCACTGGCTGTTTGACCGTATCTTTCCAAATAGTGTCTGGAAGTTCTCGACATACATATATGAGCCTCCAAACTCCCGTGAATTCACACGAAAGATGTACATATTTCATATTCCTGTAAAAGATGTAACTTTACCCGTTTTAACTACGGGGTTTTTATTCCGGAAAAACGCATATGTCATGCAAAAGCACAGCACCAAGTTCATCTTCGTTACCGGGGGTGTGGCTTCTTCTTTGGGGAAAGGCATCATTTCAGCCTCTTTGGCGCGTCTGCTGCTCTCCCGCGGCTACAAGACCACCATCCAGAAGCTCGACCCCTACATCAACATCGATCCCGGGACGCTCAATCCCTATGAACACGGGGAATGTTACGTTACCGAAGACGGCGCTGAAACCGACTTGGATCTGGGCCATTACGAACGTTTCACCAACATCCCCACCTCGCAGGCCAATAACGTTACCACAGGACGCATCTATCAAAGTGTGATAGAAAAAGAACGCCGGGGCGATTATCTGGGCAGCACAGTGCAGGTAATCCCGCATATCACCGATGAAATCAAGCGCCGCGTGCGCCTTCTGTCACAAAACAACGAATTCGACGTTATTATTACCGAAATAGGCGGCACAGTAGGAGACATAGAGTCTTTGCCGTATATAGAGGCCGTGCGGCAGCTTACATGGGAAATGGGAGATGATGTGATGGTGATTCACCTCACCTACGTTCCTTATCTGGCGGCGGCAGGCGAACTCAAGACCAAGCCCACCCAACACTCGGTAAAGACCATGCTGGAACAAGGGTTACAGCCCGACATCATCGTCTGCCGCACCGAACACCCCATCAGTAAGGGCATCCGTTCCAAAGTGGCCCTTTTCTGCAATGTGCGGCCCGAATGCGTTATCGAAAGCCGCGATGCCAAGAACATCTACGAAGTGCCGCTGATGATGCTCAAAGAGGGTTTGGACAAGCAGGTGCTCAAAATCTTGAAACTGCCCTACGGCGGCATGCCCAACCTGGGCCCGTGGCGGTCTTTCCTGCGCAAGCTCGAACACCCAAAAAGTGAGGTGCAGATTGCCCTTGTGGGCAAATACGTGGAACTCAAAGATGCCTACAAGTCCATTTTAGAAGCCTTCCTGCAGGCCGGAGCGGTGAACCAGTGCAAGGTACGCGTCAACATGATACAGTCGGAGCATCTCACGCAAAAGAATGTGGCCGAAAAACTGGGAGACAGCCATGCGGTTCTGGTGGCACCCGGCTTCGGCAAACGCGGCATAGAAGGTAAACTCGTGGCCATAGAATATGCCCGCAAGAATCGGGTTCCGTTTTTGGGTATCTGTCTGGGCATGCAGTGCTGTGTCATCGAATTCGCCCGCAACGTGTTGGGCTGGAAAAACGCCAATTCCGCCGAGATGGACGTCAAAACCAAGTATCCGGTTATCCATATCATGGACAACCAAAAAAATGTGAAGAATATGGGCGGAACCATGCGGTTGGGTGCTTATCCGTGCCACCTTAAGAAAGGCAGCCTGCTGGAAAGAATCTATGGGAAAAACGAGATTTCGGAACGCCACCGCCACCGCTACGAGTTCAATAACCGATATCTGGCTGAATTCGAGAAGGCGGGCATGAAAGCGGCGGGCATCAACCAGATAAGTGCCAAAACCAAGGTGAACCGTGTGGAGGCCGTGGAAATTCCCGGTCATCCGTTCTTCGTGGGCGTTCAGTACCATCCCGAATACAAGAGCACGGTAGAGAACCCACATCCACTCTTCGTGGCCTTTGTGAAAGCCGCCATGGAATTCCATGCCAAGGAAAAGCCGGCAAAGAAAAAGTAAGATGGATTCCCGGATAAAGAGGGAGGCGCAGGAAATCTGCGCCTCCCTCTTTATCTACATCTACTTATCTACGCCAAGCAAACTTAGCAAATATGATATTGTGAACTGAATCGCCGATAAACGGAATTCTATTTGCTTTATTCGCCCAAAAAAGTCTTAAGATGTTTGCTGCGGGATGAGTTCTTGAGGCGACGGATCGCTTTTTCCTTAATCTGGCGGACACGTTCACGGGTAAGGTCGAATTTTGCAGCGATTTCATCAAGCGTAAGGCCGTGATGACCGCCGATGCCATAGAAAAGATTGATCACATCGCGTTCCTTATCGGTAAGCGTAGCCAAGGCACGTTCTATTTCGCGCGAAAGAGATTCCTTCATCAACGACTGGTCGGTGGAAGGAGCGTCTTCAGCCACATAAACATCGATAAAATTGGTTTCTTCGTCTTGTACCAACGGAGCATCCATTGAGATATAGCGCGTGGTGATATTGAGCACTTCGGCAATTTTTTCTTTCGGCATATCGAGGCTGGCCGCCAACTCGTCGATGGAAGGCGGACGCTCGAATTTCTGTTCCAGACGGGAAGATTCCTTTTTGATTTTATTGAGAGAACCTACCTGATTGAGTGGCAGACGCACGATACGCGACTGTTCGGCCAAGGCCTGCAGGATAGACTGGCGAATCCACCATACAGCATAGGAAATGAACTTGAAACCCCGGGTTTCGTCAAAACGTTTGGCCGCCTTGATAAGCCCAAGGTTTCCTTCATTAATCAAGTCGGGAAGGCTCAAACCTTGGTTCTGATATTGTTTGGCCACTGACACTACGAAACGGAGATTTGATTTGACCAATTTATCCAACGCACGGGTATCCCCCATACGGATCAGACCAGCCAAACGTACCTCTTCTTCGGCAGAAATAAGTTCCTCCTTGCCGATGTCTTGCAAATACTTGTCGAGCGAGGCGGTTTCGCGGTTCGTAATGGATTTTGAAATCTTTAACTGTCTCATCGTGTAAACTTTAATTTTCCGAAAAAAGGCGATGACACTATATTATACGCAAGAATTCAAAAATGTTTCAAATTTCGGCCACGCTCTCGGCATAGCTTAAGTCCACAGCACTTAAAAAACAACCGTATTGCACGGAAAAAAGACTATATTTGCCACCGTAAGCCTTACAGCAGGAGCGAACAGATATGATGAAACGCAGAATAGCCCTTGTTTTCCTTTTCTTTGCCGCCTTTATGTTGGCGGCACATGCTGTTCTGCCCCATCACCACCATTGCCACGAAGTGATTTTCCTCAAGGCTTGCGACCTGACCGGATCCCATGAGGAAGAAGACACGGAATTTCTTATCCAACAGGAAAACGCCGAACATGATTGCTATCCGGTGCCCGATTCCGATTCTGATCCCTGTTGGCAAAATAACCAATACCTTTCGGAAGAACATGAAGAAGCTTCTTTTTCCACGCCTGCCGATTGTTTCCTTCCGCTTTTCCTTGCCTTCACTCCCGTTTATCCCGATTTTTCCATCTTGACGGCCTCCATACAAAAGTTTTTCATTTCCCGGCATGAAAAACCCTGTCAAGACCTATTCCCGGCCGGTATCTTCGGTCTCAGGGCACCTCCTGTAGGTTAATCGCCTCACGGTATCCTTGTCCCGAAAATATGTTTTTCGGGGTTTGTCTTTTCATTTTTTAAGCCTCTTTAGGGCTTGTTTGTTTATTGTTACTCGAATCGCCATGAAATATTTATTGCGCATTTTGCTTTTCTTCCCCTTGTGGCTGGCATTGCCTGCCTGCCATCACCATCCTGCCGAAGACAAACATTCGGAGGAGGAAACCTTTTCGTTCACCGCCTATTCTTCCCGTTTGGAACTGTTTATGGAAACGGAACACCTTATAGCGGGAGAAGAAAGCCACCTACACATTTATCTTACCCGACTCACGGATTTCAAACCCGTGGATAGCGCGGTAGTAAAGATTAATTTTAAAGGACAGGAGGAACTTTTTTGCACAAAAAGTCCGCAACAAGACTTTTGTTTTGTGGAAATCACACCGCAAAAAGCGGGAAAAGACACATTGTCAGTGCAAATAGAATTTCCTGATTCATCGCCCATGGAAACGTTTTTACTCCCTGTTCTCGTACACGAAGATGAACACGAACATATAGACGAAGGCGAACATGAACACGAACATGAACACGGACACGAACATGATGTCCATCAGGAAGCCGAGGAACAGGAAGCATTGGGTATCAACACGGTAAAACTACCTAAAATAATGAGTTACCGCATTGATTTTGCCACTGAAGAAGTAAAATTTGAAAACGTAGGAAAAACCATTGCCACCACAGCCCTTATCTCTCCTCTTCCTTCCACGCAAAACGAAATGATTGCAAAATCGGGAGGAATCGTAGCCTTTAACGGAATAGGAATAGTGGAAGGCATGCATGTGAATAAAGGCGACATACTGTTTTTTATCGAAGATGGCGACATGATTGAAAAGAGTATGAAAACGTATTATGAACGGGTGATTAACGAATATGAGAGAGCCAAAAAGGAATACGAATGGAAAAAGGAACTTTTAAAAGAAAAAATCGTATCGGAGATTGAATTTTTGGAAATCGAAACCGCTTATAAGAACGCCAAAGTAGAATACGATAATCTGCAACTCAAAACCTCGGATAACCGACGTACGGTATATGCGCCGGCAACGGGTTTCATAGAAAAATTGCGCGTAAGCAACGGTCAATTCGTGGAAGCCGGGCAAAGTCTGCTTGTGATCCATCAAGGTGGACGACATCTTTTGGCCGCCGAGGTGGCCGCCATCTATTATCCCCTGCTTAAGAAAATCCGCACCGCCCATATCAAGACGCTGAATGGAAAACGCACCTACAGCCTGGAAGAACTGAATGGAAAATTGCTGGCTTACGGCCAGTGCGCTACAGAAGGCAGTCCGCTCCTTCCTATCTCTTTTGAAATAGATATCGCCCCCGAACTTGTGCCGGGAACCTTTGTGAACCTGTATCTGAAAACCGCCGGTGAAACTGAAAGTTTGAGCGTGGCGCAATCCGCCTTGGTGGAAGAAAGTGGAAATTTTTATGTATTCGTGCAGATTACGCCCGAATTGTTTGATAAACGCCTTGTGATCACCGGTCTTTCGGATGGTTTCCGTACCGAAATTGAACGGGGGCTGAAAGAAGGGGAACGTGTGGTGAGCAAAGGCGCATATATTCTTAATCTGCGGCAGGAAAAGGGTTCGTTGGATCCCCATGCCGGACATAATCACTAAGATCATGCTCAACAAAATCATAAATTTTTCGCTCCACAGGCCAATCTTTATCCTCTCGGGGGTAATCTTATTGATTGCAGGGGGATATTATGCGATGAAAAACATCGATATCGATGTTTTCCCTGATCTTACAGCGCCTACTGTGGTAATTATGACCGATGCGGGAAACATGGCTACCGAAGAGGTGGAACGTCAGGTTACATTTCCCATAGAATCGGCTGTGAACGGTGCCGTGAATGTACGAAGGGTGCGCTCTTCATCTGCAACCGGCACATCTTTCGTGTGGGTGGAATTCGATTGGGGTACCGATATATATCGGGCCCGGCAGATCACGGCCGAAAAGATCGCTACGCTTGAAAAAACACTGCCTGAAGGTATCACGCCGCTTCTGGCTCCTCAAAGTAGCATTATGGGAGAAGTATTGTTTGTTGGGGTTACGGCTGATTCCACGTCTTTGATGGATCTGCGCTCCCTTACTGACTGGGTGATAAAACCCGCCCTTCTGGCGATGGGAGGTGTGGCACAGGTAACTGTAATGGGTGGATATTATAAACAATATCAAATTCTTGCAGATCCTATTGCCATGCAGGCTTATAATGTGAATCTGGATGAGATAGCCGAATGTATGTCTGAAAACCGCAACTCGGCCGGCGGCATATTGCGGGAATATGGAAACGAATTCGCCGTACGGGGTGTGGCCAGGACAGCCCGTATCGATGAATTGGAAAGCAGCCCTATTAAACTTAGCGAGAGCGGACAGCCGATTTGCGTGCGAGATGTGGCAGAGGTTAAAATAGCCCCTTCGGTAAATACAGGTTTCGGCAGTATCAACGCCCAGCCGGCGATCTTGATAACCGTTTCCAAACAGCCTGATGTGAACACGTTGAAAATAACCGAATCTTTATTAAAAGGGATTGAATCCATCAAACAGAACCTGCCTCCCGATGTAAAACTCAACACCGAAATTTTCCGGCAGTCCGACTTTATCGAAGCTTCGGTGAACAATGTGGGAAGAAGCCTTTTCGAAGGTGCCATATTTGTGATCGTGGTGTTGATGCTCTTTTTGGGCAGTTTCCGCACTACCCTGATTTCTATTATCGCCATCCCTCTCTCTCTTTTGGGTACGGTTATCGTGCTTTATCTTACTGGACAGGATATCAACACAATGACACTTGGTGGAATGTGTATCGCCATCGGGTCTTTGGTGGATGACGCCATTATTGATGTGGAAAACGTATATAAAAAATTGCAACGCAATCATCTTCTGCCTAAAGAGAAACGGCAGTCCGTCCTACGGGTGGTTTATGTCGGCTCCACTGAAATACGGGCCTCTATCCTCAACGCCACTTTTATCATTATCGTAGCCTTTACCCCGCTCTTTTTCCTCTCGGGCATGGAAGGCCGCATGTTGAAACCTTTAGGACTGGCTTATATCATTTCCCTTTTGATGTCGCTGGTGGTGGCCATAACCATAACCCCTTTGCTATGCAAATATCTGTTGGGCAACAGCCGTTATCTTGACATCAAGACCACCCAAAAACAAACCCGTCAGAGAGCCAGACTCAAGGATTTTTACCAATATAGCCTGATTTGGGCATTGGCACACAAAAAGACGGTGATGATTGTTTCTGCGGTGGCCTTGGCCTTGGCTATAGGGACATTGTTTACTTTAGGAAACAGTTTCTTGCCGGATTTCAACGAGGGTTCACTTACAATCTCTGCTGTTTCAAAACCGGGAGTATCGCTTGATGTAAGTCATGAACTTGGTAATACAATTGAAAATGAATTGCTTTCGATTGATGAGGTGATTTCGACCGCCCGCCGGACCGGACGCGGAGAGTTGGATGAACACGCCCAAGCTTCGAACAGTGCCGAAATCGAAGTGAAATTTCTTCTGAACAAACGTTCCAAACACGAGTTTTTGGAGGAAGTGCGTGCCAAACTAGCCATGATACCCGGTGTGGTTACTTCGGTGGGACAACCTCTGAGTCACCGTATCGACCACATCCTTTCGGGAACACAGGCTAATATCGCCATCAAGGTATTCGGACCTGACCTGACCCGTCTCTATACCATCGGGCATCAAATTCAAAATACCATCCGCCACATTGAAGGTGTAACAGACCTCAACGTGGAACAGCAGACCCGAACTTCCCAATTGCAGATTCGGGCAGATCGTCCCATGCTGGCCCGTTACGGCATTACTTTGGATCAATTCAACCGTTTTGTAGAAACGGCTTTTCCTGGCGCAAAATTAGGTGATGTGTACGAAGGTCAGCGACGTTTCGATTTGGTTCTCAAATTGAAGCCAGAATATACAGAAAGCATGGAAGGCATCGCCAAAGCCTGCATCACCACTTCCGACGGACGGCCGGTACCCTTGCATGAAGTGGCTGAAATCGTATCGACCGACGGCCCCAATGCCATCAGTCACGAAAACGTACAAAGAAAACTTGTGGTTTCGTGCAATGTGGCGGGCAGGGATATGAAAAGTGTGGTGGACGAAATACGGAAAGAAATAACCGCCAACATAGACCTTGATGAAAACTACCGCATTGAATATGGCGGACAATTTGAAAGCGCTCAAAGCGCCTCACGTACACTGATATGCGTTTTCTTGGCTGCTCTGTTGGTGATTTTCTTCCTCCTTTATTCCGAATTCCGCAAGACAGGACTGGCTTTCATGATTCTGGTAAACCTACCTTTGGCTATGATCGGAGGTGTTTTCGCCGTAAAATTCTCTTCGGGCATAATCAGTATTCCCTCCATCATCGGGTTCATCACGCTTTTCGGTATCGCTATCCGCAATGGTATTTTGCTGGTGGCTGAATATGAAAGATTATTGCCTGTATCGGCGCAACCGAATGCCGCCAAACTGCGCAAAGTAATGGTACAAGGCTCTGTGGACCGTTTTAACCCTATCATGATGACTGCCTTGACGGCGGCTTTGGCGTTGATTCCATTGATTTGGAACGGCGACAAAAGCGGGAACGAAATACAGGCTCCTATGGGTATCGTGGTTCTCGGAGGATTGATTACTTCCACTATGCTGAATATCTATGTGGTTCCTGCCTTATACGAATGGTATAGAAGCCGTAGGAAAACCGAACTGCATCTTCCCAAAAACAAACTGGCGACCATTCTGCCGTTTTGCATGCTGTTGCTGGTCGTTTTTACGCCCACTACCGCAAAAGCACAACAGGAGGTTACGCAAAAGCTTCATGCGGCCGATTACACGGAAGTGTTGGAAACCGTTGACAGATATAGCCCGCTCCTGCAAGCCTCGCGTCAACAAACGGAAGCCAACATCAAAGGAAATCATACCGGCATCGTACCCGCCAATCCTGAATTTTTGTTCGGCTATTATCACAGCAACCGAAATTCCTCAGAAAGAATGGATTTCGAAGCTGTGCAAAATTTTGATTTTCCATCGGTTTACGTATATAAAACCCGCATGGCAAAGTTAAATGACAGCGCAGCCAGACATTGTTTCGACGCTAACCGGGCAGAAGTATTGATGCAAACGCAGAACTTATGTATAGAATTGATTTATTTTAATATATTGCAAAAATGGTTGGATTCTGGCATCACGGAGACCCGAAAGTTGGCAGACATCTACCGGAAAAAACTTGAAAAAGGCGAAAGCAATATCATAGAAGTAAACCGTGCCGAACTCAGTCTGCTTGATATGGAAAGGAACCTGGTAACGATGCAAAATGAAAAAAACAGTGTCCTTTCGAAACTTAAACGCCTTACAGGCGGCATGGAGGTTGATTTACGTCAGGACCGATTTCCCGATTTCGAATTTCCTGACGATTTCGAAACCTGGTTCGCCCATGTTTCGGAATACAATCCCACCTTGAAACAACTGCGCAGCACACAAGCCGCCAAAATACAGAATGTAAAGGTAAATATTTCGGAATCCCTGCCTAAACTCTCGATAGCCTACAAAGGTGAAAACGTATTCGACGATGGCTTCAATGCCGTAGCTATCGGTATGAGCATCCCCCTTTGGGAAAACAAAAACCGGGTAAAACAAGCCAAACTGGAAGCGGCGGCTTCGCAATATCAGGTTGAAGACACCCGTCTGCAACTTAAAACACGTTTGGAATATCTTCACAACAAAGTGGCCGGACTGTTACCGGTGGTATTGCGCTACCGTGAGGCTGTTTTGAAATTCGACAATACGCCTTATCTGGAAAAAGCGATGGAAAAAGGTGTCCTGTCGTTGTTTTCATATTTGGAAGAACGCCAGACGCTGTTTGACATGATGATGCGTTATCTGCAGGCCGAAAAAGATTTGGCCTTGAGTTGGAGCGAACTGCAATGGCTGTCGGGCGCTATCTGATACCGCGCCCGTTGAGTTCTTTCTGATATGCCCGGGCGTTGGCCAGATGTTCCTGATAGGAACGAGCGAAAGAATGGCGGCCGGAAAAGTCGGCTTTGGCGCAGAAATAAAGGTAGTCTGTAGGCTTGTTCTGCAACACGGCATCGATGCTCGAAACCGAAGGTGTGCAAATGGGCCCTGGCGGCAAACCTTTGTAGCGGTATGTGTTGTAGGGCGAATCGGTTTGAAGGTGTTCCTTGAGAATCCGCCTGAGTCCGAAATCGCCTACAGCATATTTCACGGTAGGATCTGCCTGCAACGGCATGCCTTTGCGGTAACGGTTCAGATATACTGAAGCGATATCGGGGCGTTCGTCTTTCTTTTGGCTTTCTTCCTCCACGATAGAAGCCAAGGTTATCACCTGCACGCGATTCAACCCAAGGGCATTGGCTTGCCCGCAACGGAATTCATTCCAAAAACGGTTCTGCTCGCGGTACATACGCACGAAAAACCTTTCGGCATCCATGTTCCAGAAGCAATAATACGTGTTAGGTATAAAGCAGCTCAGCACGTTTTGCGAAGTAAACGGCAATTCTTCCACATTCTGCCGTACATCGACTTCTTGGGAATTATACGTAAATTGACTTAAAAATTCTTCATTTTCAAGTAATTGAACAATAGAAACCGAATCGGCTTCGATGTGCCGGGAAACAATGCCCGCCAATTCCGCCACACTACGCACTTTGTTGAAAGTAAGCCGTATCTCATCTTGATTGCCGGCACGCAGTTTGTTCACCACGGCCATGGCTGTGGAACCGCGTTGTAGCACGTAACGCCCTGGCTTTACCGAAACAGGATAGGTTTTCAAGCGCGCGATTATCGCGAATTTATACATCTTTACTCCACCGCCCTGCCGCAAACTATCTTCAACCTGCGCATAAGTAGCCCCCGTGGGAATAAACAATTCGGTACGTTTTTTAACAGCGGAACCCAAGCCCACAGAAGCCACGAGCACCATCAGTGCAAAGATCCCCACTGCAATAATATATAAAGTGATTTTCAGTGATTTACTGAATTTTCCACGTCTTGATTTATTCCAAGAACGATTGGTTCTCCGACTTGTTTTTTTACTACGCATATCCTATCGTATCTGCATACCCGGTTCGGCATCGGCGGCGGGTTCCACAAAGCACAATTTGCCATCGGGATTCTCGCTCATGAGAATCATGCCGTGCGATTCGATGCCCTTGAGGTTCTTGGGTTCAAGGTTCGCCAGCAGGCATACTTTCTTGCCCACAATCGCTTCCGGTTCGTAGTATTCGGCAATGCCGCTCACCACGGTGCGCGTGTCGAGCCCCGTCTGAAGCGTGAGCTTGAGCAGTTTCTTGGTTTTAGCCACCTTTTCGGCCGCCACGATCTGCGCCACACGCAGGTCTATCTTGCCGAAATCATCAAAACTTACCGGGCTTTTCTGCGCCTCGTACTCGATGGCGGCGTTCTTGGCGTTGGCTTCCTTGGTGGCCTGCAGTTTGTCTATCTGTTGCTGGATGGTTTCGTCTTCTATCTTTTCAAACAGGAACTTGGCCGGGTTGAGCGCATGGCTGTCGGGCAGCAGCGAACTTTCGCAAGCCTTGTCCCACGCCAGTTCCTCCATGTTCAGGATACGGCGGAGCCGCGTGGCGGTAAAGGGCAGGAACGGCCGGCAGAGCACGCACAGGTGCGCGGCAATCTGCAAGGAAACGTTCAGCACCGTCTTGACCCTTTCCGGGTCGGTCTTGAACACTTTCCAAGGTTCGTTGTCGGTAAGGTACTTGTTCCCTAAGCGCGCCAGGTTCATCAGTTCGTTCAAGGCTTCGCGGAAACGGTATTGCTCGATGCTGGCGGCAATACGGTCGGGATAGGAGCACATTTCTTCCAACACCGCCCTGTCGGCCTCGGTATAGCCTGTAACGGCAGGCACCTTGCCGTCAAAATACTTGTGGGTCAAGACCACGGTGCGGTTCACGAAATTGCCGAAGATGGCCAGCAGTTCGTTGTTGTTGCGCGCCTGAAAATCTTTCCATGTAAAATCGTTGTCCTTCGATTCGGGCGCGTTGGCGGTGAGCACGTAGCGCAGCACGTCTTGCTTTCCGGGAAAATCTTCCAGATATTCGTGCAGCCAGACCGCCCAGTTGCGCGAGGTGGAAATCTTATCGCCCTCCAGGTTCAGGAATTCGTTGGCCGGCACGTTGTCGGGCAGGA
>CAZPBB010000049.1:0-12133 GCA_964584745.1 uncultured Bacteroidaceae bacterium
CAGTCCGCCCCGAAAGCCTCCTGCCAGAAATCCAAGGCCGGAGAGGGTTCACCGCTTTCGAACAGAGCGGGCAAGGCTTCGTAGGCACGTTGCATTTTCTCGAACAATCCGGGCGGATAAACCGGATAAGACTCCCAACGGTTCTCCATGCCTTTGCGCAAGGCAGGGCCTGTGCCGAAAGCCACACGTCCGCTCAAACGTGAAGAAGGATGGCTTACCGAATCGCTATGCACTATCAAAGTTCCCGTTTTCGCCAGTTTCTGCAAGAAATAGAAATCCTCACCGCTCTTGAAAGGTGAAATGCCCCCTATTTTCCGGTAGGCCTCCAGACGGCAGGCCATGGAAGACCCTATCGCCGTAAAAGCGTAGGGATGTCCGCTCAAAATCATATTGAGCGCGTAGGAACGCATATAAACCTCATAATGGAAGATGGCTGCCTGTTGTTCTTCGGGCAGGTTTTCGGCTTGGGGCGTATGGTAATACGGATTGGCCAACGCTACGGCTTTCGGATATGTATCGAACTGTTTCCGGATGTTTTGCAGATAATCGTCGGGATAGCGCGTATCGGCATCCATGCACACCAGAATAGGGGAAGACGAAAAAGACTGACCGCATTGGGCCGAAAGGAAATCCATGGCAACCTTACGCGCTTGCCCCACACCGGAATGTCTGTCCTCCCAGGCCTTATCGAAACTGAAACGGTCTATGACTTCGAGCGGAAACACAAAACGGCCTTCCCTCCGTAACGTCTGCAATTGATTGTAAACCGTTTCGTTTACCTTGCAAACGCGTTCATGTTCCGGAAGACCGTCCGTATGATAGGAACGCGGCTGGTTGATGCACACACATACCCCCTGGGGCGGCAGAGTCTGCCCGTTGAGCGTCAACAGACATTGGGCAAGCTCCGCCTCGTCCATGGCGGGGATGGCCACATACACCATACCTTAAAGAACCGTTATTTTTTTTGTGGTTACAGCACCTTGGGCACTGACACGCAAAAGATAATGGCCGCTGCCCGATACCTGCAAAGCGTGACGGCCGGCCGTGAACCGGTGTTGCCGCTCCAAGGTTCCGTTTGCGCCGAACACTTCAACGGAAGCCTCTACGGGCAATTCTACATAAAAAGTTCCGTTGTTGGGATTGGGATAGATTTTCAATTCGGCAAGCGGATTCACGGTATTGGCCGTTTTTATGGTGTAAGAGGCTTCCGAGATAACCGACTGGGGAATTCCCGCCTTGATGGCCACGGCCTTTATCGTGATATCCCGGGTAATGACGATAGGGGCGGCATACACATCACTGGCCGAGGTGGGGATGCTGCCATCCAGCGTATAATGGATGGTGGCGCCTTCTGTGGTGGTGGAGATACGCACCTGCGTGCTTTCGGCCACTGCACCGCCGGCAGGATCAAATTCAGGCGCGGCCGCTTGTTCGGCAATATTGGTCAAAACCTTATCGCCTCCTCCCATAAACTGAAAACGAACCCCACCCTCCATCAAAGCAATGTCGGTAATGGGCTTTTTAGACGGTTTTCCATCATGAGAAAGCGAGGAGGGAGAGGTATCGTCTGTGAAAGAAGTGTTTTTATAACGTCCCGGAAAAGGCGTTCCCTGCCCCATATTTGCGGTGGATGCATCGCCGCCGTTGGCCTGTTTGATATAAAATCCCCTGTTGGACGGGATACAATTGACACAATTACAATCCCATGCCGAAATATCCCATTCCCAGCCGTAATCGATTTTTACATTTTCATTAACAGCAAAAATCAACATGCCGTAACCTGGAATCCCGGCATCCCATTTACTTTCCTCTCCGCGATAATCCAACACGAAATATTCTCCCCAAACAGGTGTACGGTACATAAACGCGTGGGTGGCGTTCTGCGCTTCATAAATCTCTACCGAACAAGCCTCGGTAAGTTCTATCGGTTCCAGCCATCCCATTTCCATACGCGACCATGCGTTATGCAAGGGAGGCGTTTTTCCATGATTATTGTAGGAACCTTGGTCCATAACATCGAAATCTCCCGGTGTAACAGCTTGTCCGCCATTCTCTTCATAGTCGGTATCATACAGGTCGGGAAGACCGAAAACATGACTCAACTCATGCACCAAGGTACCTATGTAAGCCCAATCATAGGTATAGGAAAACTCCGCCGAACAGGAATACACATTCAATGTTTTTCCATTCAGTGTTACCGCCTCGTCCCATACATTCCACATATGCGACCATATCGCATCTTCATTGGCGGTAACTTCTTCACCCTGTCCGGGAAAGATAACATGAACCCCGTCTATCTCCCCATCATTGTCAAAGTCGTACCGGCTGAAATCAACCCCTTGCGCCGCGGCCGCACGACAGGCTTCAGCCACCATATCCGGCACATTGTTTTCATCATATCCATAATGGGCCATGGATTCCGATAAGTCGATAGGGCCTATCACATCGGCTTCAAAACGAAAAAGTCCGCGGCTGTTGTCTAAAAAATAATCCCGAAAAGAACCCGTACAATCATTGTCTGTATAGTTTTCCTTGCCGATAAGTTCCTCGTATTGCGCCTTGGAAGTCGTCATTTTCAAATCGGTAAAGTTCACCAAAATAACCGGTGCCCGACGTACCACCGTATCGGTGATGGACTTACGGGCCTTGAAAGTTTTTGCCAAAGGAGCGTTGCCCCTTGTCCGCCAGGGGGCGTTGGCCGTGGCCGCAGGCCCCCTGGAACGCATCCGGGAGACCTGTTCGGCCGAAAAACGGAGTTTTTTAGGAACCTTGCGCAGGAATTTCTTTTCCTGACGGGTGCGGGCATCCTGATCATGCGCCCGCACATCGGAAGCCACCATTTCTCCTTTTTCATTCTTCACGGCATAATAAAACAGGCCGTCCTTTCGCAAAAGACTGTATCCGTCCAGAGTCTCAGACCACCGGGTACTTTCATCACCGCGGATATACACGGTAATCGTGGTGCCATCGGCCTGCATGACGGTAACTGGCTTCTTAATGGCGGGAACAGCGCCCGACAAGCCTACCAAACCCAATGCGAATACAAAAAGAAAGGCTATCTTTTTCATGATACACTATTTTGAAAGGTCAAATTTACATTTTTTCTCTCAGCAGGAGAACATCCGCCTTTATTTATATCTCAAATGGTTTGAACGCCATTGGCAAAAACAGGAAAAATAAGTTTCATTATAGGGGCAAAAGATGTATCTTCGCAACGCCATTCGGGAGCCTGAAGAAATCCGGAATCGGGGTAAGGGGTGGCAAAGCGGCAACAACTAAAACCCAACATACAAATGGAAAACAAATCCCAGGTCAAGATTTTCTCGTGTCGTGCCACCCGATATCTGGCCGATAAGATTGCAAAGGAGTATGGCGCACCGCTCGGACAGTCGGACGTGGCTATCTTCTCCGACGGTGAATTTCGTCCTTCCTACGAGGAGAACATACGTGGAAATGATGTTTTCATTGTGCAATCCACTTTTACTCCCTCCGACAACCTGTTTGAGCTGTTGCTTATGATCGATGCCGCCAAACGGGCCTCGGCGCGGAGTATCATCGCGGTAATGCCCTATTTCGGTTGCGCCCGCCAAGACAGAAAAGACAAACCCCGCGTTCCCATTACCTCCAAACTGGTAGCCAACCTGCTTATGGCCGCAGGCGTCTCCCGCATCATCACCATCGATCTCCACGCCGACCAGATTCAGGGATTTTTTGAAACACCGGTCGATCACCTCTATGCCTCCTCGGTGTTCGTGCCTCATCTGCGTTCCCTCAATCTGGATAACCTCATGTTCGCTTCTCCCGATACGGGTGGAACCCGCCGGGCCAGCATGTATGCCAAGATTTTCGGTACAGGATTCGCCATTTGCTACAAACAGCGCAGCAAACCCAACGTGGTGGACCGCATGGAACTTATCGGCGATGTGGAAGGCAAGAATGTAGTATTGTTGGACGATATCCTCGACACGGGAAACACCATGATGAAAGCCGCCAACCTTATTCTGGAAAACGGTGCCAAGAGCGTGCGTGCGGTGGTTACCCATCCTGTGCTTTCGGGCAATGCCATCGACCGCATCGAAAAATCGAATCTTACAGAACTGATTGTGAGCGACACGATTCCCACCTGCCGGCCTTCGGACAAGATTACCGTTATCTCGGTGGCCAAATTGCTGGCAGAGGTGATTCAACGCGTGGAAGCCTGTCAAAGCATTTCCAATTTGTACGATTTGTAAGAATATCTTACCTTTGCACCCCCTTGCACCGAAGCAAGGGGGTGCAGTAATCCAATAAATCATTTAAACCCATGAAAACAGTATCTATGAGCGGTTCTCCCAGAGAGAACGTAGGGAAAAAAGATGCGAGAGACCTGCGTTTGCAGGGAAGAGTGCCTTGTGTGGTCTATGGCGGACAGAAAGAAATCCGTTTCAGCGCGGAAGCCAAAGATCTGATTGAACTTTTCAACAAACCCGAAGTTTGCTTCGTTGAACTCACCATCGGGAATGACAAAGTAACGGCCGTTCCCCAGGAAGTACAGTTCCATAAGGTAAACGACACCATGTTGCACGTGGACTTTCTGGAATTGCGCGATAACCGCCCCATTTCGATGTCCATTCCTTTGGTGGTTACCGGCAACTCGGTGGGTGTGCTCAAAGGCGGAAAACTGGTAAAGAGAATGCGTCGCCTCCGTCTGCGCGCCCTGCCGGCCAACATGCCCGAAAACATCACGGTGGATATCACCAATCTGGACATTGCCGATGAAATAAAGATAAAAGACCTTTGCAGCGACAAATTCCAGATTTTGGAAGACATGACTGCGGCCGTCGTGGTTATCAAGGCCACACGTAACGCGCAAGCCGCCGCCGCTCCCGAAGCCGCCGCCGAAGAAACGAAGTAATGCCACTTCCTCTTTACAAAAAAAACGCGAAACATTGTTTCGCGTTTTTTTTTCTTCTCTTCAGCCCATTCATTTTATTATCTTTACTCGCCTTAAAGATTGACGCATGACCGTTACCGCATTGTCGCAAGTAAAGAAACTGCTGTTCAGACAGCCCGTATTGCAACTTGCGGAAGACGAAGTACAGTCCCAAACCATCTATTTTCTCCGCTTTGTATTGATAGCGGCCGTCGTATTCAGTCACGCCTATCTGATTTCCCCTTGGGAACCTTACCAAGATCATTATTCACTTACATCTTTATCCGGATTTTCCAACGCATGCCTATCTTGGTGATCTTTTCCGGATTTCTCTTTTTCCGCTCCGGTTTTTCGGCACGGATATATGGTAAAAAACTCAAAAGCCGGATTAAAAGTTTACTTGTTCCTTATCTGTTCTGGAACGCGGCGGCCGTGTTATTTTATCTGATTCTGCAGTTTTTTCATTTTTGCGCTGCATATGATTCCCCTGCGATACTTGCGCGATTTTTTACGTACCGTCATTCCTTCCTCGGGATGAGATTTCCTTTTTATCCATTTGTTCAGCACCGCGGTCATTATCTTGCTTTGCATCGGTGTCTATAAGTTACTGCACCGCTATGCACCCCGTTTCCTGGCGGTTATTACGGGGGGAAGATAGATTGAATCAAGGCGATTTTTGTAACGCTGGTTTCCGATCAGGCTTTTTCGCCTCGGAAGAAGCCTAATTTGTCTGACATCTTCCCGGCTTATCATAAAGATTGAAAATAATCATTGCGTCTTCTTTTTCTGTTCGGTAAATTTTATTAATTAAACCGCATCGAAATAAATCATCAGTTTTTTAAAACTAAAAAGAATTATTATGAAATCGGAAATGATTCAGTCGTTTATGCTCAAAAATGGAGAGTGTTTCAATAGTGCTTCCATTATGGATATACAGACGCAACTCGAAAAAGTGGATGATTCGAAAGCCGCTTTGTTGATGAGCCTCAACCTTCAGAAACCGACTTTTATTTTAGTCATCGCCATCCTGTTTGGATGGGAAAGGTTCTTTTTGGACGATATAGCTTTAGGGGTCGTAAAGGGTTTAACCTGTTATGGTTGCGGTATTTGGTGGCTGGTGGATATTTTTTCCGCCCAAAGCCGCACATACGCCTATAACTACAAGAAATTTTCGGAAGCTTTGACAATGAGTATCTAAGAAGTATTGGCATCACAAAAAACACAAGAGAGGAGAATACCGGAAAAATGGCAGATAGCAGGAATTGCTGTGATTGTTCTTTCCTGTATTTTCCTTTATGGATTCTTTAATCCGGCTGATGTTCCTGTCTTTCCGAAATGCCCTTTTTACATGGCGACAGATTTTCAGTGTCCGGGCTGCGGCAGTCAACGTGCCTTGCACCATTTACTGCATGGAGATATCCGGACTGCATGGAGTTATAACGCCATATTAATCATAATGATAGGAGCTTTTTCGATTGTCGGGATCACGTATCTGTTGCCCAAACGTACAAGAATCTGGCTGAAAAACAGGCGTTTCATTCAATCGTATTGTACAAAGAAACCTCGTTTTTTCAATTACGGCCTTATGTTGATCTTGGCCTTTTGGTGGAATTTTCCGTAATATCTGATATTCAAAAACTGTTTCTCGACTTTACCTTTTTTAAATTATATACTTGCAAGTATAAAAATATCACTATATTCGCTTATCGAATTTTTCAAATTTTTCAAAAAAGAAACGCAGCGCATCGAAAACACATCCCCCGTATATATCAAACCTAAAATACTTAAGACCATGAAAAGATTATTCCTCACGCTCGGCATCGCCCTGCTCAGCAGCGGTATCCTTTTTGCCCAGATTACCGTCAATGCCACCGACGGCATCAATCTCGGAAACGTCCTCAAGGTAACCAGCAACAACATTAAAATCAGTAAAAAGATCAGTTCGGATGAAGATTTGGAATATGGATTTGGGCTCCCCAAACCTGATGTTCAGAAACCTCTATGTAACACAACCCTTGTTCGGAACCATGCCGAGATTCATGGATCGTTCAGGTGCTAAGGTTTCCGATTTGAAGAATGCGGCACAAATCATCTCCAACCTCCGGCCGATATCTTTTTCCGTTTCTCAATACGCAAAGAAAGAGGTAGGCTTTTCCGCTGCGGAGCTGATAAAAGTCTTGCCCGATCTGGTGGAAGGATCCACTACGGAGGGATACTCCATCGACTACGTTTCCCTGATTCCTTATCTGGTTCAGGCCTTAAAGGAGGAACAGGAAAAAAGGGCTGAATTGGAAAAGGAGATAGCCGCCATGCAGAAAACGATAAAAACCATACAGCAGACACTCAAAGGGCTGGTTCCTGGAACTGGAAAGTCCAATAGCGCCCCGTTGCCCGAAGCAGATGTTCCACAGGAAGAAATAACTACCGCCTCCACTTGTCGGTTGTTCCAAAACGCACCCAATCCTTTTTCCTCCGCTACGGTTATCCGCTATGAACTGGCGAATAATGGAGACAACGCCTGTATCCACATCTCGAATACCAACGGGAGGCTGCTGAGGAGCATCGCACTGCCCGCTGCCGGAGGAAAAGGACAGATTCAGATCTCCGCTGGCGATTTCATCCCCGGCATCTATACCTACAGCCTTATCGTTTCGGACAAGGTGGTTGACAGCAAACGCATGGTGGTTACGCAATAACTCAAGGAGGGAGAGATGAGAACAAAACAGAAAAAAGGGCTTAAGAAGATCAGAATACCAGCTACTTGGTATTTTGCAATTGGTTTCTTCCTTTGCTTGAATCCGAGTGCATGGTGCGGTACTATCGATTCCTTGATACACAAAGCACCGATTCCATTGCATTTACCCCTTTCTGGAACAGTAAACGGCGATCAATATCAGAAAGGATCTACTATTGAATCCACGCAAGTAATTGAGCGTGGAAAGACCACTTATCTGGCTGAGGACGAAGTTGTCCTTCGTGATGGATTTGAATTAAAGGATGGTGCTGAATTTGAGGTGTTACTCAATAGGGATAGTTTCCATATTGTAACCATGCTTACGTATAATGTATGGGGAGATCATACCGACTATACGGAACATGCAAAAATCATTAAAAACAGTAAAGCCGATGTGGTCTCTGTTCAAGAAGTAAAGAAGGTGTCAAATTTCAACAAACTACTAGAAGAAAGTGGTTATCATGGTGAAATGTCCGTCACCATTGACATCCTAATAAAATATGGAATTGCCTTACTGTGGAATCCCAATACCCTAGATTCACCTGATATAGATTGTCAGTTAATAGATATACCCAAAGATAAAGACGCGGATAAAAAAAGAGCATATATGGTTGCTGAATTCAGAGATTTCTGTTTTATAGCGACACATTATAGTTCAGACAAAGACTATAGAAAAGTAATGACTTATAGCATCTTGAACAATCAATCTGTGCAAAGATGTAAAGATGCAAAGAAACCGATTTACATTGCCGGGGATATGAACGAACAGCCACACCACAAAAATGCATTACCTATCTTCGAGGAAAGCGGCTTCAAAATGCTGAATAGTCAAGATTATACAATCATCAATGAATCTTATAAATATGCAGATTCAACTCGAAATGGAGGAGCAATGATTGACCTTATACTTGAATATAATCAGACTCCTTATCACCGAACATTGGAAAGTGGAGTCCCCATTCCTGCCGATCAACGACAGCAATTTTTTATTGACAAGACTTCTGATCATCTTCCTTATCGAGTTCGTGTTAAAGTAAAATAAAGCCATGAAAACAACACATTGGATTATATGGCTATCCTTAGCTATATTGGTTTCTTCGTGCGACATCTGCCGAGAAAAGGAGGAAGGCCGCGTTAAGTTTTCCAAAATGCAAAGGCAATTGGTTCCCTATCGAAAAGGGGAGGTCCTTAAGTTTATTGATAAAGAGGGACAAATCAAAGATTTTATGGTAACGGAAGTTCAAGGTGATTGGTCTCATCAGGACATATTTTCGGAGATTATGTGTTCGGATTATGTCCTCTTTGAACGGAAACATATCATATTGGCATCTCTGACCGATGATTTCAAGATAACGTTATGGATGAACATGAATAGTAGCGATACAGATGAAAACGGTTACTATAACGGTGTCTTGCGTTGGGATGAATCCTGTTCGATTCACATCGGCATACCTCTTGAAAGGATTCAAGAAAATGATTATTTGTATTTTGCGTTACATTCTGATAAAAATGGCGTTGTTTCAACAGACAAACGCCATGAAAGCCTTGAAATCAACAATCATGTTTATCATGATGTAATCGAAAAGAACAAAACGATAGAGACTACTGACAACCAACCAATTTTCATACAGCTTTTCTATGTCAAAAACTATGGTATCCTCCAGATTAAGGTGGATAACGAAAACCTCTTGATGTTGAACCGTTAATTGTTTGAAATACAATGAAAAATAAAAGCAATATATTGAGTATCGGACTGGTGGGATTCATTTTGTCGGGTGTGAATCCCTCTTTAGCGGCAAAAAACGAAGGGGATTTTGATTCTGTAAAAATTGCGCGGATGGAACATTGGAAACAGTCTCCACACACGTTTTGGATAGGTTGCGGGACGTTGTTGTCGCCGGAATCCCACAATATCTACACACAGATGGCGTTGAACACTTCTATGGCTTACCAATACGATATTCCTTGGCAACATCAACGCACCAATTTTTTTGTTACAGCAGGTGTCGGGTACGAAGGATGCCGCCGGAATGACAAGCCATACCGTGCCAAAAACGATATAGTTTACGAAAACTATATTTACGACAATTTTCATATTTTTCTCGGCACCGGATTGAAAGTGCGCTTGACTTATTTTTTGGATTTATCTTTTTCGGCGGCCATCGATGGCTCTTTCTCCTACGAAATCGGACGTTATCCAAGTTTTTACGGAACCGGTATTCAACCGCCTCTTTATGATGTGCAAGCGAAGTCTTTCCGGGTCAGTCGTAATCCGACCTTTCGCAACGGAATTCAAGGTCTTTTTTCCATTGCCTTGACTTACGAAATTAAAAACTTCCGGATTTTTGCCGGGTGTCAGGCTTATATGGGATACCTCAATGACTTGGAAAAAATGCGCTCAGGGTTTGATGAACCCCATGCGATGCCATTCCGTTCTTGGGCGGTATTCGGAATAGGGTACCGGTTATCCGGGGCCGCAAGAAGGAAAATTCTGTAAGTATAAATATCATTATATTGCTTGTCGGAATTTTCGAGAAAGAAACACACCCTTACACAAAAAACAAAAACTCAGCGCATCCAATACACCTCCCCGTACATATCAACCCTTAAATAACTAAAGCCATGAAAGCTTTCCATTCAACCCTGTTTGTAATTTTGGCGGTATTGGCTTCTTCCTGTGGATGCCGGCATCGCGAGCAAGCGCGCGTTGGATTCACATAAGAACAAAAACAATTATTTCCTCCCTATAAAAAAAACGTTGCTTACAGTTTTATTGATCATAATGGACAGACAGTTGATTTTAAGGCCACGATAGAAAAGGATGACAGAAATTATCTGATGATAAAACGCTAAAATAAAATGCCATGAAATACAGAACAGACAGTTTAAAAAAGTTGGGATTGGCGGGCGTTCTTTTATTGGGTGTTTATCCCTTTTGGCGGCGAAAACGGAAAGAATTCCTGATTCGGCTAAAACCGTGCTGATGGAACGATGGAAACAATCGCCGCATAATATGCTTTTAAGTTGCGGCACATTGATGTACCACAAGGAAATCTATCGGATTTTCAAACAGATGCCGGCTTTAACCTTTTCATTGTCGTACATCTACGATATTCCGTGGCATCATAAAAGAACCAATTTTTTTGTTCAGACAGGATTCACCTACGAAGGATGTCGCCGAAACGATCTTCCTTATCGGGCAAAGAACGAATCACCCATTATTTCCGCCTTAACCCGGAGACCGGAGGTGATTTACGCGGTCTCCTTGCCTTTAGGTTGACCTATGATATGAAAATAAAAAAAGTTTTAATTTCTGTCGGTTGTCAAGTTTATATCGGAAATGAGGACACAGGAAACCGAGACCGCCTGAATTGGCGAACAGGCGGGCAACCCAAAATTTGTTTATATCTGTGGATTTTGTACCTTTGCCCTCTGTTTTTGACGTGGAACAAGCTCTCCCGAAGGGGCTTTTTAAACGGTAAAACACAGATTATCAGTTTGTATAACAGTAATAAGCGATAAACGATGAAACGTACATTCCAACCCCACCGCCGCAAACGTCTCAATAAACACGGATTCCGTGAAAGAATGTCCACCGCCAACGGCCGTCGCGTTTTGGCTGCCCGCAGAGCGAAAGGACGTGTTCGTTTGACTGTTTCCGATGAGAGATAGCAGCAACGGCGCCAGAAAACTCGTTTTTTGTTAGAAATTCTGTTCATTCCTCATCGGGAAGGGCAGAATTTTTTTTATTAGAAGTGTATGTTGTCCTTCCTTTTTTTTGTTTTGGTCGTCTTTTTGCTGGCAGGTCCGCTGTTGCGGCTTGTTCTGCGCATGCTTTTCGCTCGGCGGGGCTTCCCGGAACAGAATGAGCCCCAAAGGGAACGTTCCCGCAAAGAGGGCGAGGTAAACATCGACTACGTACCACCCCGTCAGGACTTGCGCGACAGCCGTCCCGGAAATGGTTCGGCAGACGACTACATAGATTATGAAGAAGTGAAGGATTAACGCTATTTAGTAAAACCATATGCAGTTTTTCAATAAACTAATAGGATATATAAAGAAAAGCGTCCCCACCGATCCCAAGTTGTTGCGACGGGAAATCAAGAGTTACATCGTCATTACGCTCTGCCTCTGTCTGTATGCTTTGGGATTGGTAACGTTCATCATCAACTCCGAAATCGTGAGCGGGGGTGTGAACGGTATCTCCACCTTGATTTTCTACGCCACAGGGCGCACGATTCCGGTAGCGGCATCGGCCTTTTTGATCAACGTGATCTTGCTGTTGATAGGATTCAAGATTTTGGGAAAAGGATTCGGTTTCAAAACCATTTGGGCCATTTTCGGACTTTCGGTTTTTATCTCGATGTGGACAGGTATTATCCACACACCTGTTCTGGCCGACGATAAATTCCTTTCGGCCGTTATCGGCGGCGCCCTGATCGGGCTTTCCATCGGAACGGCCTTCAACTACGGCGGCAGCACGGGCG
>CAZPBB010000050.1:0-11785 GCA_964584745.1 uncultured Bacteroidaceae bacterium
TTTGTGATTCCGGAGCGATTCGAACGCTCGACCCACAGCTTAGAAGGCTGTTGCTAAAATAATATTAATTGTTTTATTTATTTGTTGTTATATTTTATATTTTTTGTTTGGGTAAACATTTTGTACGGATTTTTCTATCCGACCCGGTGTCTCCCATGCAAATATAGCCCTTTAATCGGCATCTACGAAAAAGCCCGCACGGATTATCCGCACGGGTCCGGGGAAGAAGAGGAAAGAACGGACACCGGACAACTACCTCGTCAATTTGAAGCTCATGTAGTCCCAGATCTTCGTGGCGGAACCCGATTCCGACCAGTCGGCGTCGGCGAACCATTCCAGATCGGCCGCCTCCACGATCTCCTTGTCCGAGAACTTGGTGCAGAGGTCGGTGGCGGAGGCGTTGTAGGCGACAAACACATCATAGATGGTCGTCCCCTCGGGATATTTCCTGTCCTTCATGACCTCCATCACCTGCTCGATGGTCCAATACGCGCCGCGGCGCAAAGGTGCGGAGGTTGTAAACGACTACAAATTAGTTGATTCGCTGTTTGTGCGGAGTTTGTGCGCGACATTTGCCGCGATGGTTCGGAGATAATTCGATTGATTGTACCGCTGTTCGTAAAAGGTTAGGATATAGTTGATTGAACGCTCGCAGATGCCGGTGACGGCCTTGATGCGCGAGGGGTAGAGGCCCAGCCGCTTGTGGAGAAGATAGACGAGGACATAGCGCGCGTCCACGGTCTCGCGTTCCTTGCAGGGGGACAGGATCTTATCTTCGGGGATTTCGGATTCTTCGGCCACGGCGGAGAGCACCGTTCGGTAGAGGTCTGTTGCGGGCATGGTTGTAAATGGTTATAATATTACTACCTTTGCCCTGCCAATCATTACAAAATAACTTGCGAGGACAAAGTGATTGAACATGTTGCCCTACCCCGGCGTGTTCAAGAACTTTGTCTTGTGCAAGTAATGATTGGCGTCATACTTAGCCGGGGTTTCTTTTTTTGTTCCCCGACCAAGCAGCCGCTAAATTATCCTCAGAATATCTTATGAAGCCCGAAAACGTTCCCTATTTTGGGAATGTTATTTGCACGGGAAATCCGTGTTGGATGAATCTGATTGATTATTATGAAATTGCTTTTTGCTTGATTAAAAACTATATCCAAGACAAATCTGGTTCTTGATCGGTTACCCTTTCTTGGGTTGAGAGATAATCACCGATTTTACACGAACCTATAATGTTTTGTGTTTCTGATGCAATCTGATTAACTTCTTCATCAAAGTTATCTGCTTCTTTTTGGATCTTGGCTTTAATCTTTCGTATTTTGCGTTTTATCTTAAAGAAGAAAACGATAAAACTCAAAAAAGGCAGACATGCGGAAAAAGCAATGGTAATAGGCCACCATATAGAGCTTTCAGGATAACTAAAAATACAACAAGGTATTGATAAGCCAAAGTTCAGCAAGAAGTAGCTCAAGGAGTGCCCTAATGATGAAAAATCCAATAAATTCCATTGTTTTTCCCACTCTCCCTTTATCCATCCGAGAACCATTAATGTCGTAGAAAGTGCCGTAAATGCTGTCCATATGGACTTACAATAATCGGGAGAGATCCCTGCAATGAACAAAGCTAAGAGGCTATAAAAGAAAAAGTATAGACTTAAAAAAGAGAAACTCTTAGATTGGCATAAATCCGTAATCTCGTTATTTAATTGATTCTTTGATGCGTCTATTTTCTCGACAATTTTCTCTCTTTCTCTTTTTATCTTTTCGATAACAGAACTGGTGGATCTACCATCAACGATGTGTGGTATTAAAGTTTCTAATGTTTCTTTGTCTGGAAGCTTTTCTATTAATGGCTTGAAAGTTGTATCGACTTTTAGGGGCAATTGAAAAAGTTTATTGGATAATACATTTGTATATCCTTTTGCATATTCAACCGCTACAAAAGCAATGTTCAGTGTCGCCGCCAACTGTAGAACCGCAGAGAAAGAATCCAATTCCATTTTTTTTACGATTAAGAGAACATCTCGGATAGGTTAATGGACTCTGTATCTTCTCGATTGAAAACAGTGTCATATAATGCAATCAAACTTTTCGTTAGTTCCGGACTATTAAGATTGCATGTAGCAGTCCTTGTTGCTATATCGTTTTCAATACGGTATGCATGATTATCTCCGAGCGTAAAATGAACCTCTTTTTTATCTGGGTCGTTGGAGCGGTAAAAACTCGTTGTCGTGCTCTTGACTGCGACATTCTTCTTTAGGGAATGATAATAGGCAAGACGTTTGAATAGATTGGAACTTTTGGCGAGTTCAGGGTTGTATTTATTCAAAAGGATACGCACTTCCCCATCCCGTTCGATAAAATCACTGAGTGCTTCTATATATTCCGGAGCATTTCCTACTTCATTGCATAGAGAACCCGCAAAAATACGGACGATGGATTGTGATGTCCGGAAAATCTCAGGGAGAACCTCTATTGCATGTTCTGTATCCGAGTTCAAGAAAACTCGGTCAACGTTATTTTGGGCTAAAGTTTTTACAAACGACTTGTAGTCTTCCATAGGTATTTAATGCTTCTGCAAGGATGGGAAAAATTGCATATTAATAGATGTTTACAGTGTACGCACCTTGTCCTGGGGTACACAACTGGACAATGAAGTTGCCTAAACCATAGTTCTTTTCCGCATTAAAGAAAGCCTCGTCTTCGGAATCGAACGCGCCCACAACGGCATTATCCTTGATTACAAGATATTTGCCGTTGTATTGTTCGACCAACTTTTCTTGATTGGCTAAATACCACTCGAAGAGTTTGTCTGTTTCAGTCATTGTCTTTCTTTGTTGTTGCTGTTATGACAAAGGTACGCATTTTTGTCTGTTTTTGGCGAATTGTTACCGGCAACCTCATTGATAAACTCTTCATATGTCGGAAAGATTTTTGCGTTTGCATCCCATGTGGTTGTTATCCAATAACAATCCGATGCTAAAAATGTGTTTCCTGTTGCCATGGCATTTGTTTTTGGCAAAGGTAAGGATTTGTTTCTTTTAAAGAATGACGCTGAACCTACCATGAACTTATCAGGTCAAGAATATCATCGTAAATTCCTTTTCTCGGAATAGAGTCAATACATTTCCCGAGATCAAGGTGATTCAGTTCGGAGGGAAGGCTGTCGTATAAATTGATAATCCACCCACGAACCTCTTTCTTCTCGTCCAAAATACCTTCATCCAATAGGTTGTTTAAAAAGATTTCGGCCTTGATTGGAGACTCCATAGCTTGATGGAATTCTTCTTTACTCATAAATATACCATAAGGCTGAACATATCTTTCGTATAACCAATCTGCATACCAATAGTTGTGCCGGTAAGCCTCCCGTTCCGCTTTTTCTTTCTTTTGGGCTTCGTCATAGTTCTTCCTTGCTGTGCTTCCGCAGGAAATCAGCAAGAGCGACAATATGGGAATGATGATTTTTGTTTTCATCAAAAAATTCTATTTAGTGGTTGCGTTGGAATAACTTTATTGTATTCTACAAGTTTTTGAATGTCTTTGGGCAAATACCAAGGGCTTTCCATGCTGAGACACCCTCTTTCTTGCAGAATAACAACAAACAAACGTAGATTGCTATTATGATAATCCATATAAGAATAGATTGTAGAATGCCAAAAGCACAAACTCTTACTATCATATTGGCTGTGGTGATTAATAAAAAAGCGTAGGTTCCCCAACGGTTTTGGAATATTACTGTTGCCAGAAGAGATAATGCGACAGCAAAATGACAGGAAATATTCCACCAATAGGTAAGGTTGGGTTTTGATAATCCAACGTTGTAGAATTGATCCAGCAAAATATCATTCTGCATTGTGATGTATGTCGTAATACCTCCAATAATATTACGGAATACCCAAAGACATAGTAACACAGTAAGGAAATTGTTAATTTTTCGTTTTGTTTGCATTGTTTTGTTCTTTTTGTTTGTTTTTTATACATTGAAATTTGTATGGTCAACCATTCCATCGAAATGCACGACGGAAACCTTTGGCTTCGGCTTCTTCGACCGTCCATGCATAAAATTCACCAGTCTTGTTTATTATTGTTTTATCGTATTGTTGGTCGAAAGGAAGGTGATAAATCTTCTCTCCTGATGCTGATATATTGCATTTGATTCTAGGAAATTCCTCGAACGGAATTTCCCATATGTCAACACATAAACGTCTGGCAAACCGGATAGCTGTATTGGATAATTTTGTAGTTGTTATAAATACGGGTTTTACATTCGGATTACCGCTTTCTAATGAATAGGCAATGGTAGTACCATATAGTTGTGCTATATGGTTTTCATGGATTTCTTTTTTCTGTGACCAAATTTTGCATTGAACAATGTAGATGTAGCCACCTTTCTCGGCTATAATATCGCGTCCCATATCCTCCAGTCTTTTTTCAATACCAAATTGTCGGATATTGTAAAATCCCCTGTTTTTCATCCAATATCCACAAAACAATTCGTAATCACGCCCGATTTGCCAATCCGTTTTCTTACGGTCAATATATTTATGGAGGGCAAGTTGGTTGCGTTCAGTTCTTGATAGTTTACTATAATCTTCCTTGGAAACATAATCTTGAACGTGATCATAGCTTTCCTTGACGTTTTCTATATTTTTGTATAACAATAAATTCTTTAAGTCTTCAAAACTGTCGACATATCGTGATAGTTCAGGGAAAGCTTTGAAAAGTAGCTCGTATTTGTAAATGAGGATTTTATTTTGTTCAATCAATGCTCTTTTTTCTGCTCTTATTTCTTTAATATCTAAAGCTTTTTGGCGAGCAGGGTGGCTCTTAGTCCGTAGATAGATTTCGGTATAGTGGTCTTGGATTGTACATAAATCTGAGTAAAGTTCCGTTAATCCTTTTATAGCACTATCATCGCGTTTTTCAAAAGATTTATATACTTTGTCTTTCTTGTCGGCATATTCTTTTGTTCGTTTTAACTCTGATTCTATAGCGTTCTTTTGTGCAATCAAAGTTTTTTCTTTCTCTTGAAAAGTTCTTTTTGAGAGAAACAGTTCATTTGCTACGGCTTTTTTTTGGGCAAGTAAAGTCCTTCTGATATAAATAAACCTTATGGTTATGATAATTGTTGTTATTGATATTATGCCAATAATCCAATATATGGATATTTTGTCTTTTATCCACGAAAAAGATGATTCTATAAAACCGTATAAAGCCGATATAGTACAAAATAAAATATAGATAATTATCGCACATCCATGTATGTCGTCGTCTTCTCTGCTCATTTCTATTCAATTTACGCTTCAGTTATCCCCATCATGACTAAAGATGCGGAAAAATAGTTTTTGCATCGATGTTTGCACTCTTCTTCGAATGCACACTTGGTGAGATTTTTTTTGTCCGTTCTTCTTCCAAGAATGCCACCTTCTCTTTAAGCCATTCTACTTGTTCTTGTAGTAACTTCGCCTTGTCTTCTAATAATAAAATAACTTTTTCTTTTTCTTTTAAAAGAGAGGAAAACATATTGTTGTCGTGTTCCGTTTCTGTAGTGTTTTCTAAAAGCATATTTCCGGTTCCGGTTAATAACCAATTTGGTGATAATCCAAACTTATCGCCAAAGATTTGCGCTTGCTTCTTGCCAAACTCTTTTTCTCCACTCAACAAGGCATTGATGTATGGTTGAGAAACGTTGAGTTCTTGGGATAACTGCTTCTGTGTTATCCCTTGGCTCTTGAAGAATGCTTTTAGGGCATCACCGATTTTTTTCATTCTTTTAATTATCTATAATTCAATTGATTTTTGACGACACAAAAAATAATAACCAAAAAGATTTTGTTTTTAACCAAAACGGTTATATCTTTGCGGCATCAATAAACAATACAAACAATCAAAGATATGAAAAATCTGCAACCTAAACGTGTTGTGGCTATCGCAGAGACGCTTCGTGCGCTTGAAGTGGGCGACCAATGCCAGTTCAGCGCATTGCAGGAGACCTCGATACGTTGCGCCATCAGCCGACAGCGCAAGAACGGCAAGACTTTCTCGGCTCGCAGAAGTGGAGACCAACTCATCGTAACACGCAAGAAGTAATGATAACGACAAGCCATTTTCTCAGAATCAAGTCGCGCAAGACGGTGCGATTGCTCCGGATGTCAAACTGCCGACTTAGGGAGGCCGCCAAGTACATCAAGGCGAACAGGCCTGAACGCGCCCTGCACGAAATCGAAATGGCGGCGAAGATAAACGGAGGTATAGATGCCGTTCTTGACGAAATGTGGGAACGGGCCAAGGTGGAGAAGATGTTGCGTGAGAAGAAAACCGATAAGGAATGTCAGCGATAACCCTCGAAAGATACGAATTGGAGCAGATAGTGTCGGAAACGGCCTTCCGTTCCGCGCAACTCGCCTCGCAGAAGACGGTGGAGGCGCTCGGCATAACCTGCCCGTTCCTCTCGCTCCGCGAGGCCGGCAAGAAGTACGGTGCCAAGCGTGTCAACAGATGGATTAAGCAAGGCGTGGTGAAGCCGGTACACGACGGCGGCACGTCTCCCAAGCGCGTCATCGTGTCGGAACTGCTCAACGCCGCCATCGGCGAGGACGCGTTCAGGTTCTACACCCCTAAAAAGTAGATACAATGGATTGGAAATCAACGAAAGACGGTCTTGCCGTCAAGTTCACAAAGGACAATCTTACGGTGATGTGGGATTTGGGCGAGCGCAGGTACGAGGTCCGCAGGAAAGACGGCGACACCGAAACGGTGGTGGAGAAAGGTTCGTCCCGGCATATGGACATCGAGACGTTCCTGCACTACGTGGATATGACGTGGGGAGATGATAACTCTAAAAACGAAGATAGCAATGAATGAATTGGGTGGCGTTCAGGCCAAAACTCTGGTTATTGATAAGGATGACCTGAATGGGTTTCTTGATGCAAGAAACAGGGAACTTGTCGAAACCATTAACTATGTGACTGGTAAGATATGGGAAATGTGCTCTTTTCAGACAAAAAAAGATTACAAGGAAAAGGGTGGATTGCTTCCTAATGAGAGG
This sequence comes from uncultured Bacteroidaceae bacterium, assembly GCA_964584745.1. Taxonomy (GTDB): domain Bacteria; phylum Bacteroidota; class Bacteroidia; order Bacteroidales; family P3; genus Pullibacteroides. The sequence goes on from CAZPBB010000050.1 coordinate 7,054, forward strand.
CTGATACAGGCGCTGGTGTTTCTCGAATTCGACGTGAAAGAGATTAAACACGTGAGTGAGGTGCGGTATCGGGAGGTGGAAAAGTTGACAGCGCAACTTGACGAAATGAAGAAAAAGGTATCGGAATTGGAAGGGATAAGCTGGTGGCGTAACACTAAAAAGGCGTTGTCCAGATTTTTCGGAAAGGGGCGGAAATGATAGGCATCAAGGACAAGGCCGCAAAGGCACATGAACTGCTCGGTCAGTATGCGGAACAAGGCGGAAACAAGACGTTCTCGGAATTCGTTGAATGGAAATCCAAAACAGACCCCGGTTTCTTCCGCTGGCTGACGGGCAACCGGCAGATTGCCGACTACGGGCTGAGCCTGTCGGAATCCACGCGGACAATCCTGCTGTCAACACTGGGCTACTGACATGGAAAGGCTACGGAATCACATGATGACCGACCCGTGGGCAGCCTACGACCGGATGTTCTCGCCCGAATACGCCGAAGACCGGGAAGAGGCTCAGCGGCGGTGGGAAGCGGAGGAACAGGCCAAGATAGAGCGTTGGGAAGCGGAGAGGGAAGAACGGATGATTGAAAAAGAATAGGAAAATGAAAGCGATAGACATTGTGCAATACCTGATTGACAACGACCTGACCAAGCAGGAGCTTGGTTTGATTGCGAATCGGTTATTGGTGGAAGTTAGCGACAAGAATATCATAAGGGAGGTAAAGGAGCGAGGTTTTGATATTCAGCTGTCCCCTAAGGAATAATTAATCATCTAAAAAATAAAAAAATGAGTAATGAAGTTGAAATCATCAGCCAGGTAGATTCGTTGCAGGCGATTACACGGTCGGAAATGGACATACAGATTGCGACAGCGAAGCATTATCCGCGCGATATAGCGAAAGTGTCCGACAACATACGTGCAATGGCCATGTTCGATGAAGAGACCATGGAAGCGTGTTTCTACACATTGGAGCGAACGGAAAAGGACGGCTCGAAGAAGCTCATCGAGGGACCGACGATTCGTCTTGCGGAGATATGTGTAAGTCAGTGGGGCAACCTGCGGACAGGCAAGCGCATCATTGGAAACGATGGCAAGCGCATCACGGCACAGGGTATCTGCTTCGACCTTGAAACAAACGTATCGGCGACAATAGAGATGCAACGGCGCATTACTACCGCGAAAGGTTTCACCTATTCCGATGACATGCAAACCCTTACTGGGAACGCGGCCGCCTCGATCGCGTTAAGAAATGCGGTCTTCACGGTGATTCCCAAGGTGGTTGTAAATAAGGTGCTTAAAGAAATCAAGGGTAAGATGCTGGAGAAGGCGAAAGCCAACCCTAACCAAAAGCAAAAAGAGGTTTTGGCTTGGTTCAGCGGACAGGGCGTGACGGAACAAGAAATCTGCAAATATCTTGGCATCAATGATGTGAACGCTATCTCGCCCGAACATATCGTAAAGCTGCGTGGGGTGGCCACGGCAATTCGGGAGGGTGTTACAACGGCAGATGAGATGTTTCGACCCAAGGCGGATGCTCAGACGGTAAATGAGAAGAAAGAGACGTTGCGAGCCGCTAAAACGTCCGGCAAGGGGAACGCGGCTCCTACTTTGTTATAAGCCATGAACAAATATTCATCATATACTCCGGAGCAACTCGAAGAGTTGACATCTAACTACCTCGTTGATTCGTGGAGTTACAGTCGTGTTGCACTTTTTGCGCGTAACGAAAAAGAGTTTGAGCGCGAAGCTGTCTATCATGAGAATACAAGGAGTTCGGCATCTGCTGTGGCTGGGAACGCTTATCATGCGGCATTATGCTTCTTTTTTAACGAAATGAAAGAGGGGAGAGAAACGTCAATCGTTGATATGAATGCTGCGGCTTTTGCCTATATCGACAATGTTCCGGCCAATGCATGGAAACTCCAAAAGACCACTCCGACTGTTGAGCAGTGTGTCGTTACGGCGACTAAGATGGCATCAGTACTTGTGAACAACTTCTTTGCCGAAAAGAATCTCTATATCGATAACATCAAGGAGGTTCTCGATGTGGAACTCTATTGCGATGAATGGTTATCTATAAACGGTGTGGATATACCGCTTCCATGCCATGCCGTCCTGGACCTTGTGATCCGTGATAACTCGGACAACATCATTGTAATAGATCACAAGAGCAAGCGGACGTACACGGATGAAGAAGAGATCGTTCTAACGCACGGCAAGCAGGCGATTACCTATACATTGACGTATGAATCCAAGACAGGCCAGCCTGTATCCGCTGTTTGGTTCATCGAAAACAAGGTTTCAGAAAACAAGGACAAGAGTGCACAGCTTCGTCGGCATGTCATAAAGATGGGAAAAAATGAAAGGCATCTCTATGAAGCGTTGCTGTACGAACCGTTGCGGAGAATGATAGAGGCAGTGTCTAATCCTGACTACGTGTATGTTCTCAATGATACGGATTCACTTTCGGAACGTCCGGAATTGTATCGGTTTTGGGCTAAGACTTTGGTTGCAGAAGCGGACGATTTCAATATCCCGGACAACAAAAAAGAATTGATTCGGCAACGGCAACGTAAAATCCGGGATGCGACTTTGGCGACAATCAACCCGAGAGTTATCACGGATTTCAAAAAAAATGCGGCGGCATTTATTCAGTATGATTTAAGCAATACAGATATGAACAACGGAGAAAAGATAGAGCACGTACTGCGTACATTCGGCATCATTACCAAGGTGGCGCACACAATGGATGGGTACTCATCAGATACCTACTTACTGGAGGTTTCGGCCGGTGTCAAGTTGTCGAATGTGCTCAAATACAAGTTGGATATAGCGAACGCTCTTAATGTTTCAACCGTCCGCATTCCGGATGCGCTTGTGGTGTATCAGGATAGATCGTATCTGGCTATCGAGGTATCTAAGAAGAATACAAAGAATCTTCCCTACGACGAAAAACAACTGGTTGGTTCCAAAATTCCTATTGGTATTGACAATTATGGTAATACGGTAGTATGGGATATCGATAATCCGTCAACTCCTCATATGCTTATCTGTGGTGCTACGGGTTCAGGTAAATCTGTATGCATAAAGTCAACCATCGAATATGTTCGCCTCGCCGGTATCTCTCACATCATCGTGCTTGACCCGAAATATGAGTTCGGTAGATTGAAAGGATGTGAGGTTGTTTCCGACATCAGCGACATTGAGAAGTGCATGAGTTCTCTTGTATCAGAAATGCAGAATCGTGCCAAAAACGGAGTATCATTATATACTCTTGTTGTATTCGATGAATTTGCTGATGCTGTTTCCTCGGCTCGCTCCGGCCGTTCGTTGGATATTAAAGATGAAAATGGAAAGGTTATAGGTCGCGAAAGGTCTCTTGAGGAAAATATGAAAATGCTTCTCCAAAAGGGGCGTTCGTTAGGTTTCAGAGTTATTGCGGCTACGCAACGCGCCTCAACTAAGGTTATCACGGGCGATGCCAAAGTGAATTTCCCAGTACAGGTGTGTTTTCGTGTACCCAAGGCTATTGATTCGAAAGTTGTCTTGGATGAAGAGGGTGCGGAATCTCTCGCCGGAAAGGGTGATGGGCTGATGCGTTCACCGGAATATGACAGTACCGTCCGATTCCAAGGATTTTACAAGGCGTAAGTAAAATAATGTATCTCATCTCGAACGACCACCGGAATACCATCATCGCGCTGCTTGGAGAGCTGGAGCGTCTTCCCGGCAAGGACATACGGACAACCAACATCAAGCGCGTGGCGAAAATCATAAGTAAAAAACTCAAAAACAAAGAGCAATGTCAGAAGAAATGAACAAACCCAACGAAGAAAATGCCGTTTCTACGGAATTCACAGAACAGTTTGGTGAATTTGTGAAAGCAATGAATGCCAAGGTGCAAAAAGGTGAAGAAAAGAAAGCTTTTATCGTGCTGTCTATTGACAAGTCCGCCGAACCAACGGTTGGCGTGGTTGGCGCAGTAGTTGGATATGGCAAGACGATTACTGAACTTATCATGCGGGTAATGGACACTAATACTGAATTTAAAAATCTTATTGAATTCAGCGTAAAAGGACAAAAGATGTTCTCGTTGCTGAAAAATCTGCAAAACCTTTAACGTTCAATATAATGAAAGGGTCGAAGGAAGAACTGTTGAAGTACCTGCGCAACTGGCGGACAGCCGGCGAGTTGCGCAGCGGCTTCGGCATCGAACAGCCGGAATCCTACGTGGCTGAGTTGGCCGCGGACGGCTACGAAATCAAGACCTGCCAACGAGAAATGGGGCAGTTCACCGTGCTCTGTTACCGTTGGACGGGAATCAAGAATTAAAAACAGCAAGACAATGTACAAGGTAACGAAAGCGTCGATAGTGAAAGATGGCAAACCCGTCAAGGAATACAATCTGGATGTGGAAACCGAGGATTTGGAATCGACAAGGGAATATGCCAAGCGGCTGTATACGGAAGAGTGTCTGCTGGGCCTTGAAGTCGATTTGCAGTACAAACAATTTAACAAATAGACAATGAGCAAGAAAATACAGGACGTTCCTTTGGAAATCATCGAACGTTGGCTCAAAGACGGCGATTGGAGGGTAAGACGGGCCGCCATGAACGCCTGCCAGAACAAGGACGTTCCTTTGGAAATCATCGAACGTGGGCTCAAAGACGGCTATTGCTATGTACGTGAGGCCGCCATGAACGCCTGCCAGAACAAGGACGTTCCTTTGGAAATCATC
>CAZPBB010000051.1:0-11648 GCA_964584745.1 uncultured Bacteroidaceae bacterium
TATTGGCATATACCTTCATGGACAGCTCCGTTGTCCATAAAGGTACTTAAAAAAAACATCGGGGTTTCCGTTAAAATCGGATTTCGGGGTTTTATATAGTTACTAGATAATCATGTTTTTAATTGTACCGAATTCGATACAATTAAAAATCGATTTGCTTGTCGAATATGGAAAAGTATTATTTTCCAGAAGGCTAAATTTTAGGCAGACGATTTCCTCCTTGCAACCGGGATAAGAAACGCTGCATTGAGCGTGTCGGCGACCGAGACGGTCGATTTCTTATTACCTTTTTTTCCGACGGTTTTCGCCGTTGATTTTGACTTGCTTTTTTCCAAAGGATTCTCCATCCTTCAAGGCTTCAATCTTCTTCACGATGCTTGCCGGATATTTGGCGAAATCCGATAACCGGGACGGATTGGCAAGGATATATTCCTCCGCCACCTTATCTGTAAGGTTTGCATTGCTGTAGTACACGTTATCGCCGAAATTCATACGGATCAGCATTCCTGCACGAAGCTGGTACGTACATTCTTGCTGTTCTTTCATACGTTCTTTGTCTTTACAGTAGAAAGCGACAAGCTCCGCAAGGGCATCACCCAGACAGTTGCCGCATGTCCTTACCACTTGTCTCTTGAATATTTGCAGATAAGCCGCGCTGATACGCGCGGCTTCCTGCGGGGTGTAAGTGGCTTTCGATACTACACGCCCGAATAGTTCCTTATCCTCACACAAGGAGGATATGTCCTCAAATTTCAGCAACATATTGGGTAATGTTTATGCTGCAGGCGTGGCAGGTGCCGCTGTCTGCAAGGCATCGAACGCCGCCGCAGTAGTCGCCAAATCGGTGTCGAAGAAGCTCATGGGGAGGTGGGGCTCCTGTCCTGAAGCCAGCGTGATGGCGTACACACCCGCACTTTCCTCGGCCACATAGTCTTTCGTGAGCGTGGGGGTCTTGAGACCCGTGTTCCAGCCCAATACCTCGTATTTGGCGTTGTCTGCCGCCGATTTATTCTGAATAACAGCAACGAATGAGCCATTGAGGATGTTGTCGATGGCGGCCTTTTCCTCGGCCGAATTGGAGAATGCCACGAAAGCAAACGTCTGCGTAGTACCCACGCTGTATGTACCCTCTACCTGCGCCACATTCGTGCCGGTGAAGGATGTCTTGCGCTGTTGCACCACATTGGCTTTCTTGCCGGCTTTCAGCACGATGGACGTGATGATATTCGGGGAATCAGCACTAATTACCGACTTTGTGAAGTCGATGTCGGAGCGGTTGATAAGCAGGGCGATGTCTTCCAGACCCGCCACCGGGGGATTCTCGCAATCGTAGAGAAAATCATGGATTACGGAGGTGTCGCATTTTGCCATTTGTTTTTTGTTTTTTAGGTTAAAGAATAGACACGGGCGTTCTGCCACCCGTGCCTTTTTTGGTCTTAATTATATGCCTTGAATGAATACCATTTACTTGTGTGTTTTTAGCAAAAATACAACTGGAGGTATGGCGATCAAAGGACAAAATACGCCACTTTTTTGGAAAAAAGCTGCGGCGCATCCCCCCGCCAAACGACAAAGACAATGTTTCGATTAATCAGGAACTTCACGCTCCATTTCGCGAACAGCCTTGTGGACTGTAGATACATCTACCCTGTACAGGTCGGCCACCTCGTTCGCCGCCTCCCTGCTCTGGGCGCGCCTGCTCCGGTAGGTGTCGTATATCTCCATGCGCATCAGCACCGAGCAGGAAACCACGCCCCCTTTCACCAAGCGACGCAAGTCCACCGTTTCCAACAGTTGCCTCTTGTTCATCGGTTACGTAATGTTTCGTTCACGTGCACCTTTCCGTTAACGCTGTTGATTTCCTGCACGGACACTACCGGATTGGGCATCAACTTCATGGCGGCCGATATGGATTCGGCCATGTATTCCGTACCCATCGCTTCCATGGCCGAACTCTGCAAGGTGATGGGCATTCCACCCCCTGCCTGGTTGAGGCTTGAAAGCAGAGGCGCGAACATCGCCGTACTCCGGGCGTTTATGACACTTTCCCCATTCGAGAGCATCGCCGGCACGCTGTCGCTCGTTCCGTTGCCTGGCCCGTTGACCAAACCGCCCGTGGCGAACTTAGGTGCATCCACCTCTTTCTGTTTGCTCAATGTCTGCTTGGCTTGGATGATGCCGGCGGTGACGGCGGCCAGGGCGGCGGCGAGTGCCGGAATACATGCCGGAAAACCTACGTCCATGGCACCGGCCACCGCACCGGCGATAGCCTTAGCCATATCTACCCCGATTTGAAAGAGGGCGGTCGCCTTCAGGAAAGCCTGCATCTGCTCGTTGTCGCCGCCTATCATGTTAAACAAGTCGGTGATGCTTCCTGCCACCTGGTTCATCTTGTCCATCTGATCCTGGGCAGACTGAACGGCGGCCAACCGCGCCTTCTTAGTTTCTTCCGCAGCGGCCTTTTCCGTCTGAATCCTTTTCGCCGTGGCCGCTTCAACGGCCTGATTATAGGCTTCCTCGTTTGCAAACAACTGCGCCTTGGTTTCTTCATCCATCGTAAGCAGTGCATCCACCTCCGCCTGCGCCTGCTCAATCTTGATACGGGATTTCTCCGCCTCGTTGTCGGCATACATTTCCAGTTCCTGCGCGTATTGTTCAGAAAGACCATCTATGTATTCCTGAAACCGTTCGGCCTGCGCCGTCTTGCGGGCTTCCTCCGCTTCTGCTTCAAGGTCGGATTTCCTTTGCGCGAACTGCTGTTCCACCAGTTCGACCGACACGCCCGTTTCTTCCGCCTCCCGAATGGCGGCCTCCCGTTCCATTTCAAGTTGCTGTAACCTAACCTCCAATTCCTTATCGGCGTTGCCGCGCGCAAGTTCGAGCATGATGTTCAGTTCTTCGGTCTTGCGTTGCACCTCTTTGTCCAATGCTTCCGCACTATACTTTTCCTGTATTGCCGATATATCTCTGTTATATTTCTCTTCCAGCAAGGTACGGATTTCGGATTTCTGTTTTTCCGTTCCCTCGATATTCTTTAATTCCTCCTCATACTGTTTCTTTCTTAATGCTATTTCCTTATCCTGGCCATCTGCCATCAGTTCAAGTGTAAGGTCGCGGATTCTCTTTTGACCATTCTCCACAGTCCTTATATATTCTTCCTGCTTCTTCTTGCGTTCATCTATGGCCTTCTTTTCTTCATCCGTCACTTCCTTTACGGCGGCTTTCCTATCATTCGCCAATGCATGCATCTTATCGTTGTAGTTCTTTTCTTCGTTGAGAAGTTCCTTTTCCAACCGTATAAGTTCTTCTTTTGATTCGGTTCTCTCATCAGCGGTCAATCTTGCCAAACGCAGTTCTTCCTGTTTCAGTTCTAGGTTTTTCTTAGCCTGTTCCTCTTCCTTTGCTATAGCTTCTTCCATAAACTTCAAACGTTCTTTCGCGTTTCCATTCTCTTTATCTGCATACTTTGCACGCAATTCCGCCACTTCTTTCTCCGTCCGAGCCTGATCGATTGTATTCTGCCTAGTCGCATCCTGCAATTTCTGTTTATCCTCCTCTATTTTGGCGGCTTCTCTCGCAACATCATTCACTTGTTTGATGAATCCGCCGACAAATGGAATTTTTTCCATAAACTTGGCGATGCCTCCCGTTACTTTTCCTATCCACTCCATCACATTGACAAGAACCTCCGCCAAAGCGGAAAAGAGACCTTTCACAACGCCAAGAATTGCCTGCAGGGGGGCGAATACCTTTTGCAGTTTCCGGGTCTGATCCTCGTTGTCTTTGATGGCCTTGGTTACAGCAGATATTACGGCCACGATGGAGGCAAGTACAAGAACGATCGGATTTGCCAAGAGAGCCTTGAACGCATTGCCTACGGATTTTATGCCATTTACAAGCACTTTACCGAATGATTGACCTGTTGACTTTGCGGTATCACTCATCTGGGCTATCAGACCAACAAAACCCTTATTGACACCTATGGCAGAATTTATCGCGTTCTCATAATTTTCCACGTTACGTGATAAATCTCCGACCGACTGTTCGGTCTTACTTATCTCATCATTGAGAGCCTTTATTTTCTTCTGCAATTCCGTGCCACTTGCGCTTTCCCGTTCGGCCTTGGATAGGGCATAATACTCCTGCTTCATCGATGAGATCTTGCCACGCATGGCTTCGATGCTGTCACCGTTTTCCTTGACCGACTTGATATTGTTCTGTATCTGTCGAGTATTTTCCGCTATTTCCTTGTTAGCCGCCTTGACCGCCTCCGAATTGGCTGCTATCGTCCGGTTGTTCGCCTCGAGCTGTTTCTGTTGTTTGGCGAACTCATCCGTATTGGCCTTTCCTGATTTGGTCAGTTCATCGAGCGATTTTGCCAAGGCCTTGTTTTCCTTCTGCAGATTGGCGTTGGCCGCTTTCAATGATTCCACCGCTTTTTTCTGCTCGAGGATGCTGTTCAAGGCTTCGCTGTTTTCCGTCTTGATTTTCAGTATAATTTCTTCGGTCGTAGCCATTTATTCCTCCGTTTCTTCATTCTGTTCCGCCGCATCTTCCGATTCGGTCGGTGCTTCCACATCTTCAGCTACATGTGCCGCCGCCCACAATTCGGTTATCGATTTCTCCCTATTGGGGATGCCGACGAGCACCTCGCTCGCCATAATGTTTTCAAGGCTGCCGTAACCAAGTATTTCCTCGCTGTTGAAGTAAGATTGTCCGTATGCGTGTAGCAGGGTGATGTTCTTTCTTTCGTTTTCCATGACTATATAGTATTGATGAATTGCATCGGCTCGATTACGGCTCTCGATTCTATCGGCACATCAAATGTATCGGGGCATCGGACGGATTCGACCGTGATTCTGTAATATCCGTCGATAAGGCCGGAGAACGTATGACGCGCGGCATATCCTAAGGATGTGTTCCGGACGGTTAAGGTGAAGGGGCTCGTCAGGCCTGATACGATGATGAAGCAACGGATGTAGTTTAATGGAGAATTGAGAAAGTCCGTATTGGCGATGATTAAATTCATCGACTTATTCCCGGCCTGCCAGAACATCTCCTCGTTCTTTGTCCAAGTCTTATTCGATGAAGAGTCTTGCGAGCTGCTTCTGACGTAGCCGGCATTGCGGAATTCATTCACGAAGGCGGTCGTGGCAATCTTGGTGGAATTGTCTGTCGCGGCCTGGGTAGGGGCGGTGGGCGTACCCGTGAACGCGGGGCTGGCGATGGGAGCCTTACCGGCCAGCCCGTTCTGTGCGCCCTGTGCGCTCAGTGCGGCGGCGGCCGCCGCTTTTTGGGCATTAGTGGCCGCCTGCTTCGCCTCGGTCGCCTTGGTGTCGACGGCGTTTACCTGTTCCACCGTGGCGAATTTTGCACCCGCTATCTTCGCCCACTTGTTGCTGGTATCCACGCCCAGGAGCTGGCTTATCGTGGCCACCTCGGGGACGTTCTGTATCTTTATCTTTGCCATATCTTAAATTTTTTATTGTTCCACAACATAATTGTCCGCACTGTCCACGACATAATTGTCCGCCGCATCGACCAACACTCCGTCCGCGTCCACGGGAAACGGTGTTCCGGTGGCGGTGGAAGGCAGGACGATGCCCTGCAGTTCGGCCGCGCCATCGCCCTTGTAGGTTATCTTCTGGGCGAACAGATAGACAGAGAGCTGCTTGATATAGACCGGCCGCCGGAAGTCGAAATCCTGAAGTTCGCCGGGGTTGATGTTCAGGGTCACCGTAACCGTCTTCTGCGTGCCAACGATGGAGATGAAATCCTGCCAGTAGGTGTCGATGATGTACTGCAGCGTGTCCCGCTGGCTGTTCGTCTTTTGGACGCTGTATGTCTTGTTGTCATCCCCCGACATGGACATCAGCGCACCCGTGTACATGAGCAGGTTCGGCCTCTCCTGGAGCTTGGCGGTGTAGGAGGCCGTCTTGTCGTCGTAGGAGATTTCCGCGGACGGGAAGTAAGGCAGCTCGACCCCATTGAAGGCCATCATCGTGTCGTAGCTCGTTATCCGGGAAAGCTGGGTGTAATCGCCGCCGGTTCCCTTGCCATCCAGGGTGGTGAAGGAGCCGTTGGCGCGCTTGCCCGTAAAGTCCTCGTATTCGGCCATCTTGACCTCATTGCGGAGGCCTACCTTGGTGTTGCCGAACTCTATCTTGTCGAGGCTCACGAAGTAGGACGAGAAGTCGTAGGCGACGGGCTTGTTTGCCAGCACGGTGGTGAAGTCGAAGTACTGGGGGGTGTCGCCGCGCATGATGAGCATGAGCGGAAAGAGACGCATGAAGTCCGACACTATGTCATAGGCGGTCGAGTAGCCGAGCATTTGAACCACCTTCGGGGGGCGGGTCTGCAGTATCTCCGCGCCAGGCGTTTCAATCTTCGTATCTGTCGAACTGTCGTTGTTGACAAGGAAACTGACTCCTCCGCCTTGCACATCGACAACGAGCTTGCTCCGCTCGAAATCCGTCATCGTGTCCGGGAAATCATCGGGGTCGGTAGAAACGGAACTTGCCATTACCGCCATCAGATAGTATGTTCCTTTGGCTAGCGACACCTCGGTTTCTTCCGGATTGCCAGGCGCGTGGCATATTATATCACCATCGATATCTTGCGAATATCCCACCATAGCCGGCTTCTGGAACGGCACCGAGGAAACCGAACCGAGCGAGCCTTCACCGCCAGTGGTCGCCTTGTACATGGGAGCGTAGGTGTCCTGCGTCCTGTCCTGGACAAATGCTTTCTTCCAGCCGCCGTTTCGCCCGACCGCGTATAATGACGAATATTTATTGTAAGGGTTCTCGTTCGTCAGGTAGAAACAGATGGAAGTGTTTCCAGAATAGGGAAATAGTTTATTATCGTAATAACCATCCATCCATTTGTAATATTGCGTATAAGGCTGCCATCTGTCGGGAATCGAGAGGGTGTATTTGCCGGCGGTATCTATCTCAATGGTCTGTATCAGATTGGGAGCGCATAGTATCCTTTCCCAATCGTAGGATTCGAAATGATCGACCCTCAGGCTTATCACAAGCCGCCCCTTCGCCTGCAGCGAGTTGGCCTGCAACCACAATGAGTAGGCCGCTTTCCAGACATTGGTTGGACAGTTGGCCGAATTGATGCCCACGGCGGAGAGTATGTTCCGGTAATTGTATATCGGCCTCGTGAGCGCGTGCCGAAAACGCGCCTCCGCGCCCTGCCTGTAGAAAGTCGCATAATCGTCCGGCTGTTGGCTCGTTTCCACGTACGGGTATCGCACGGTGTCGTTCCATGCAAAGGTGTCCCCTCCGAGGTTTGCCACGGAGGTGTCCTTGAGTTTCTGAATGTAGTCGCCGTTCCCCCACGTGAGGCATATCTCGTAACCATCCGACACCGACACGAGGAACGCCGTTCCGTTGTCAATCATCAGCACGCCGCGCTCGTAATACCTGCACTTGTCGAACGTCTCGAACTCACGCCCCCCAACCACCGTCAAGAATTTGGAATAACGGAACACTGCATCGTTAGTCGGCGTAAACGGAAGTTTGATGGTGGAACTTCCGCTTCCGTATATCTTCAGTTCGCCCGGTTCGGCACACTGCCAGACGAGGTTGAAACTCACGCTGTCCGGCAAGTCAACGCGCTGGTTGCCGATATACAATACCCTGCTGTTCACCTTAAAAGCCCTCCGTATTCAGATTGAATTCAATCGTTATCTCCTGCAAAGCCGCATTGGTGGCGGTCAACGTGGCATCGGCCGGATATACGGGAATCCATTCCCCCGTGGCGACATCGTACATATCTACCATCGGCGACACCAGGATAGATTGCAGTTCCTCCAGTTCGGCGCGGTTCAGCTTGTCCTTGCCGGCCTTGAACGAGGGGGTGATTTCCTGCCCCGTCAGAACGCGGTCGGGGGCTACGTGGTAATAATTACCGTCCCCGGCATCATCTAGCGCGTAGGCCTTCTGTACATACGTAGCCTTGTTCTTCACGCTCCACTGGGTAATCTGGAGGAGGGCGTACGATATGCCGCCCCATTGGTTGCAGAAGCGGACGTAAGCCATCGAGCCTTCCCGAATCGAATCGGACGGGAAGCAATCTACCACAGTAAGGTTGAAAAAATCCGCCCCTTTACCTTGGTCTGTATAAACGGTGTATTCGCCTTCTGGAAGATTTTCAAAAATATTATCGGAGTGGTTCATGACAGAATCAAAAGGCATAAAATCGACGGCAACCGTGGTCACTGCCCCCGTTTTCTTATTCTTGACAAGTATGTCAAAATCTACATCTTCCGATACGGTGGTTATCATGCCTTGCGGCGCTCCCTTGCGGTACACATATTTTCCCGTAGGCAGAAGCCATACGGTGTTGTACAACCCGATGTTTATTCCGGTAGCGTTCACCAAGGACGGCTCCGCGCGCGCCCAAAGCATCTTGTCCTGTACCCCGTAGGTATTGGTGAGACGTATGGTCAGATATGCCCCGTAAGGGCTTACCTTATCCGCCTCGATATTGCCCCGGAGGAACTGGGCGGAAATGAACGCGCGCACGATGGGCGAAACGTCATGCACCACCACCCCGTTCACATCTGCCGTCAGGGTTACTTGTATCATCTTGCCGCCCCAGTTGCTCACTGAGAGCGTCATTGACTTTCCGGGGTCGGTTGTCGCCCGGAGCACCATCGGGGAGAGTGCGAACACCGCGTTACTCAATGTGAAATTCGGTTCTGCCATTATCATATGTCTTTCATCAATATATCCTTAATAAAGGCCAGCGGTACGTCTGGATATGCGTTCAATGGTAGCTATCGGCCGGCGTATCCAGTGCCTGCCACGCCAAACTGTATATAGGGTTGCGCAGCCGAAGGCCGTCAACCGTTTCTTCATCGTTCATCGTGTCCTTCTTGTCTTTCCAACGCCCAGGGCATTACGTTTGCTTCTTATCTCCATTTCCCGCCGTTGGACGGCATTGTTGTCGTGGTCTATCTTCATGATGGCAAACAGCGTTTCATCGCTCAACTGCTCCACCTGATGGTATGTGAGGTGGTTACGGGTGGCCACGTAGTCGATAATGCCGAACAGCCCGTGGTTAAGCCGGTCGTAACCTGCCATCCTCTGTATATCGTCCAAAGGAGTATGCAGGGTCTTGTCTCGATTCTCCCGTGCCAGAAGGTCTTTGGCCATGTGGTGCGCAAGTTTGTTCACCTTGTCGTACCGCTCGAACCAGAACAGCCACGATGGCAAGCGGTAAAAGATTCCCATCGCGCGGAAGGGGTCGCCCCCCTTGACCGCCTGAAGGGTGCGGAACCGCCGCCCGACCGTCATCGGGCAACGCCCGTGGATGTAGGAGCCGTCTTCACGCAGAGGAGGACGGAATATCCGCCGCCAAAACAGCCGCCGCGGCAAAGGGTCGTCCGTCTTGGGCGTAATCTTTTCCAGATCGAAACGCCGGCCAACCGTCCATGATACCAGAAAGTAAGGAAGTCTGTCTTTGTGTATCGCACACCAAAGCGCGAATCTTGCACCGTCTCCAATCATACCGTAATCGTTTCTTACCGCACAAGCACGGTCATTTTGTATTCTCTTAAAATCAAAATATTTTCTCATAATGAAGACTTCCGCGTAGTCGGAACTTCGCCCGATGTCGCGCTTGATTTCCTCCTTGCCCTTTGCCTTCATCTTGCCGTCCGTGTCGGGGACGGCGCTCTGCAATTTGCTTTATTTTTATTACATTTGCTAAATCATTGTATTTGTTTTGACAATGCAAAAATACAAAATATTTAGTATATTGTATAAATATTTTAATGCAAAATAAATGTATTTTAAAAATGAGCGAATTAGATGTTAAAGAGATACGCAAAACCTTGGGATTAACCCAGACAAAGTTTGCAGAAATGCTTGGCGTTTCCCTTATAACCATTCAAAATTGGGAGAAAGGGCGAAAAATCCCTTCAACAAAATACAAAATATTATGCAATCTCAAAGAACCCGAAAGACAACATATAAACACGCAGAAAGGATACAACATCCATTACAATACCATCACGGCAGAGCAACTTGACAAGGCTTTGGATGAAATCGCGGAACAGCGTAAGATGTATGCGGTACAGATGGAGAAAGCGCAGAACCAAATCGATAAACTTATCTCAATAATCGAAAAAACAAAATAAAATGAAAACAAGAAACTTCATCACTGTGTTTTTGGCTGCCGCTCTTGTGAGTTGCGATAAACCGCAACCAATATCGGAAGAACCTATCAAACCGACTCCTGATTCATCAGTAAGCACATACCAAGAGAATCCGTTTACTTTAAATATAGATGCCAAGAAAACCGATGTATATATCTTCTCGAAAACCGCCAAAATATCATTTGACACGTGTATATTTGCAAGACATACAGACTATAGGAGATTGTTCTATCATCCGTCCGAATCGCCACTATTACACTCTCAATACGACACAATTCATAATATCAAGATGCAGGAAGGCGAATATCGACTTTTGATAGAAAACATCTTTTTTGTAGCCCCACCTCTCCCCTGGGACAGCATACAAAAAGATGACACTGCTCGCTGGTATCACATTATCGAAGTTTCAGTTGTTGACACAATTGGTTTTTCGATCACCGATACTTTCTTTCGGAAGGAATTCTATATAGGGAATATTTAAAATAACGCCATGAAACGCTTACTTTATCTGATTGCCCTTGTTTGGCTTTGTTGTGGATGCCACAAACCAATGAATGATGTTGAAACTTGGCAGAGCCTTCTGTACAATAATTAACGAAACAATATTTAACCAATCAAATAAAATCGTTATGAAAACCATCAGACTTTTAGCAATCATTGCTTCGGCCCTCGTAATCCTTTCCGCCTGCAACAGCGAACAGAATAAAGCGGAGAAGGCGGTCAAACAGTACCTTCAAAGAAATCTCCAAGACCCCAAGTCTTACGAACCTGTTTCGTTTTCGGATGTGAAGAAGGTTCAACGCTCCTATAAGGAAACCATGGATTATGCATTGTGGATGAGAAGCTATAAAGACGCTAAAGAAGAGTTTGACTTATATATCAATTACGATGTGGATAAGGCCGAAATAACCCTTAAGTTCATGAAGCAGTATGATTCCATCATGCAAGCACGGGAAGCGGTGTTCATTCCTGTAACGGAATACATGATTAAACACAAGTATCGCGCCAAAAACGCCCTTGGCGGTACGGTAACGACCGAAAGCGTCTATTATTTGGATACGGCACAATTTTTCATCACCTACATCGCCGAATAGTGATGCTCATCCGCTATACCGTAGCGTTTTACCCCAACACGGAAAAGGGCAAGGGCCCCGCCCGTCTCCGTGTTGGGGTAAAGTAGAGTACCGCCGCCGTGCGCAATATGTTCGTGTTCTGTTGCTTCACAGGACTTCGCGATGTTGGACGCTCAACGCCTCGAAGCATCCAACATCGCGAACGGCATCCTTTCAATTGTCGAAAAATAGACACATCTAGAGCATGGAAACCTCTTCCTGCAACCGGGACAGAAAGCGGGCCGCATGGGCACCGTCCATTTGCGTGTGGTGAAATTGAAAAGAAACCGTAAGCACGGTTTTCAGAAAGCGGCGGCGATATTTGCCCCAAATCAGAAACGGATTATTGAAAACGCCGCTGT
>CAZPBB010000052.1:0-11119 GCA_964584745.1 uncultured Bacteroidaceae bacterium
CCGCCTACCTCAAGGCGCATTACCCGGCCGAGTTCATGGCTTCGGTGCTTACCAACAACTTGAACGCCATCGACAAGATTTCGTTCTACATGGACGAATGCAAGCACATGAAGATAGACTTGCTGGGACCGGACGTGAACGAAAGTATGGCCACTTTTACGGTAAACAAACACGGCGCCATCCGTTTCGGTTTGAGTGGAATCAAGAATGTGGGCACAGCCGTGGTGGATTTGTTGGTGGAGGAACGTGATAAGAATGGCGCTTACAAGGATGTGTTGGATTTTGTGAAACGCAGCAATCTGAAGGGGATGAACAGCCGCTGTATGGAATCGCTTGCCAAGGCGGGCGCGTTCGATAGCCTGGGGGATATTCCGCGTGCGGTTTTCTTTTATCAGAGGCCGGGCGAGAACCAGAACTTTGCTGGAAAACTGTTGCAATATGCCGTTCAGTATCAGCGCAATCAAAGTTCGGCGCAGACCGATCTCTTCGGCGATTCCTCGGTATCGGAAGACGTGCAGATAGATATTCCGCAGGTGGAAGCCTGGTCGCAGATAGAACAGCTCGCCAACGAAAAAGACGTAATCGGATTTTATGTTTCCGGTCATCCTTTGGATAGTTTCCGTTTTGAGTTGGATAGTTTTGCCAACAGCAATCTTGTTCAAATCAAGGAAAAATGGGAAAAACTGCGGGGAAGGAAACTGGAGTTCGGCGCCATCGTTACCGAAGCGGCGCATCTGGTGGGTAAGAATGGGAACGGTTACGGACGTTTCACGGTGGCAGATTACGAGGATTCGAGGGAGTTGGTGCTGTTTGGGGAAGATTATCTCAGATTCAAGCATTTTCTTGAAAAAGGACAGTTTCTTTTTCTTACGGCCGAAGTGCGTCCCCGTTGGAATAAGGAAGGCGGCGAGTTGGAACTCAAGGTGATCAATATGATGCCGTTGTCGGAATTGATGGATAAAAATACCCGTCAGGTGGAGTTGGGATTGGAGTTATCTTATATCACCGCCGATTTTACCGAGCGCATGAAGCGGATTTGCACAAGATACGCCCTCAATAAAAAGGAAGCGGCTTCGCAAGGGGCGTTGGTGAATTTTCATGTGGAAGACCGAAAGAGTGATATATCGTTGAATATGCCTTTGAGAGTCAAAGTGATACCTTCCGATTTCATCTCCGCCCTCAAGGCTGAGGATTTCGATATCAAGATTTCGTTGAAGTAGGAAGGCGCGCTTGAACGGGAAGGATTGGCAGGTTTGTTTTTTTGCCGTAAATTCGCTGTTCGGAATAACCTATAAAAAACAATAAGCTATGGCAACAACATTCACTGATGCAAATTTCGAAGAGCTGGCGCTCAAGGCCGCCACTCCTGTTATGGTTGATTTCGGTGCCGCCTGGTGCGGTCCCTGCAACGCCATCGCTCCCGTGGTGGATAAGTTGGCGGGCGAATACGAAGGCAAGGTGGTTATCGGCAAGGTCGATGTGGATTCCTGCCCCGAAATCACCAAAAAGTACAAGGTGCGCAACATCCCCACCATTCTTTTCATCAAAAACGGAGAAGTGGTGGATAAGCATGTGGGCAGCACCAACGAAGGCGATTTGAGAAAGAAGATCGACGCCATGCTTTAATGCCCTTCCGGTAATTTATGCCGGGAATATCAAGGCTATGTCTGAAGAATTTTACAGACAGGTAACAGAGCCCTTTACCTCTTTGGAACTTTTGGCTTCGCAGGTGGTGGAGGGCTTTATTACTGGTTTGCATAAAAGTCCTTTCCACGGTTTTTCGGTTGAATTTGCCGAACATCGGCAATACAATGAAGGGGAGTCGGTGCGCCATGTGGACTGGAAACTCTATGGACGGACCGATCGGCTATATGTGAAGAAATATCAAGAAGAAACCAATCTCCGTTGCCATATCCTTATCGACACTTCTTCTTCCATGTATTTTCCTGCGGGTTCACGCACGAAAGAAAATCTTAATAAATTAGGATTTTCGCTCTGTTCGGCGGCGGTGCTCGCCACCATGTTGGTGCGGCAACGCGATGCGGTAGGGCTTTCCTTTTTTTCAGAGGAGGATAAGTTTCAAACCGAAGTGAAGTCGAGTCACGCACATTTGAAATACCTGCTTGCCGAACTTGAATCTCGTTTTCAGAAATCGTTTTCCACGCCGGTGTTGAACATGGAGTCAGATATGGCTGAAACCCTGCATCTGGCGGCAGAACGCATACACAAGCGTTCGCTCATTGTCCTTTTTACGGATATGTTCGATGGTCAGACGGCTCCGGAAGCCTTGTTCAGTGCCTTGCAGCATCTCAAATACCGCAACAATGAAATCATTCTCTTTCAGGTAACCGACCACAGGCAGGAAGCCGCTTTGGACTTTCCCGAAAAGAATTATTGTCTGGTGGATATGGAGAGCGGCAAAGAAATCAAGCTTTCGCCTGCGCAATACAAGGAAGTATATACAGAGAAATACGCCGCTTTTCAGCAGGAAATAAAGAATCGTTGCGATCTTTACGGCATTGATTTGGTGGAAGCCGATCTCCGCGAAGGGTTCGTTCCCGTTTTGCAGGCCTATATGGCTAAACGCCGTCGGGTGTTCCGGTAGCGGATTGCAAGGAATAGTCTTGCCCATATTGTTATTTGTCAAAATAAATGAGTATCTTCGCCAATTGGTTGAGGAGGGGCGTTTTAGGAGGGAGGCGGTTCTGACGCTTATGCCTATGGGTGCGTGGAATTCGTCTAATAAGTTTAAAGATAAATATATAAATATATAAGGCAATGAAGAAAGCGCAAATTATCGGCTTTGCAGTAGTTCTCGGTTTGGGGATTTTGTTCTCCTCCTGCGAGAGCCTCAAAAAAATGGCGAAGGACCATGCCAAGGTCAAATACGAAGTTTCGCCGAATCCGCTTGAAATGCATGGAGACAAGGTAAAGGTTACCATCAACGGTACCATTCCTGCCAAGTATTTCTGGAACAAGGCAGTGGTCGTATTCCAGCCCACCATAACCTATGAAGGTGGTCAGCAAGAACTTAAACCGCTCGTACTGCGTGGGGTAAAGACCCAAGGCCAGGGAACGGTTATCGACAACAAGACCGGCGGTAAATTCTCTTATACGGACGAAGTGGCTTATGTACCGCAAATGGAACAGAGCCGCTTGACGGTAAACCCGGTAGGTTATCCTGAAAAAAGCGCGTCCGGACAGGAGATCAGCAATATGGCACAGGCCATCGGACTGGCTAAGAACGTGAAACTTGGCGATAGAGAAATTGCCGAAGGTACCATGATTACCTCCACCCGTATTGACAAGGATGGCGCCAAACCGACCATCGTTCCAGACAAATATGAAAAGGAAACGGTGATTCCGCATCGTACGTTCATCTATTATCTGGTGGATACCTACAACCTCAATTGGAACTATATCCTCAATAAGAAAGCTGAAGCCAAGGCTGCAGTAAAGGCATTGGACAGCCTGTTCAATACGGGCATGAAGATGAAGTCGGTCGATATCAAGGCCTGGGCTTCTCCTGAAGGGGAAGAAAGCCGCAATCAGAATCTTTCCGACAACCGTGCCAAAACAGCGGTGAAATATTTCAATACCGCCTATGACAATGCAGTGAAGAAATTGGCGCGTGCACAGAAAGTAAAACCGGCCGCGATCAAGCAAAGCATCGAACCGCAGGTTCAGTCGATGGGTGAAGACTGGGAAAAGTTCATTGCCGACCTCCGTGCTTCCGACATCGCCGAAAAGAACACCATCATCAATGTTATTTCCTCACATTCCGACCGTGCGGCCAGAGAACAGGAAATCCGCAACATGACGGTTATCTACAAACAGATCGAAGACAATATCCTGCCTCCCTTGCGTCGTGCCGAAATCCAGGTGAACTTCCTCGAACCCAAAAAGACCGATGAGGAAATAGCCCAGCTTTCGCTTACCGAACCTTCGGCGCTCAAGGTGGAAGAACTGCTCTACGCCGCCACGCTTACCGAAGACAAGGACAACCAACTCAAGATTTATCTTTCGGCTACCGAAATCTATCCCGAAGAATACCGTGGATTCAACAACGCCGCTGCCATCTATATCGAAAGGAATCAGTACGATCAGGCGCAGCAGTTGCTTGAAACCGCACTTGGTCTGCAACCCAATGATGGCGGTGTGCTCAATAACCTCGGTGCCGTTGCCATGGCCAAGGGCGATATGGAAAATGCCCGCGACAACTTTGAAAATTCGATGAAGACCGGTTGTGCCGAAGGGGCTTTCAATATGGGTATGCTCTATATCAAAGACGGTGAGTATGCCAAGGCTGCCAGCGCGATGGGAAGCGAAAAATGCTTCTACAACCTCGCTTTGTCGCAGTTGATGAACGGACAGACCGATCAGGCGAAAGCAACGATAGAATGTATGGATCCCATCACGGCCGATGCCTATTATCTGCTGGCTGTATGTGCCGCCCGTATGGATAAGAAAACCGATGCCGTGAGCGCGCTCCGTCAGGCTATCGCCCAGAAAGCCGCCTTGAAGGCTCAGGCCCAGAAAGATGTGGAGTTTATCAATCTTCGCGAAGATGCCGAGTTTCAGAGTGTGGTAGGTTTCTAAATCTTTCTTTTAAACTGAAAAAAGCCGATTGTCTCAACAATCGGCTTTTTTATCTTTTGTTTTTTCTTGGGAATCCCAGTCTCTGATTGCATGACCTTCATGCAAAAACAGATTACTTTACAGACAAAGAGGCAAGAGGCTTTTTCGTGGAGTCCAATACCAGATTGGCATCCGAAAAACTGAAATATCTGTTTCCCGATACGATGATGTGATCGAACACATAAAAGTCGAGCAGGTTGGCTCCTTTGAGGATACGTTCGGTAATGCTGATGTCTTCCGGACTTGGTTTGATGTTGCCTGAAGGATGGTTGTGTGCCAGAATTATTCCGCTTGCGTGCTCGTCGATGGCGAACTTGAAAATCTTCTTGGCATCCACAAGGGTGGCTGCCGTTCCCCCTTCACTGATCAGCGCTTTCCGTATCAGGCGGCAGGATTGCGACAGCAGCAGGACGAAGAATTTTTCGTAAGGAGAGGCCGAGAAATCCTTGCAGATAAACTTGAAGGCATCGATGCTGGAGCGGATAAAGGTTTCGGAAGCAGGGTCGGTGTTGCAGCTCCGTTTCCCGAGTTCAAGTCCGGCCAGGATACTTACGGCCTTTGCTTCTCCGATACCGCTGAACCGTCGCATCAATTCTTTAGGTGAGCGATAGCTGAGTTCTTGCAGGTTGCCGTTAAAGTGTTTGAGAATCCGGCGGGCGATATCAAGGGCCGAATATTGCTCGGTGCCGCTTCCGATAAGGATGGAGAGCAGTTCTTCATTCGATATGGCCGGTATGTTTCCGGTCATGAACTTCTCTCTCGGTCTGTTTTGTACCTCCCATTTCCGTATGGGAAGATACTGTTGTTTGGTTAGGGTAAATTCAGGCGCTTTCATCAAGTGGTGTTTTGATATAAACGCCTGAAAAGGAAATTATCGAAGAAAAATTTGTTAAATGTGTTTGGTGAGAACCTTAACTAACTTAGTATCTTTAAAAAATTCTTTTGCAAAAATTCGCAACACCGTGTAGGCAGGAATCGCCAATATCATTCCCCATACCCCCATGATATATCCGGAAATAAGGATGACGAAAAAGATTTCAAGTGGATGTGCCTTCACGCTGTTTGAATAGATGGTAATTTGCAAGATGAGATTGTCGATAAGGTTGCAGACCACGAATACGCCGATAATCTTGAGCAGAACCCAAAGAAGATCGAGTGAAAGCCCCAGATCGAGGTTGTTGAAAATAGCGAACAGGCAGGATATAACCGTGCCGATAACAGGGCCGAGATAGGGGATTATATTGAGCATTCCGCCCAGACAACCGTAAAGCAATGCATTTTCGATACCGCAGATCCAAAGGCCGAGAGAAAGCAAGGTCATCATGCAGAGTACTTCGATGGAAAGCCCTACGAAATAACGGTTCAGAAGATGTTCAGATGATTTTATCACATTCTCCGCCCTGTCGGTAAAGCGGTCGGGTACAAAGAGAAAGAGGATTTTCTTGAACATCTGCTCATCGCGTAAGAAGAAAAACGAAATGAAGATGATGGAGAAAATCGCCACACCGATAGAGGAAAGTCTGCTTACCAGTGAAGCAAGGATGCTCTCTATATTGATGCTTTGCCAGATTTGTCCGACAAAATCCATAAGATAAACGGTAACCTGATCTTTCGATAGGGCGATACCCTTGCCGTTGAGCCACACCAGCAATTGATCTACCATGACGGTGGTATCGGAAGACAGTTGGTTGTAGTCTATTTCCGCCAATTGATGCATCTGTCTGAGGAAAAGAGGAAAAACAAGCCAACCGATAAGGGTGAGGATGCCGATAACCGAAAACAAGGCAATGATACTGCAAAGCGTGGAGGGAATATTGGCGCGCCGGTGTAACAGACGGACCAAAGGTCTGCCCAGCATGGAGATAAGGAAAGCGGCCATGGTATAGATGATAAGGTCGGAAAGCCAGTAAAAGGCGGCAAAAAGCACAAAGATTCCGATAATGAAACCGATAATCTTCCTATTCTTTTCCATGGCGGTGGTTTTATTTTTGTTCGTTTTTATTGTCGATCAGGCCTGGCACCGGCACCTCATCCCCGTGCAGTATATTGAGATAGCTGTTATAACGGATGGAGGAAATCCGTCCGTTTGCGACGGCTTCCTTTACGGCGCATCCCGGTTCGTGTTCGTGGGTGCAGTTTCCGAAACGGCATTGATTGCCGACAGCATGCATTTCGGGAAAGTAGTGCGAAAGCTCATCTGTTTTGAAGCGCACCATGCCGAATTCCTTTACCCCCGGAGTATCTACGATGTAACCGCCGGACGAAAGGGCATACATACGGGCGTAAGTGGTGGTATGCTTGCCTTTTTGATGGGTGGAAGATATTTCACCGATACGGAGGTCCAGTCTCGGTTCCAGATAATGTATCAAGGCTGATTTTCCTACACCTGAATTGCCTGCGAACAGACTGGTGCGGCCTTGCATACGTTCCTTGAGCCCGTCCATACCATCTCCGTTCAACGTGCTTGTTTTCAGTATTTCATAACCTGCTTCCGTATAAATCTTTTGGTATTCGGAAAATAGCGAATACTCTTTATCTCCCCAAAGGTCGCTTTTGTTGAACACGAGGCAGACCGGTACATGATAAGCCTCGCCGGTGGCCAAAAAACGGTCGATAAAGCCTTGCGGTGTCCGGGGTTGGGTAAGTCCCGCCACCAAAAACGCCTTGTCGATATTGGCGGCGATGATATGCGTTTGTTTGGAAAGATTCACCGATTTGCGGATAATGCAATTGCGCCTTTCACCAACGGCGGTGATCCAACCGCCACGGATGTCGGGGGCTCCGGTTGAAATCTGCGCATCGTAGTTGAAGGTTACACAATCGCCTACGGCAACGGGATTGGTGGTCTTTACCCCCTTGAGCCGAAAATTTCCCTTTACCTTGCAGAAATAGATACCGCCGTTCTCATCGGCCACTTCATACCAATTACCCGTACTCGAAATTACGATTCCTTCCATATTCCGGGCTTTAAAGATTTGTTTTCTGTGCTCCGTTTTCTGTATCCTGCATCAGACAGAGCTTATGGTACAAACCATTATGAGCATAGAGGGATTGGTGTGTTCCGTGTTCCACTATTTCGCCCTCCTCGATCACGAAAATTTCATCGGCGTTGCGGATGCTCGAAAGCCTGTGTGCCACTGAAATAATGGTCTGGCTGTTCTTTTTGCCTTCCTGTCGGATGGCTTCCATAATGCGGTTTTCGGCTTCGGTGTCGAGCGCGGAAGTGGCTTCGTCAAAAAGCAGGATAGGTGCTTTCTTGAGCAAGGCACGTGCAATGCTTATCCTTTGTCGCTGACCGCCCGAAAGTTTTGTGCCGCTGTCGCCGATAATGCTTTCATATCCATTTTCACAAGCCATGATGAAGTCATGGGCATCGGCCATTCTTGCCGCTTCCTCCACTTCCTGCCGCGTGGCATCGGGATTCCCGATAAGGATATTATTGTAAAGGGTATCGTTGAACAGCACCGTATCTTGCGATACGAGGGAGGAAAGGGCACGTAGGTCGTTGATCTTGCAGTCGGCGATGTCTTTGCCGTCTATCCGCACTTTCCCATTCCCCGGGTCATAAAAACGGGGAATGAGATTGATGATGGTGGACTTCCCACCGCCCGAAGGCCCTACCAAGGCTACGAACTTTCCTTTTTCTATGCGGAGGGAGATGTTTTTGAGCGTCTGTTTCTCAGAATAGGTAAACGATACGTTCTCAAGATGGATATCTTTTTCAAACCGCTTTATGCTTTCGGCTCCTTTCTTTTCCACAATCACTTCCTCGGCTTCGAAAACTTCTTTGATCCGGGTCAGGGAGCCTTTTCCCGATTGCCAGTTGAAATATGCCGAAGTGATGTTTTTGGAAGCAGGCAACAATTGTATCATGGCCAGCAGGTAAGTGATAAAGGCTTCCGGTTTGAGGCTTTTTTCAGCCAGAATCAGATAACCGCCGATAATCAATATCGCCACGATGGCGATTGTGCCGAGCACTTCGCTTACGGGGGAACTGAGATTGATACGATGCAAAACACGGCTGTTGAGATGGTAAAAGCGGTCGTTTTCGGCATGGAATTTATCTACCGCATAGCGCGTGGTATTGTAACTGCGTATGGTTTTGAGCCCGTCGAGGCTTTCAGATATCTGCGCCGAAATGAGTCCTTTTATGTTTTGCAGTTTGTGCGATTTTCTTTTGAGCGAGCGCGAGACAAAGCTGGTGGCTATGCCTACAATGGGTAAGAGAATCAGTACAAAAATACTAAGCGGTACACTGATAAAGAACAAGGTGGCCACAAGGAAGATAAAGGACACGAGATCCACCAACACATGTTGCAGTTGATTGAGCATTTGGCTGTCGATATCTTCAACATTGGTCGTGATGCGGGTAATCAGATCGCCTTTCTGCTCTCTGGAATAGAAGGAAAGAGGCAGTCGCATAAATTTGTCGAACATGTCGTTCCGGATTTGCGCCACCATCCGGTTGCGGATGGGAGAAAAGAGAAACAAACCCATATAGGCGCAAAGGTTTTTGAGGAAATAGGCGGTAGCCAATGTGGCGGCAATCAAGATCAGCGTGGTGGTT
Source organism: uncultured Bacteroidaceae bacterium (assembly GCA_964584745.1). GTDB lineage: Bacteria > Bacteroidota > Bacteroidia > Bacteroidales > P3 > Pullibacteroides. Next base: position 9,206 of record CAZPBB010000052.1, read on the forward strand.
TTTCCGTAGTGGAGAATGGAAAGGTTAACTACATTTTCGAGTTTCGCAATCCCCATATTGGCGATACCGCCCGCTACCTGTCCCGCATCGTTTCCCGCACCTGTGTCAAAGAGGATATAGAGCAAGGGTGCCACCGAAACAATCAGTACAATGGAAAAAGCCGCCGCCAATACCCGTAAGAAGATATTGAACAGAAAGCGCCCCATGTAAGGAGACAGATATCGATACAGGGAAAAGGCTTTCATGTGTTTCTACATTTGAGAGGGAGAGGATACAGGAAAACCGTATTCGGCCAGATGTTCCCGGATACGTTCAGGCTGTTGTCCGTAGATGCCGGTATAGTTGTGGGGGGTAATCTGCTTGATTCTGTCTTTGAGCGCATCCGGAATATCGAGGCCATCTACAAAAGCATGGATTTCGTTGCGGCCTGTTTTTGTGCCGGTACGGGTAAGCGCCTTGAGGGCTTCGTAAGGATGAGGAAAACCTTCGGAACGCAAAATTGTCTGGATGGCTTCCGCCACCACGGCCCAGTTGTTTTCCAGATCCTGCTCAAAGTCGGTACGGTTGAGAAGCAGTTTGCCGATGCCTTTCTCAAGGGAACGGCAGGCGATGAGGATATGTGCCAGCGGCACGCCGATATTGCGGCAGACGGTGGAATCGGTCAAATCCCGTTGCATGCGTGAAACGGGCAGTTTGGCGGAAAGATGTTCCAGAATGGCGGATGCGAGCCCCAGGTTTCCTTCCGCATTTTCAAAATCGATGGGGTTCACTTTATGCGGCATGGCGGAGGAACCCACTTCCCCGGCCTTGATTTGCTGCTTGAAGTAATCCATCGAGATATAAGTCCAGACATCGCGGCAAAAGTCAATCAGGATGGTGTCGATGCGCCGTAACGCATCGAAAATGGCGGCAGCGTTGTCGTAGTGCTCAATCTGTGTGGTTGTCTGATAGCGTTCCAATCCTAGAACCTTGTCGGTGAAATCATTGGCGAATCCCACCCAATCTATATCGGGAAAAGCCACATAATGGGCATTGAAGTTGCCCGTCGCACCGCCGAATTTTGCCGAATGGGGCGTTTGCTGTAAGAGTTGCAGCTGACTGTGGATTCTTTCCACGAACACCAGCATTTCTTTTCCCAATACGGTGGGTGAGGCCGGTTGTCCGTGCGTGCGCGCCAGCATGCTCACATCCGCCCATTCGGCCGCCTTGTTTCCGATTTGTTGCGTTACTTTTCTCAAGGCGGGCAACACCGCGTTTTCCAAGCCTTCTTTTAGCATCAACGGCTGAGCGGTATTGTTGATGTCTTGTGAAGTAAGGCCGAAATGCACGAATTCTTCAAAACGGCTCAGTCCCCATTTTTCGAACCGGGACTTGATAAAGTATTCCACGGCTTTTACATCGTGGTTGGTGGTTTTTTCTGTTTGTTTGATTTCCACCGCGTCTTCATCGGAAAACGAAAGATAAAGGTTCCGCAAGTCGTTGAATCTTTCTTTCGGAAAGTCTTTCAGCGCCGGAATGTTCAATCCGCATAAGGCAATGAAATACTCCACTTCCACCCGGATGCGGTATCGGATTAATGCCCATTCCGAAAAATAAGGACGAAGGGTTGATGTTTTGTCGGCATAGCGGCCATCTACAGGCGATACGGCATGCAGGAAAGAGGCGTTGTTCTCCATTATTTCTTGATGTTGTCGAGGTTATAGTAAAGACCGCAGTTCTCTTTGCGTTCCATAGACATTTTGATAATCAGGTAACCGATGTTGATGAGGTTTCTCAATTCGGCCAGCTTTACCGAGTGTACGGATTTCTGGTAGAGTTCCTCGGTTTCCCGATAGATGATGCCGAGTCTGTCCCAGGCGCGTTTGAGGCGCAGGTTGGAGCGCACGATGCCCACATAGTTCGACATGATGGCCT
>CAZPBB010000053.1:0-10958 GCA_964584745.1 uncultured Bacteroidaceae bacterium
CTTTCATGCCCGGCGCCAGCAGAATCTTGGTGGGATAGCCGCTCACGCCATACATAAAGGCCACATCTTGTTCTTCCGTGCCGTTCATCACATTGAGCCATGTTATCTTTTCCTTTTCCAGGAAGGCTTTCACCCTTTCGGCCTTGTCGCGGCAGGCAATGCTCAAAAAAACCACCTTTCCCTTGTGCCGGACATAGGCGGCTTTCATCTGCGGAATACCTTTCACGCACCACTGGCACCATGTTCCCCAGAAATCGAGCACCACATAGCGGTCTCCATAGTCCGAAAGCCGTACCGTATTTCCGTTCAGGTCGGTCAAGGTGAAGTCGGGGACGGTCGCACCTACGGCAAGGCGTTCTTCGTTCTGACGGAGTTCGCGTCTGTATTCGGCTTTTTCGCGCCATGCTTCAAGTTCTTCTTTCATGACACCGTTGCGCACCGATTCTCCCAGACGCGGATAATAGGCGAGGAAAGTATCCGTTTGGGGATGCCGCAACAGCAACCATGCCGCATGCACTTTGTTGACATTTTCGCGCACATAGGCCAATCCCGCATCGGCAATCTCGGCACGGGCGGCCGCATAGGCATCGTAAAGGCTATCCACGTACCGTTCATCGGCATATTCCGCCCCGTTGACCATTTCGGTACGGATCAGGTCGGTCAACCGTTCACAACGGATATAGGCATCTTTCACCGAATTGCGCAAACGCGACTGCATCACCAAATCGCGGGCTCCTTCCAGATGATAGACAAGAAAATCCTCTTCATAAACAGCTTTCAAGCGTATCTTTTCGTTAGGTTGCGCCAAAAAGTTTATCCGATACACTTCAGGCGACGCCAAAGCACGCCCCTTTACCGATACTCTGTCCTTTCCCAACTCAATCAACACCTCAACCGGCCTGTCGATGGCCGGATTCCACGAAAACCGACCGTCTTGCAACACTACGGTATCGAAAGCCATTGAATCGGAAACGCCTAAGGGAGAATAGCGGATATAGGCCGTATCGGTTGCCATTCCGCCTTCTATGTTGGCTTCTACAAGCGAGGCTTGGCGCAGGTGGCAGGAAGTGAGTAAGAGAACCGCACCCAGCAAGGCCGACGTGAGGATAAACATGCATTTTTTCATGGTTCTTTTCCTTATGTTTTATGGGGTTTTCTATGTTTTCTATCTGTTATTCTTCCGTTCCGCGAAGCAGTCCGAGGGCGCGGAGAAAATCATCGTCGCGTTGCAGATAGGAAGGATAAAAGCCTTTCTCATCGTATAGATCGCGACCGATAAGGGATTTCAAGGTAAGGCGCATCTGATCGCCGTATTTGGCAATGCTGGCCGAATCTCGCGCAAGACCTTTCTGTTCGGTGTAGGAAAGAAATTCTCCGAACAGTTTTTCATCTACCTCGAAATCGCGCGTAAAGGCATGGGCGGAGGGATAGGCTTTTTTGAGCGCGTTACGGTTGACATTGGTGTAACGGAACGAAAAATCGTAGAAACAACCGCTGTTGGAAAGGCGATTCTGATAAACGAACAGCGTATCGGTCTTGTAGGGCATCACCACATCGGGTTCTATGCCGCCGCCACCATATACCACCCGTCCTTTGCGCGTATAGTACTTTACCGTATCGGTATGCGAAACGCTGTCGGTTCCCGTCATTTCTCCACTCAGGTAGCGTTGCGCCAAATCAGCCTCATATTCTTCGTAACTGCCGTTGTAGGGCTTTTGGATACAACGCCCCGAAGGTGTGTAATAACGCGCCACCGTAAGCCTCAGGGCGCTTCCATCACCCAGATCCATCTGCTCCTGCACCAGTCCCTTTCCAAAAGAACGTCTCCCCACCACCCATGCGCGGTCGTTGTCCTGCATGGCACCGGCAAAGATCTCGCTGGCCGAAGCCGACCATTCGTCAAGCAGCACCACCATTTCCATATCGCGGTATCTGCCCTGTCCGGTGGCGTTCACTTCCATTCGCCGGCGGCTTCTTCCCTCCGTATAGACAATCGGCATGCCTGCTTCGAGAAACATATCCGCCATTTCCAGACAAGCCGTAAGCAGTCCCCCTCCGTTGCCGCGTAAATCAACGATTACTTTCGTTACACCCGCCCCGGAAAGATCCTTCATGGCCTTTTTGAATTCACGCACCGTAGTGGCGGCGAATCTGCTCACCTTTACATAGCCTATGTCGTTTTCCACCACAAAATGAACGTCCACGCTATAGGTCGGTATCACATCGCGTTTCACCGTAACATGCAGCAGTTCCGGATTGCCCGCCCGCTGCAAGGCCAACCGCACCTTGGTTCCCTTGGGTCCTTTGAGTTTCTTCATCACGGCTTCGATAGGCATTGTCTTGCCCGAAAGGGTGTCATTGTCGGCCATGATGATACGGTCGCCGGGCAAAACCCCCACCCTTTCGGAAGGACCGCCGCTTATGGGCATGATCACGGTTACCGTATCATCTATCATGCGGAACTGCACGCCGATACCCTGAAAATTTCCTTGTATCTCTTCTTCCGCCTTTTCAAATTCCTTGGGCGGAATATAGGAGGAATGCGGATCCAGACTGCGCAAGGCCGCAACCAACGAAGCTGTGGTGATTTTCTCCACATCCACCGTATCCACGTAATCGGACACTATCATCTGCATCACTGCCCCCACCTTGGACCCCTGCACGTAAGAAATTTCCACCGGCGGTATCTTGACCATACGCCGCTGCATCATCATGGCACCGGCTAACAAACCGGCCAGAAACAAAAGGGCAAATGTAAGAAGCCCCGTATATTGATATCCTCTTTCGTTCATGGGGTATAAAAATACGAAAAATCGAATTACCTTTCGCTTCCTCAGAATCAGGCATCTCCTGTCTTCAACCCGATCCAGGATACGAAAAGGGGCTGTATGTTTTTCACATACAACCCCGAGTCGGCTGCCAAAACCGCGCTTTATTGCGCCGATCCTTCCAAAACTTCTATCTTGGAACGGATTTCGTTGGCTTCGGCAATCTTACCCAACTGCATATAAACATCGCGCATGGTTACCAGAACGTTCATGTTTTCCGGTTGCACTTCAATAATCTTCTGCAGATACGGCAAAGCCTGATTGAATTCGTTTTTCGCTTGTTCCACCAAACGGTCGTATTCTTCGGCGGCTTCCAACGGCAGGGCATTGGCTTCCTCTCTGGTGCGGATGCCCTTGTTTACATAAAACGCACCGAGATTGAAAATGGCTTCATAATAGTCGGGATTGATTTCCAATGCCTTCTTATAAGCCGCTTCCGCATCTTCATAGCGTTTGTCGTTTTCATAGGCGATACCGATGAAAAGTTGGAAAGAGGCATCATCGCCCCATTTGTCCAACGCGCGGCTCAACATTTCGGAGGCCTTTTCATTGGCCCCCATACGCAGGTAAACCGAGGAAGCGCCCACATACACATTTTTATCATCGGGGAAAAGTTCAAGGGCTTTTTCCATCACCTTGGAGGCTTCTTCACGCATGTCTTTTCTAAAGTAGGCGTCCGCCATACCCGTATAGGCATTCGAAAGCGGATAATTATTATTGACCATGATGCCGTAGTATTCGATGGCTTTATCCAAATCTCCGGCATTGGCGGCACACAAGGCTACGTTGAAAGCGGCGGAAGTGTCATATTCGCCTTCCAGCATGGAAACCTGCATGGATTTTTCAAACGAAACCACACCGTCGGCAAAGGCACGGTTTTCATATTCCATGGCTCCTCTGTCGTAAAAAATACCGGACAGACGCGCCACATCCTGGCGGATAAAAACCAAAGTCTTGTCCGAGGGGTCGATCCGCAAGGCTCGTTCAAACGATTCTTTGGCTAAATCGGCCGCATCGGGATAATCGCGCGACAACAGAGGATTACCCGCGATGGCGGTATAGATGTTGCCTCTCGTCATCCAGGCCGTCAACGAATTGACGGTGGTAGGATCTTTGACGGCGGCATCGATGGCGGAAGCCGCCTCACTGAATTTCTGTTGCGAAAAATAGCGTTTGGCCGCCTTCACGGCTTTTTCCTGCGCGAAACCGATTCCCACAAAACCTGCGAAAACCAGTGCGATCAATAAAATTTTATTCTTCATGACAAATTGGTATTTGCTATTGTTTGTTATCTGTTATTCTTCCATCTGGGCTGTAGCTTCCGATTCGGTTTCCGGTGCGTTTTCATCGGCTTCGCCTTCTTCCTCCATAGCCACCTTGGCCACCGAAGCGATGGAGTCTTTGCCCTTCAGCTCGATAAGCTTCACGCCCTGGGTGGCGCGGCCTACCACACGGAGATCCTTTACCGCCATGCGCAGGATGATGCCCGACTTGTTGATGATCATCAAATCGTCCATATCGGTAACGTCCTTGATGGCGATCAAGGCACCGGTCTTGTCGGTGATGTTGATGGTCTTCACACCCTTTCCGCCACGGTTGGTCTCGCGGTAGTCTTCCAAAGCGGAACGTTTCCCGAAGCCCTTTTCGGAAACCACCAGCACATCGCTGTTCTGCGTGGGATCGATGCAGATCATGCCCACCACCTCGTCTTTTTCATCGGCCAGGCTGATACCGCGGACCCCCGATGCGCCACGTCCCATGGGGCGTACCTTGTTTTCGGGGAAACGTATCGCCTTGCCCGAACGCAGGGCCATCATGATGACCGAAGAATCGTTGGTGAGCTTGGCTTCGAGCAACTGGTCGCCTTCGCGCACCGTAACGGCGATGATACCGTTCTGACGGGGACGGGAATAGGCTTCCAAGGAGGTCTTCTTGATGATGCCCTTCTTGGTGCAGAGCACGATGTAGTTGTTGTTGATGTACTCTTCGTCCTTGAGGGTCTTTACGTTGATGTAGGCCTTCACCTTGTCGTCGGAGGCGATGTTCATCAGGTTCTGCAAGGCGCGGCCTTTCGACTGGCGCGAACCTTCGGGAATATCGAACACCCGCATCCAGAAACACTTGCCCTGCTCGGTAAAGAAGAGCATATAGTTGTGCATGGAGGCCACGAAAAGGTGTTCCACAAAGTCTTCGGTACGCACGTCGGATCCTTTCATACCCTTTCCGCCACGGTTCTGACGGCGGTATTCCGCCAGACGGGTACGTTTGATGTAGCCCATGTGCGAAATGGTTATCACCATATCTTCGTCGGGAATCGTGTCTTCGATGTTGAAATCAGCCGAATCATACACGATGCGCGTACGGCGCTCATCGCCGTATTTAGCCTTGATTTCCAGAATTTCCTCTTTCACCACCGCCATGCGTTTGGCCTTATCAGCAAGCAGGGCGTGGTATTCGGCGATAAGGCGTTGCTTTTCATCGTATTCGCTCTGCAACTTTTCGCGTTCCAAACCGGTAAGCTGCCCCAGACGCATTTCCACGATGGCCTTGGCCTGAAGGTCGGAAAGCGCGAATTTTTCCACCAGTCCTTGCTTGGCTTCGTCTATGGTACGCGAGGAACGGATCAGGTCGATGATGGCGTCCAAATGGTCCAAAGCCTTGAGCAAGCCTTCCAGGATATGCGCCCGGGCTTCGGCCTCGGCCAAACGGAATTTTGTACGGCGGACCACCACTTCGTGGCGATGTTCCACAAAATTCAATATCAAGTCCTTGAGATTCAAAAGACAAGGTTTTCCATGCACCAGCGCGATATTGTTCACGCTGAACGAAGTCTGCAAGGCCGACTGTTGGTAAAGTTTGTTGAGCACCACATTGGGAACCGCATCGTGACGGAGGTCGAAAACGATACGCACATCGCGCTTGGATTCGTCACGGATATCCACGATACCGTCGATACGCTTGTCGGTAACCAGACTTGCAATCTTCTGGATCATTTCCGACTTGTTCACCATATAAGGAATGGAGCGGACGATGATTTGGTTACGGCCGCTTTCGGTGGTTTCTATCTCGGCTTCTCCGCGAATCACCACCCGACCCATACCGGTCATAAAAGCGTCACGCACGCCGTCATAGCCGTAAATCACGCCACCGGTAGGGAAATCGGGCGCCTTGACGTACTGCATCAGTTCTTCAACCGTTATATCGTTGTTGTCGATATAGGCCACGATACCGTCGCAGACTTCGCTCATGTTGTGTGGCGCCATGTTGGTGGCCATCCCGACGGCGATACCCGAAGCACCGTTCACCAGAAGATTGGGAATACGGCTGGGAAGAACGGTAGGCTCCTTGCCCGAATCATCGAAGGTGGCCTGCATATCCACCGTGTCTTCGTCTATGTCTTCCAGCAAGGATTCGGCGATCCTGCGCATCCTCGCTTCGGTGTAACGCATGGCCGCCGGCGGATCGTTGTCGATGGAACCGAAATTACCCTGCCCGTCCACCAAGGGATAGCGCATAGACCAATCCTGCGCCATACGCACCAAGGCTCCGTAAATGGAACTGTCGCCATGGGGATGGTACTTACCGAGCACATCCCCCACTACCCTTGCCGATTTCTTGTGGGCACCCGAGGCCGTGATGCCGGATTGGTTCATCGCATACAAGATACGCCGGTGCACCGGTTTCATTCCATCCCGCACATCAGGCAACGCCCGCGCCACAATAACCGACATAGAGTAGTCGATATAAGCGGATTGCATATGCTTCTCTATATCAACCGGCACTATCCTTCCGTGTACTTCTGCTTCTTCCATTTTATTAACTTTCTGTAAATGTGCTTTTTCTATTAATTTTTTCAAAACACGAAATTACGCTTTTTTACCACATTCCGCAAGCCTCCGGACACGTTTTTTGTTAACATTCCGACGCTGCCTCCACATAAAAGCCTCCCGCCTTTTTCTCCAAATAAAACCCGTATATTTGCGGGTTTGTGAAGATAGGGCGAACAGGTTTTCCTGTTTGCTGAAAGAAGACAGAACCGAATGGAAATCAATCTCTCCGAAAAACTCAAAACCATACTGAACTACGGTATGGACGAAGCCAACCGACTCGGAAACGACTACGTGGGTGTAGGGCATATCGTGTTGGGCATTCTCCGCCATGCCGACAACCGGGCCGCCGAGCTTTTGCTGCAATGCGGTCTGAATGTGCCGGTATTCCGCCAAAAACTGGAGGACGCCATCCGCCCCGAACACCGGCCGGCCGATCCTGAAAAGCGCAACCGCAATCTTCCGCTCGACAGCCATCTTGAACGGGTCATGAAAGTGATGGTTCTGGAAAGCATGCGTCTTCAGCAGGATCCGGTGGAACCCGAACACGCCCTGCTGGCCATCCTCAAAGGCGAAGAATACGTTGCCACCTCTATCCTCAACGCAATGGGCATCACACACGAACGGATAAACGGACGTTTGCAGAAGGCTTCCGTTTCCAATGAAAAAACGAATATACCTTCGGCCATGGAAGAAGGCATCGGCATGCACGAATACGGGGAAGAAGCCGCAGACAAACCGGGAGCGAACACACCGCAGAACGACACGCCTAAAGCGGCCAATTCCAAAACCGACACGCCGGTGCTTGACAATTTCGGCAAAGACCTTACCCGCTCCGCCACCCAGAAGTTGCTGGATCCCGTGGTAGGCAGGGAGAAGGAATTGAACCGCATCATTCAGATTCTGAGCCGGCGGAAAAAGAACAATCCGATCCTGATCGGTGACCCTGGCGTGGGAAAATCGGCTATCGCCGAAGGACTCGCCCAACGCATTGCCGACCATAAGGTACCCCGTAGCCTCAAGAACAAGCGCATCATCACGCTCGATATCGCTTCGGTGGTGGCCGGCACCAAATACCGCGGGCAGTTTGAAGAAAGGATGAAAGCCATCATCAACGAACTGCAGAAACATCCCGAAGTAATCATCTTTATCGATGAAATCCACACCATTGTAGGCGCGGGCAACACCTCCGGCGCACTCGACGCCTCCAACATGTTCAAGCCCGCTTTGGCACGCGGTGAAATACAGTGCATCGGGGCCACTTCCTTAGACGAATACCGCCAAAGCATCGAAAAAGACGGTGCTCTGGAACGCCGCTTTCAAAAAGTGTTGGTGGAAGCCACCACCCCGGAAGAAACCCTTGAAATCCTGCACAACATAAGGGCCCGTTACGAAGATCATCATCGGGTGCGTTACAGCGAGGAAGCCTTGAAAGCATGCGTGGATCTCACCAACCGCTATATCACCGACCGCGTGCTGCCCGACAAGGCCATCGATGCTTTGGACGAAGCCGGCGCAAGGGTGCACCTTACGCAATCTGACACACCCGCATCACTTTCCGAACTGGAAGAAAAAGCGGTACAGGCCAAACAAGGCATGGAAGATGCCTTGAAGCAACAGCAATTCGTGGAAGCGGCCAAAATGCGCGATGAACTGGAAAAAATAAAACAGGAGTTGGAAGAGGCCAACCGTAAATGGGAGGAAGAAAACGATGCGAACCGTCCCGAAGTGAGCGAAGAAGATATCACGCAGGTAGTGGCCATGATGTCGGGAATTCCCATCCAGAAGGTGGCGCAGAATGAGATGGAGCAACTGCTCAAGATGGAAGAAGTGCTGGAAAACAAGGTAATCGGGCAGGACGAAGCCATTCACAAGTTGGTGCGTGCCATCCGCCGCAACCGCACAGGACTCAAAGATCCTTCGCGTCCTATCGGCAGTTTTATCTTTCTCGGACCTACGGGCGTGGGCAAGACCTATCTGACCAAATCGTTGGCGCAATACATGTTCAACGCCGAAAGCGCCATGATACGCGTGGATATGAGCGAATACATGGAAAAATTCGATGTATCGCGCCTTATCGGTTCGCCTCCGGGTTACGTGGGCTATGAAGACGGCGGCCAACTTACCGAAAAAGTAAGGCGAAAACCTTATTCCATCGTGCTTTTCGATGAAATCGAAAAGGCACATCCCGATATCTTCAACCTTCTGCTTCAGGTGCTGGAAGACGGGCAACTCACCGATGGATTAGGCCGGAAGGTGGATTTCAAGAACACCATCATCATCATGACCTCCAACCTCGGCTCGCGCCAACTGCGCGAATTCGGCGATGGCGTGGGTTTTCAGACCTCCGCCAAGGAAGCCGCGCGGGGAGAATGGAGCCGGAGCATCATCGACAAGGCGCTCAAACGCCATTTCTCCCCCGAATTCCTGAACCGCATCGATGATATCCTGGTATTCAACAACCTCAGTAAGGAAAATATCTTCAAGATTATCGACGTGGAGCTGGAAAAGCTCCGGGAACGCCTCCAAAAGATGGATTCCCGCCTCGAACTTACTGATGAGGCCAAGAATTTCCTGATGGAAAAGGGCTGGGATCCCGACTTGGGTGCACGGCCCTTGCGCCGCAGTATAGAACACTACATAGAAGACGAACTGGCCGAAATGCTGGTGAAAGGGGAAAAGCCCCAAGGGAAAACCGTTTTCGTAGATCACAAGGAAAACGAAGATACGCTGGTATTGGAAATACGGTAAAGAACCTCGGTAGAAACACGGCAACGGATTAGGATTATTCCTCCCTGCCGCGTTGCAACTGGCGTTTGATGTCTTTTTCCTTTAAGGTTTCGCGTTTGTCGTAGAGTTTTTTGCCCTTGGCGAGCGCGATTTCTATTTTTGCCCTGCCGTTTTCGTCAATAAAGAGCACCACGGGAATAATCGTAAGCCCTTTTTCCTTGATTTTGCCCTGCAACTTGCGCAGTTCGCGCTTATTGAGCAACAGCTTGCGGTCGCGGCGCGGCACATGGTTGAACGCCGAACCGTGGCTGTATTCGGCTATGTACATATTCTTGATGAACAGTTCGCTTCCAAGGAACACGCAAAAAGACTCGCCCACACTCGCCTTGCCCGCCCGGATGGATTTTATCTCGGTGCCGGTAAGCACGATGCCCGCCGTGTATCGGTCTATGAGAAAAAACTGATACTCGGCTTTCTTGTTCTTGATGCGTATGTCTGACTTTAAGCGCGGCATTTCTCTATGATTCCTTTGGCAACCGCCAGTTTTTCATCCAACAGCTTTTGGGAAGATGCCTCCATGATAAGCCGCAGGTAAGGCTCGGTGTTGGAGGGGCGCACGTTGAACCACCAATCCTTGAACTCGATGCGGTAGCCGTCAAAGTCGTAGAAAGCCGTGGGTTCTTCCTGCGCCGTAAAGTGGGCGCGCAAGGCTTCCATGGCTCCCTGCTTGTTGTCGAGCTTAAAGTTCACTTCGCCCGAATTGGCGTAGGTGGCGATAGCGGAAATGGCTTGCGAAACGCTTACTCCCTGACGTTTGAGCGCGGCGAAGATGCCCAGCAGCAAACTGCATGCCATCAATCCCGAATCGGAATAATTGAAATCGCGGAAATAGTAATGGCCTGCCAACTCGCCGCCGTAGATGCCGTCTATCTCGCGCAGTTTGAGCGCGGCGTAGGCACGCCCCACGCGCCACATCTCCATAGAGCTTCCCAAGGATTCCACATAGGTACGCACGGCCTTGGAAGTGCGGATATCCTGCAACACCTTTCCTTTCAAGCCTTTTTCTTTCAGGAAATAATCGCCCAGCACGGCAATCATCAGGTCGGGAGAGATAAAGCCGGCGTTTTCATCCACGAACATCACCCGGTCGGCATCCCCGTCGAAGATAACGCCTATGTCGGCTTTGGTTTCCTTTACCAAGCGGCAGATGTCCTTGATGTTTTCAGGTTCCAGGGGATTGGCCTCGTGGTTGGGGAAAGTGCCGTCGAGCGTGTCGAAAATATAAGTGGGTTTGTTTCCCAAAAGTTCATGTACGAAAAGCGAGGCCATACCGTTGCTGCAATCCACGGCAATCTTGAGATAAACGTTGTCTTCGCTCACCCATTGTCTTTGAAAACGGATGTAGTCTGCTTTCTTGTCGAAGTCAACCGTCTTGCCTTTCCGTTCCTTGGACAGCACGACCCTTTCCTTAAGCCAGCGTTCCAACTCGCCCAGACCGGTATCGAAACCCACCGGCAACGCGTTCTCGCGCGAAATCTTCAAGCCGTTGTATTCTTTGGGATTGTGCGAGGCG
>CAZPBB010000054.1:0-10524 GCA_964584745.1 uncultured Bacteroidaceae bacterium
ATTCTCCTGCAGGTGCTCGACGACGGGCGGCTCACCGACAACAAAGGCCGTGTGGTGGATTTCAAGAACACCATCGTTATCATGACCTCCAACCTCGGGGCATCGCATATCCGGCAGACTTTTGAAGAGATGAAACAGGGAGAGGAAGAAAAGGCTTACGAAAAGAGTCGGGAACAGGTGCTGGAAGAGTTGCGGTTGCGGATGCGTCCCGAATTTTTGAACCGTGTGGATGAAACTATCGTTTTCATGCCGCTCAGCCGCAAGCAGATATCGGAGGTGGTGCGTCTGCAGATGCGCAAGGTGGCGGCCATGATGGAGAAAAACGGATACCGTTTTTCCATTGCCGAGGCTGTCTATCGGGATATTGCCGAACAAGCCTATGATCCACAATACGGTGCACGTCCGGTAAAACGGTTTATCCAGCAGCATGTCATCAATGAAATGTCGAAGATGATTCTGGCTGGACAGGTAGATAAGAATAGGGAAGTCTGCCTTGATGTGTTCGAAGGGAAATACGTATTGTACAACAAATAGCCCTATAGAATTCCGGTTGACAAAATGTAAGCCGGCATCCGGCGGATTGCAGGATGCCGGATAAAAAGAGGGTGTTCCTTTTAAAGGAACACCCTCTTTTTATCCGGAGGAGACTGTTTGTGCCGTCTGTGCCCCGCTATTTCTTGCGTTGTTCTTTTATATAAGCGAAGATTTTCTTGCGGTTGTCCCAAAAGGCGCCGATAACGATTGTAAGGAGGATGGCACTGCAAAGCGCTTCGGTTTTCCATGCCTGGGTGTGAAGGGAGATAAGCGGTACGGAATCCGAGAGCACGGTAACCGGCGAGGTGGCAATCTCAAAGCGTTGCCGGATTTTGGTCCGATCTTCATCGAGCGAAAGAATATCTTCGTAGTAGAAAGTATGCTGGGCGGAAAGTCTGGTTATTTCTTCGGCCGTAATGTCCCGGCTTGAAGAAAGCATACCCGCCATAAACAGGTCTTTTTGCGGTGCGGTCTTCTGTTTGCGGGTGTTTTCGATATATTCGATATGGGACAGACTGTCGAGCAGCGCGATTTGGCGGTTGTAGTTTCGATAGGTCTGTTCCAAGCCAGAGATATACGCCTTGTATTGTTTGGTTAAATCGGGGTGATGGTTCAGAAAATAAAGGATGGTATCGGAGGCTTTTACAAAGAAGCCGGCATCGGAGCCTGACACACTTATCCGGAGGGAAGCCAGATCGGGAATCTTTACTTCTTTCGGTATCCGTTCAAAAACTTCGCCTTTTTGCTTTGTCTTTATAATCTGTCCTTTGGTGTAGGTGTCGGGACGGAACTTATCTTTGTGGCGGAAACTATTGGGAAGGCCGTCATTGTCTGAGTCGATACCCACGCTCAATGTAACCTCGTCCAATCTGCGGCAGTCTTCGAAAGAAAGATGCAGATAGTCGGAAAGAAGCTCCGTATTCCCCTGATGGATGGCATCGTTGAGTTTCCTCACGACCTGATCCAAGGTGAAGTTGTCGAATCCGTTGCAATATACCATCGTATCGCCCGAAACGGTCTGGCTTTCGTGTTTGGTGAACGAGAAGAACAGTCCGCCGGCAACCAGCAGGGCCAGGAAGAGGAAGAAATAGCGGATATGTATGTTGAATATCCACACCAAGGCTTTGCCAAGCCATTTAAAAAAGAAAATGATTCCGTTTTTGATGGAACGGAAAAAGGATGCGATGCCGGCCAGCATGTCGAATTCGGATTGCTGGTTCGTTTCTTTGTTTTCCATAGAGGGATTCGGTTAACGGATGGCAAAAATAGTCCAAAAACTTGATTCTGTCAACAGTGTGCGATGCCCGATGCTTCGGGATGGGCAAGGTGGCGCAGGCGCACTTTTATGTTGAAAGTGCGTTCTATCCAGTTTTTGGTCTGTTCGGCGCAATATACCGAGCGGTGTTGGCCGCCTGTGCAACCGAAAGCGATGCTGAGGCTGTTGAAATCGCGTTCGATATAGTTCAGGATGGCGGGCTTCAGCAGTTCAAAAGCGTTTTGCAGAAAAAAGGCCATCTCGCTGTGGGCGGCGAAAAACTTCTCTACTTCGGGATGGCGACCGGTAAGCGTTCTGTATTGTTCCAGACGGCCCGGATTGGGAAGGAAGCGGCAGTCGAAAACGAATCCTCCGCCATGTTCGTCTTGTGCGGCCGGCAGACCGTTGCGGAACGAGAAACTGCATATATGCACGGTAAGCGTAGGGGAGGCGGGTTTTGAGAAATCAGCCCAAGGCGATTTTTCCAACAAGCCGATTATCCTTTCGATTTCCGGCATCGCCAAAGGCAACCATTTCGAGATGCGGAGAAACGCAAGGTTTTGTATCGCGTAGGGAATGCTTTGCAGGAAGAGGCTCTTTTTTTCGTGAAATCCCCTTAGTCCGTATGCCCCCATGGCCTGCAGGATACGCAACAGCACGCAGGCATAGAATTCTTTTTGAAAATCGGCTTTGTCGAACTGCGGAATGGATCGGGCGGCCGTTTCCATATATCCGTTCAACAACTGTTCCCGGAAAACGGCGGGTAGGGCGGCTTTGGCATCATAGAGCAAGGAAGCCACATCATAGGCCAGGGGGCCTTTCCGTCCGCCCTGAAAGTCGATGAACCAAGGTCGGTGGTCTCTCACCATGATGTTGCGCGATTGAAAATCGCGATAGAGGAAATAGGGGTGCGGCTTGCGGTTCAAGAAATCGCAGAGACGGTCAAAATCGGCCTGCAACGCGGTTTCCGAAAACGCTAGGCCGCTCAGACGGAGAAAAAAATACTTGAAATAATTCAAATCCCACTGCATGGCGGTGCGGTCAAATACAGCCACGGGATAAACATGCGTGTAGTCTAAGCCTTCGGGCAAAGCGGCGGTTTGAAAGCGCACCAGATTGTCGAGCGCCGCGCGGTATAGTTGGTGAATCTCCGCAGGTATCGTATCCGGCCAAGGATTCGGCAATAGGGAAAAAAGCGTGGTGTCGCCCAAGTCCTCCACAAAATAGGTGGTTCTGTCGGGGCTTATGGACAGCACTTCGGGCACGGGTAAGTTCTCCCGACGAAACTGACGGGTAAAGGAAAAATAGGCTTCGTTTTCTTCCACGCTTTCATTCACGGCGCACAACATCCTTTCCCCTTTTGTTTCTATGCGGTAATATCTGCGGTGGGAACCGGAAGCGGGCAGAGGCTCTATCCGTATCGGTTCAATACCTTTCCATTCCTTGAAAGATTGCCTGATCTGATCCATAGACTTATCTGTTGCGGCTGTTGGCTTTGTCTACGCCGATAAGGCGGTCGTAACGTCCGCCAGGCTCACGATAAAAGACATAGACATAATAATCGTTTTCGGTTTCCTGAAAATTGCCTTCCACGTAGGGAATATGCAGTTCCTCCTGTACTTTGCAGGCAAACATGTAGTCGTAGAAACCTTGCTTGAGCGGCAGACTCAGCGTGTAGGCCCGTTGTCCGGGAAAATAGGTCATGCGGCTTTGCTCGTTGCATTGCCAACCGTTGAACTTGCCGATAACGTAATATTCCTGCAAGGGGTGCCGTTCGGCTTCCAAAACAAAATGTACGTTCACGTATTCGGCCTCCAAAGCGGAATTCTCCATGTTTTCGGCTTTTACCGCAAAGTTACCGTTTATATCGTCGTTGCCTGTGTAGGGTAGGTATTCCCGGCTTTTCTGCCGTTCCAACAGTGCGTTCCATCTGTCATCCACCACATGTATCCGTTCTACGCCGCGCCCGGCGTAATTGACGGGGCGGATATCGAAATTGCGGAATTCGTTGAGCCCGTCGAACACCATTTCTTCTTTGTCTCTGTATTCGTATCGGTTGCCCGTCTGAAAAAGCATCGGCAGGCGACGTATGCTTTGTGTGTTCATGTTCTGCTGGGCAAAAACCTGTAGGCAACGGTCAGCCTGGATAATCCGGATCGGCGATTGGGTGGCATCCACGCGCACGGCGAGTTCCTGCCTCGAAAGCCGCCACTCCACACGTAGGGGCACCTTTATCTCGGTGGTGATGGTTACCGAAGGTTCGCACACCATAAACGGAATGCGCAATAAAACGTTATCGGGGGCGTCCGTTCTGAAAATCTCAAAGCGATAAGCCCCTGAAAGCTTTACCCTTCTTCCTTTTTCAGGAAAGCGGAAACTATAATGAACATAGTTGCTGCGTGTGTTGAACGAAAAATCCACATCGGTGATATCGGTTTTGTTGATGCCTGAAAAGTATTCGATTTCGCGCAGGTCGGAAACCGTTCCGTCGGTATTGAGCAAAACCACCCGATAACGCAGACTCATATCCCGGTCCTGCAGATCGTCAAAACTCACATCGATATGGTCATCGCCTTGAAGCTCGATAACCGGTAGCGGTTCGTAATTCTTATTGGAAGAAACCGCCTGCACCGAACCGAAACCGATACCGGTCTGCGCGGCGGCGAACACCGGCATACACAGTAAGAAAGCCCAAAGGACACGCAGCTGTTTCATAGAGAATCCCAACTAATGAAAGAACACATACGCCACCAGGATGGCGGCCACCACGCCTATCAAATCGGAGATAAGCCCCGCCTGCACCGAATACCGGGTCTTGCGGATGCCCACCGAACCGAAATACAGCGCGATGATATAGAAAGTGGTGTCGGCAGAGCCTTGGAAAAGGCAGGAGAGACGCCCCACGAAACTGTCCGCCCCGTAGTTGCCCATCGCCTCGATCATCATGGCTTTGGCGCCGCTGCCGCTGAGGGGTTTCATAAAGGCGGTAGGCAAGGCTCCCACAAAATCGGTGTCCAGCCCTACCGCGTTCACGCACCACGCCAGCCCGTCTATCAGGTAGCCCATGGCTCCCGAAGCGCGGAACACGCCGATGCCCACCAACATCGCCACCAAGTAAGGAATAATCTTGACGGTGGTCTTGAAACCGTCTTTGGCTCCCTCGATAAAGGCTTCATAAACGTTGATGCGCTTGTACAGCCCCCCTCCGATAAAAGCCGTTATGACCAACAGCAGGATGCCGTTGCCCGCGATATTGGAAAAACGGGCGAGCCCTTCGGGAGAAAGCGACATGCAATAGGCCATCAGAAGCCCGATAAACAGCGTGATGCCGCCCAACCAGGCCAGCACCGTTTTGTTGAACAGGTTTATCTTCTGACGGATGGCCACATAGATGATGCCGCCCAAGGTGGAACAATAGGTGGCGATAAGCAGAGGCACGAAAACATCGGTGGGATTGGCCGCCCCCATGATGGCACGTTGCGCCAGCACCGCGATGGGAATGATGGTGAGCCCCGAGGTGTTGATGGCAAGGAACATGATTTGGGCGTTGCTGGCCGTGTCTTTGTTCGGGTTGAGCTGCTGCATGCTTTCCATGGCTTTGAGGCCAAGCGGTGTGGCGGCGTTGTCCAAGCCGAGCATATTGGCGGAAAAGTTGAGCAACAACTGTCCGCTAGCAGGATGGTTCGCCGGAATTTCGGGAAAGAGCTTGCTGAAAAAAGGCCCTACGATTTTAGACAGGAAGCGTATCGCCCCGGCCTTCTCCCCTACGTTCATAAGCCCCAGCCAAAGGGTCATGACCCCGGCCAAGGGCAAGGCGATATCCAGCACCGCCATTTTCGCGGCGGAAAAAGTGGCGTCGATAATGGCTTTGAATACCTGCGCATCGCCGGTAAGAAGAAAGGAGGCCAACGCCACCACGAAAGCCACCAAAAAGAATCCGATCCAAATGTAGTTGAGGAGCATACGCCTATTTGCCTTGGAAAGCCAAAATTAGCGAAATTTTCAGAAAATTACGGTTGTGGCATCCCACAACCGATGGCCTGTGTCGCACGTGTTTATTTCACCGAAAACTTCTCCGTAAGGACACCGCAGGGGGTCTTTACGCGGGCGAGGTAGATGCCGGAGGGCATCCACGACACGTTGTAGCGGAACGAAGCCGCGTTCACCGTAGCGGCGTACAGGATACGCCCGTTCACGTCCAGGATTTCCACTTTTTGGATGTCGCAGCCCGTAGCGGTAACCGTTATCGTTTCGTGGGCGGGGTTGGGGAGTATCCGCAACTCGGCTTCCTCCGATGTCTCGACACCTGTATTCTTTTTCCTGATGGATAGGATTTCCAAATCCGAGAACTCATATCCGGAAGAAATCCAGCCCGTTATCTCCACTTGGTCGCCGGCAGAATATTCCACACCGTCCACGACTAATTTTTGGGCGAATGGCGTTGAATTGCGCATCAGGGTCGTGTATTTCTGCGCGTATTCCTGTGTATCCGTATTGTCTATCACCGCCCAGACCGTAGAAGAATCAAGATTTGCGAGAGAGACAAAAGAAATCACACCTTTCACTGTGGTATATTCCGCACTCAAACAAAATCTTGGCACCGGTATAAAGAAAGGATTATCTTCATCCGTTTCCTTACAACACCCCAAATCCCTGAAACCACCTACACATCCCCAACAATCATCCCAATAAATACCGCGTTCTTGGGAACCTACTTTTTCTATCCATCTTTCATCAAAACCTTCAGCATGTTCCGAAATGTCTCTCAAGTCGATATAATGTAAAGGATCTTCGCCCTCCATAACCCCAACCGCCGTTACCACAAACTTGCTGTAGGTTTCCACAGTATCGCCTGGCTTGAGGGAGAAATCGAACATAAGACGTTCTTTTCCAAGTTTGTAGTCATATTGATACACCTTGGGTCCTTCTTCGCGTAAGGCATAGCCCCATTCATAACTCGGCAATTCATCGAAATTATCCCAATAAAACACCCTTCGGAAAAGTACATTTTTATAAGTCTTTCCGTCTATCAAAGTGTCTGCCCCGAAAAACATACCCCTGTTTATTCCTGTAAATATGAACGCTTCTATGCTTCCGGCCCAATAAAGACTCCATATCCGACCCTCCTGCACCACATTCGGGCTTATCTCTTGGGCGGGAACCACCGCAGAACCAACCATACTCAAAACAAGGAACGCCATTATTGATTTCGCTTTCATGATATTTATTTTTTATTGTTGAACCATAGTTCCTTCTGTCCATTCCATTACACCACCTAAATCCACTTCTAAAATATCACCGTCTTCCCTATTCAATATAGCCCCATTCTTCACAACCAAGCGACCTCCATTATAAACTTTAATGGAGGCGCGATTTAACGTCACTCCGTCTAAAATCAGAGAAGCCCCTTCCTTGACAAAGATACGACTATTGGGATTGAGGCACAGGGTTCCTTTCAACGTTAAGGTGGCGCCTTTCTCAACAAAGACTATCGGCAGACAATCATTTGTCGATGTCCAGGTTGTATTGATCCGAACATTCTTGATTTTTCCACTGGATTTTAAGTTGCCGTAATCATCCATGGCACCTTTGGTGGGGTCGGAGTCGTCTCCGTCCGGTTCCATGGGAACCCAATCCGGCAAGGAGGACGGACGGTCGCCTATTCCCCAGAAATAAAAGCCGTCTCCATCATCGTCTGAAACAACGATATCGCTGTCAGACAACTTTTCGCTTTTTATTTTTCCTGTGATAGAATAATTAAAGTATGTCTTTGCAAAACTGTCTACAACCACATACGCATAGCCATCTTGCCCATATCCTGTTCCTCGACTGTTTTTGAGAAGCCATGCCGTGGCTCCAACCAAAGGATGACCTGCGGGGACTGTCAAATTTATATCGCTATTATAATCCATAACAACACGGTCCCCCTCTTTAATTTTCGTATAGCCAACAACCACAACCACATGCCGCCATTTTCTTATACCGAAACAAACAGGTGTCTGTAACAAACATTTCTTTAATTCCTCAAAAGAAGAAATTTGTTTAAAACCACTTATTTTGAGTCTATCTGATGGATTGCTACATACATCATTACAGTCCAATCTTTGGCTAGAATATGGTGCACAATCTTCAGGAACTGCACCTTCTCTGACAAGATAATTAAATGTTACATCTGGAGAGCCCAAACTATCGCAACCTGTAGAAGGATCCGAACAATACTTTACTTGCTGTTCGGACAAATCATAATTCAATAATTGATTATAGTAAAGATTGATATACGCCTCCATGGTTCCGACAGGAGCGAACACATAACACGCGTTACAAGGGTACTGTCTTTTTACAGCCGTTATCCAATTCTTTCCATGACGATTACGCCAATCCCATTCTTTTACGAACAAGTCGTCTTCTTCCGAGGCTTTTTGCGGCACATAATCGGGCATGGCAAAAATCCCCCCCACATAATATTCATACCCTCCCAAATAGGGTATAGTATCTCCGAAGATGGCCTTTTTCTGTTCGTAGGTCAGGCTCGACAGCGAGGTTTTTCCTGCCCGCCACAGATGACCTTGCTTTTCCAGATTCTCATTGAGACGGGCTATCAGCGCATCTTCCTGATCCGTAGCCAACGCACTTTTCCGTTGGGAAACATCCCGGACAGGTTCCTTGTTGTATTTGATGTCGGTAAGCGTGAATGTCGCGTTCACCAATATCACATTCAATCTAACGATGTTCTCCGCGTCCAACACGGCTGTCTCCATGGCGGCATCTTCAATGTCGAACTCCTGCCCGTCGGCAAAAAGGGGCGAGGTCTCGTACACGAGATACTCTATTCCGTCGGAGCAGACCGCCGTAACACGCACCATGCTGTTGCTGGCATCCTGAAATGCGATATGTCCAGATACCGCCACGCCATAGACAGGACTCGCCTGGCTTAAATCCGTGGTATGGAGGCCGTTGTTTTGGAACGTGTGAGATATTTTTTCCGTTATGGTCTGAGATACGGACTGTAAGACAAACGGGTTTGCCGTACCCTGTCCACAAGTGCATAAAGGGATAAGCGCCAACAGGCACCATCCGGTATATCTTACTATCTTTTTCATGTTTTATCCTCCTGTTACATTAATACCATCGTATTCCGCATTGCCCAATTCTCATACATGAATTGGGCAATGCGCCGTGTCTTATTCGGTAACCACCATGCGTTTGGTATCGACCATCCGGTTGTTCACCGAGAGGCTGTAGGTGTACATGCCCGGCGAGAGCGTTCCGGCATCCACCGGGATATGGCCAGGGCCGGCCGCTGTTGACAGGGGATATGTTTTTATCAACTGTCCGTCCAAGGAATGGATAAGTATCTTGGCGGAGGATACCCGTTCCGGCAGTTCGTAGGATATGGTGGTCCTTTCGGAGAACGGATTGGGCCTGTTCTGATATAAGGAGGCCTGCGCCGACACGCTGTTTTTCGGTGCGGGCGTCTTCTTGGGGCTGTTTCCTTCCTGCTGTCGGGCCATCAGGTCGGACACGATGCGTTCCAGTGCGGCGATGCGTTCCTCCTGTTCCGCTATCGTGTTTTCCTGGGTCTGGATAACCCGTGTGAGGTAGGGGATGAACGAGGTGTAGTCGAGCGTGTACATATCCGGTTCGGGCAGATAATGCACCAGTTCGGGGAACAACGGTTCCACCTCCTGGGCGATGAAACCCACCCGGTTCTTGAGCATCATCGTGTCGTCGATATAGCCCTGGGGCGTCTTCAAGTCGTAAAAGACGGGGCGCAACTGCATCACCTTTTCCGTTACATCGGGAATATTGGTGATGTTTTCCTTAAGCCGGATATCCGAGGGTAATTCAGGATTTATACTCGTCAGATTCGTTACAAAGATGTTGTGCGCGTAATTGTCGGAGGTGCCGAAACTGAGATGACTTCCCGAAAGACAGACCGAGGGGACTTGCGTGGCGGAACCGGGATTACCGGGATCAATGCCTATGGTATTGCCGCTTTTTGACGAGAAGATTGTTTCCATTTTTGTTGCAAGACGAATGTTGCCTCCACTTCCGGTATGCAGAAGGATATCACCGAGGGAAACTTCCAATCCTTTGTCTTTTAAAGACCAATCAATAATCCGATCCAATTGGTTTTTCGGTTTTGAGCCCAATTTCACGCCTCCGTCCGATTGCACCGTGATCTGAGCCGAGAGCGGCATACACAGGCAGACTGCCGTGCAGATTGCCGATAAAGTTCTTTTTGTTTCCATGGTTTTCAGTTTTAGAGATTGAACGATAGTTTGTATTTTTTTATGCTTTATAAAGCTTGAAGGAACGACAAAGATATGGCAAATTTTTAAAAAAAGCAAAAATTATATATCGTATATGGTTTATGTATTTGCCAATTTTTGTGCTTGAATCTATGGTTGCACAATAGGGGAGGTATATCGTGTTGTCAAGCGATTCGCATACTTTCGTATCTTCGCGGTTCAACAAAGAAAAAACCATGAAAGTTACGGTTCGGACATTGTTTTTGGCCGGCATCCTGTTATGCACGGCTTGCGGAAAAAAGCATTTGATTATGGAAAAGACCGAGCGGCGGCAGGTTTTGGAAGACTACACCGTCAAAAAAAACATGTTCCCAACCTCAGGATTCCAATCCGTATTCGATTTTATAGAGGCGCAGGAACCGCTTTCTCAAGAGGCCCTGAAGTTCCTCTACGCCTATATGCCTGTGGGCGACATCGCCGATC
>CAZPBB010000055.1:0-10494 GCA_964584745.1 uncultured Bacteroidaceae bacterium
TCGCGCCCGTAACCGAACGCAGACAATTGCATTGCCCCTCCAGGCGCAATACCCCCAGGAACGCGAATATCAGGGCTTCCTTGTAATCGATTATTTTCTTGTTTACATCCACCAATTCAACATCCGCCAGATCAGCGATACGTTCCCGCAGATAGAAATTCCGCGCGCCTCCGCCGGTAAGCAGCATAGAGGGCTTTTTTTCATTTTCAGAAACCGGTCGCGCAGAGTGGCAGGCATACGCGATCTGACCGGCGATATGTTCCACTATCGTATGCAACATATCTTCCGCCGCCGCATCTCCGTACCCAGAGGCTATCGGCAGAAAACTTTCCTCAAACCACTCCCGGCCCAAAGACTTGGGTGGTTGCAGGGAATAGAAATCCAAAGCATCCAACCTTTCTTTCAACCCCGCCACCGGCCTGCCGCTCCGCGCCCAAATCCCGTCGCGGTCGTAGGCGGCATGAAGTCTTGCAGCATAATGGTTCAATACCATATTGCAAGGAGAAATGTCATAGGCTATTCTCTCACCATCGACATTCCGGTAAGAAATATTGGCGATACCGCCTAAATTCAGGCAGAAATCATAATCGGGGAACAACAGTTCATCGCCTATCGGCACCAAAGGTGCCCCTTGGCCGCCCAAGGCGATATCGGAGGTACGGAAACCATTTACGATAAGTAGTCCGCTCTCTGCCGCCATAGCCGCGCCTTCACCTATCTGCAAGGTCATGTGCCATTCAGGGCGATGAAAGACCGTATGCCCGTGAACGGCGGCAAAATCGGGATTCAAACCGTATCTCTTTACGAAATCGGAAATCGCCTTTCCCACAAAATGACCGTAATCGGCATGCAATCGAGCCAGTTCCAGGCCACTCACCTGCATGGCCGCAGACAAACGCCCATGAATATCCAACGGATATTCCACGGTAGACGCTTCCAAAGGCACATACCGCCATTTACCCTTTTGATCCCGCTCAAAACGGACATGAAGCATATCCAAACCATCGAGCGAGGTACCCGACATAACCCCTATCGCATCATAAGAACGCATCAGGAAAGTCCTTTTACATGCGGTTTCCCCGCAATGAAATCCTTGAGGTAAAAAGGTTCGAAATAAGCCACATCCTCAAATGCCTTCCGGACATACGCACGACTTGCCCAAACGGGCATATAACGGGCGGAAGGGCGGATATCTTCGTAAAACCGCACATTCGGCATAGACTGCAATACCGGGCGGCATTTTCCACAACCATCACCGCAAAAGAACAAATCTCCTTTCCGCAAATATTCCGCATATGTATGCTCATCCACGATATCAGCGGCTACCTGACGCACTTCCATACCCGATCCATCGTACAGCGCCGCATATACTTCCATCCGCCCTGCATCGGTCATGGCACAGAACAGGGCGTTTGTTCCGCAACCATCTTGCCTGCTTTTTTCAGCAGCAGCCAAAGCCATGGCTTGCAGAGGATTCACCGCTATCAGCGGACAATCCAAAGAATAAGCCAACCCTTTTGCCGTGGAAACCCCTATCCGCAGCCCTGTATAGGAACCAGGCCCCGAACCCACCGCCACTGCCTCTATATCGGCGCAACGCTTGCCATTCTCCCGCAACACCTCATCCACGAACACCGCAATCCGCGCGGCATGTTCATTGCCTTGATCGCTTTCCCGCAAAGAAAGCAAGTGTTCATTGTCAGAAAGTGCCACCGAACAATTGCGGGTAGAAGTTTCTATACTCAGTATGAGAGCCATGGCATATTCAAATTCAACACGCAAAAATAGACCGTTCCCCAACGTGTTTCCGCCCGTTTGTCGGGTTTCTTTCCACATCGGAATGTTAACGATACATCGTTTCCGTATAATAACGTATAATAAATTATACCCGCGATACAAACACAATGAAAGGTTTGGAGATCCGGATCTTGCAGAGAAAGCCTACTTACCTTTTCTGTGCCGCCAGACGGTTGGAGAAATCCGCCCAAACATTCATGTAGTTGATGTAAGCGTCGTAAGGCGAATCATAGGGTGAAAGATAACGCACCGAAGGTTTCTCGGTAAAATATTTGGTGGACATGAAAATAAGATGTTCCACCCCTGTAAGGAAACGAAAATCCTTCTGCAATTCCTCGTCCTTGCAATTCATCATCACCGGACAGGTATTCTTCCAGTTTTCGATCACGTCCCGTTGCAATTCGTTGGCATAAAATGCTGTAAGATCCTTTTCCTCATCCATGTCGGAAATGGTGAAAGGCACATGCAAGGCGGGGGCATCGGTGGCAAGACGGCAAAGGTCGGAAGGAAACGCGAATTCAAGTCCGTTTTTAAAGACAGCCACCGGCAGATATTCGAGAAAATCGAAAATGCCGGTTTCTTCTCCCTGAAATTCTCCAAAAACGGCGTAGTTGCAATACATCGTGATATGGCTGTCGCCACGCAAAGCCGCCTGATTCTCCAAAGCCCTCGCCACAAATCTTTCGGCCGTCTGCGGACGTTCCGAAAAATGCAAGCTGATGCTCTCGCTCAACACCCCATCGCGCAAAATCAATTTGATATCTTTTTCCGGATGCCGATATACCACATGCGGACTTTTCCAACCCAGCACAGGCTTGGCCCCCTCGGTCAAAACACCTTTGAATCCCAATTCAAAAGCCGCCGACCCCATCTTATCATCATATAAAAGCTGCGTGCCAGCCAACACCTTGCCACACTTGCCGAACACCTCTTCCATCCTCTTTTTGTGACGCATCACCTGAGCTTCCCATAATTCCTTATGCAACATCCCCATCACCCCGCCGCTGTCGTCGCTCGCCAACACTTCCACATTGGGGCGTTTCAACAAGTCTTTAAAATTATCCAACAGTCCAGGCGCATACCACTGCATCTGGTCAACGGCATTACCGCTCACAACAAAGGCAACCTTGAACCGCTCTCCATAACGATCAAAAAGATGGGTAAGCAAACTGTTCGCCTTTTCATACGACCTTTCCGAAAAACGCTTCAAGACATATTTGTTCCGATAGTCATCGTAATAATTATGCCGCGCATCTATATCGAAAAAACGATAGGGACGCAGGTAAAACGGATGATGGACTTTGAAAACAAGGCTGAAAGTATTCATGGTTTCCTCCTTTCTATACCAACGGACAAACCGAATGGTAAACGGTCTTTATCTTTTCGGCGGCCGAACTCCATTTAAGCGACTTTGCATCGGCCGCTCCCATATCGGCAAACATCTTGGAAAGCGCGGGGTAATGCAATAAGCCGTAAATGGCATCAGCCATGGCATCCACATCCCAAAAATCCACCTTGAGCGCATGATTCAGAATCTCCGCCACCCCCGATTGTTTGGATATCACCACCGGCACATTGGAGCGCATCGCTTCCAAAGGCGAGATTCCGAAAGGCTCCGACACCGAAGGCATCACATAAACGCTACTCATGCCGTACATCCTGTCCACGTCTTCTCCCCGCAAGAATCCTGTGAAATGGAAACGGCCGCCCATGCCCAACGCGGCCACGCGACGCACGATGGAATGCAACATATCGCCCGAACCGGCCATCACGAACTCCACATTCCTGTCTTTTTCCATCACCAAACGAGCCGCTTCCACAAAATACTCCGGTCCTTTCTGATACGTAACGCGCCCTAAAAAAGTAACAATTTTGCGGTCTTTCCGATATACGCCCTCCACTTTCAACTTTTCTTCCTTGGGTTCAACTGCATTATAAACCGTGGTCACCTTGCCGGAGTCGATGCCGTAGCGGTTGACCACGATATCGCGCGTATAATTGCTCACAGTAATGATCCTGTCTGCCGCCAGCATACCTTCCCTCTCTATTCCGTAAACAAGCGTATTCACGTTTTCACCCGTCCTGTCAAACTCTGTGGCATGCACATGAATCACCAAAGGTTTTCCGGAAGCTTTCTTGGCGGCGATACCGGCACGATAAGTAAGCCAATCATGGGCATGTATCACATCAAAATCATAACGCATCGCCACTTCCACCGCCACCATCGCATAGCGGTCAACCTCTTCCATAAGGTTCGCGCGATAAGCACCCGAAAACGCAAACTTCCGATGGGTATAGGCCGCCACATCAAACACAGAGTTTGCCTTTCGGATCCTTTCCAAATCCAAATATTGGTCCAAACCCGCATACGGTATCAAATCCGCACCTATTTCGATATAGGTAAGATGCTGAAAATATTCCCGATAAATCGGCTGCGAAAGATCAACGTCCACATCTGAGGCATTCACCATTTGGGCCACGGAAGCATCTTCTCCACCATGCAGTCTGGGCACCACAAACACCACCTCCACGCCCTGTGCCAGCAAGCCCTTGCACATACCGTAACAAGCCGTTCCCAAACCGCCGGTAATATGCGGAGGAAACTCCCAGCCGAACATCAGTACTTTCATTTCCTGTCGTATTTGCCCGAATCCAACATCCATCTTATCCGCAACAATTCAGCCACACTCCAGGCCTGGCTAAACGCTCCCTGCGCCTTATAAGGAGGATCTCCATCGTAAATTTCCGAAACTGTACCTATCCCTGCCTCGCACAAAGCCGGCTCAAAATTCCGATACAGATCTTCCACAAACGGTTTGCCTGCCTTGCCGTATATCTTCAGGTAGGCCTCGGCAAAATGTCCTATCAACCAAACCCAAACCGTTCCTTGATGGTAAGCCCTATCTCGATCCGACTGATTGCCCCGATAAATCGATTTGTAGCGGGAATCAGCCGGAGCCAAAGAACGCAAGCCACGTGGCGTGAGCAAGAAATTCTTTACCTTTTCCACCACCAACTGTCCCACTTTCTCGCTTACCGGCGAATATGGCATGGAAACGGCAATAATCTGATTGGGACGGACGCTCCAATCCTGATTATCGTTGCAGACGACATCGGCCAGATAACCTTTTTCCTTGCTCCAAAAACACGCCTTGAACACAGCCGGAAAATTATCCATCAAAGGTTGCCATTTTAAAGAAAATTCCCTTTCTCCCCTTTTGCAGGCCTTTTCGGCCTCAAGGGCAAACATCACCGCATTATACCAAAGCGCGTTGATCTCAACCGGCATACCTTTCCTCGGCGTAACAGCCTGTCCTTCTACCACCGCATCCATCCACGTTAAAGCACACCCCTCCTTATCCGCATAAATCAAGCCGTCGGCTGTCATACCGATACCGAAATCATTGCCGCCGGCATATTTTTCAATTACTTGTCTGACCGCATCGCCGAACTCGTTCCATACTTTCGGTACATCGCCAAGTGCCGCCGCATATTGCTGCACGGCCCAAACAAACCACAGAGGCGCATCAACCGAATTATAAGACGCCGCATCACCGTAACCCAAATTGGGGAATAAACCGTCTGACTGGTCTTTGCGCATACTACGCAAAACTTCCGCCGCCATTTCGGTCTTTCCCGCACAAAGCATAAGACCGGGTAATGCAATAAACGTATCTCGTCCCCATGATCCGAACCACGGGTAACCTGCCACGATTTGGCAACGGTCTTCCTTGTGTACGATAAAACTTGCGGCTGCGGCAAGCAAGCAATTTTCCATGGTGTTCATGGGGGTCAAAGCCGCCTGTGCCTCATCAAACAAGACCAGCGCCGTTTCCGGTTCGGCAAGCGGCGTAAGCCCCACGCTCAACACCACCGGTTCGTGCAAGGTTAGCGGCACGGAAAGCGTACCCGGTGTAAAGAGATCTTCCCGACAATGATACCCTCTTTCTTTTTCTGTTACATATTCCACCTGCCTGTACCAATCAGCGTTGTCCGCAATCCTGCAAGAACGGGATGTCTGCATATAAAGCGCCGAAAAAGACGGATAAAGGCGGCATTTTATACCTTTTTCAGTGTATTGTGTCTGCGTACAGGCCGTATCGTTGCAAAAAGTAAGTTCATGTACATCGCGAAAAGCCAGAAAAGGGCGAATCACGAGAGAGGTTTCGGAATGTGCTTCCTCAAGCGTGTATTTGATCAGAAGCCTGTTCTGTTTAGCGTGCATCAGCAATTCCTTACGCAACAGAACACCACCTACACGATAAAACCATACGGGATGGGTCAGATATTCGAAAGATTCGATGTATTTGTGGCCTTTGGGAGAAAAAACATGACCGGCATAACGTTTCACACCGATATGGAACTCCCTGCCTTGCTGGCAAACGGTTTCCTCAAGCGAAGAGAGCAATACAAAATTATCCTGATTCAGTGCAGGCTGCGGACACACATAAAGTCCGTGGTATTTACGGCTATTGCAACCTGCAAGCGTAGTTGACGCATACGAACCGTTATCGGATACGCAAATAAACTCTTTTCGTAACGAAACCTCCAGATTGGATATTTCGTTTTTGTCTGACTTGAATAACACGGCGATGATTTTCTAGACGTTTTACCAAGTAACAAATATATGAAAAATTTGTCACTCAATCACCTGTGCCACATTCCCTCCCGATATCCTACCGGTTGCCGTATTGCCGATCGTAATATTTTTGGTAATCACCCGATGTTACGTTGTTGAGCCAGGCCTCGTTTTCGAGATACCAAGCCACCGTGCGTTCCATGCCTTCTTCGAATGTAACGGAAGGTTGCCAACCCAAAGTATTCACCAATTTAGCCGAATCGATGGCATAACGTAAATCATGTCCCGCCCTGTCCTGCACATACGTAATCAGACTTTCTGCATCTCCTTCCTTCCTGCCCAGCTTCTTATCCACGATACGGCAGAGAAGTTTTACCAATTCTATGTTCTGTTTCTCATTATGTCCGCCCACATTGTAAGTTTCGCCCTTTTTACCTTTGTGGAAGATAAGATCGATGGCGGCCACATGGTCGCCCACGTACAGCCAATCACGCACGTTCTCCCCCTTTCCGTAGATAGGTAGCGGTCTACGATGACGGATATTGTTGATGACAAGCGGTATCAATTTTTCGGGGAACTGAAAACCACCGTAATTGTTGGAGCAATTGGATATCACAACAGGAAGTCCGTAGGTATGGAAATAGGCCCGTACCAGATGATCGGAACTTGCCTTGGAAGCCGAATAAGGACTACGCGGATCGTAGCGTGTGCTTTCGGTAAAATAACCGTCCTTTCCCAAAGACCCATACACTTCATCCGTGCTGACATGGTAGAACAGCTTATTCTCAAAATCTCCTTTCCACGCCTGACGGGCCACATTCAGCAAGGTTACGGTTCCCATGATATTGGTGCGGATAAATTCTACAGGATTGGAAATGGAACGGTCCACATGCGATTCGGCAGCCAAATGTACCACCCCCTCAAAACGATACTTGACAAACAACTCGCTCATCAGGTTTTCATCCACGATATCCCCTCTTACAAAAGTATAATTAGACAGATTCTCAACATCTTTCAAATTTTCCAGATTCCCCGCATAAGTAAGTTTATCGAGGTTGACCACCTGCGTGTCAGGGTATTTTTTTGTCCAATACCTTACCAGATGGGATCCGATAAATCCGGCTCCGCCCGTAACGAGGATACTTTTCATCTCTGTTTTCGTTTATCTGCTATCCGCCTAATAGGCCCGCATGTTTCTATTTTCAATGTAATTCACAAATGAGCGGCATGCCACCAGTCTGCCACCGGGTGTGGGATAATCGCCCGTAAAATACCAGTCGCCCGATGAATCGGGACAAGCCTTGTGCAGGTTTTCCACACTTTGGAAAATCACTTCCACTTCCGCCTTGATATGCTCGGTCTTGAGCATCTTGGCTATTTTTTCCGAAATCTCAGCATCGGTAAACGGACGATAAATGTCGCATACATGGTTTACCGCTTCCGCAACGGGACAGTCAAGCTGCGCCTTGCATTTGGCATAGGTTTCTTCGATTGTCTTCTCCATGCCGCGCTCTTTAAGCAAGGCTATCGTGGCCTGAAAAGCGATAAAATCACCCAATTTCGCCATATCGATGCCATAACAGTCGGGATAACGAATCTGCGGAGCCGAAGAAACAATCACTATCTTGCGCGGACAAAGCCTGTCCAATATCCGCAGGATGCTTTGCCGCAAGGTTGTGCCGCGCACAATAGAGTCGTCTATGGCCACCAATGTGTCGCGCCATTCCCGCACCTGTCCGTAGGTAACATCATAAACATGGTTCACCAAATCGTTGCGCTGGTCGTCTCCGGTAATGAAAGTACGCATCTTGGCGTCTTTCACCACAATCTGTTCCATACGCGGACGGAAAGCAAGAATACGTTCTATATCTTTTCTTTCCGGATGATCCCCCAAAGCGATGATGGCCTCAGCCTTCTGCTGTTCGGTATAGGAATAAAGGGCATCCCGCATTCCGGTAAAAGCAACTTGCGCCGTATTGGGTATGGAGGTGAACACGCAGTTTTTCAAATCATAGTGGATCGCCTTCAGCACATCGGGAACCAACAACGCGCCCAATTCCTTACGTTCCTTGTAAATGGCGGCATCGGTACCCCGCGAGAAATAGATATGCTCAAAAGAACATGGGGTCGGCGCACCATCGGGTTCCAGACAGGGTGAAATTTCCACCTGGCCGTTATAATGCGAAAGGATGATATGCCCGGCGGGCAGTTCCTGCACCTTGTCAAACGGTACGTTAAAAACGGTCTGTATCACAGGCCTTTCGGAAGCCGCCACTAAAATCTCATCATCACAATAGTAATAGGCGGGGCGTATGCCTTTTCGGTCGCGAATCACAAAAGCATCACCATATCCCACCATACCTCCGAAAACGAAACCTCCGTCCCACCCTTCGGCCACGGTTTTCACAATCTTCTTGAGGTCGAGCGCATCGGGCATGATGGCGGATATTTCCACCTTATTCAAGCCTTTTGCCTTGTAGTGGTCGTATAAACGTTGGTTTTCGTGATCCAGATATTTGGCTATCCTTTCCAACACGGTAACCGTGTCTCCCGTTTGCACCGGATGCTGTCCCGATTCCACCAGAGAGTCGAAAATCTCTCCTATATTGGTCAGATTGAAATTACCCGCGATAATCAGATGGCGGGTCTTCCAATTACTTTCACGAATAAAAGGATGAATATTGCGGATATCGTTCTTACCGAAAGTGCCGTAACGGAGGTGCCCCAAAAAAAGCTCTCCGCTGAAAGGCAGATTCTGTTTTACCCAATCCATATCGGCATAGCGTCCTTCCCGCCCGCCCACGATATTCTCAATTTGATCATAAGTACGTCTGAAGATATCCTTAATCGGGGTTGCGGTATTGGAACGAATCACATCGGCATAGGTGCAACCGGGTTGCATACCGAACTTGATACCGGCCATTCCCGCACCGTCCTGTCCCCTGTTATGCTGCTTTTCCATCAGCAGGTACATCCTGCCCAATCCGTAAAGGCTGTCGCCATATTTCTCCTTATAGTACGCTATAGGTTTACGCAGCCGCAACAACGCGATACCGCATTCGTGTTTTATAGCCTCACTCATATCTTTCTATAAGCCTGAAGCCAATACATCCGCTATATGGATGCACTTGATTTTCAGTTTCTGTTTCTTGATATAACTTTCCATATTGCCCAAACAGGTGGCATCGGTTGAAACGATGTATTCCGCCTCTGTCGCCAAAGCATTGTTCACCTTCTGTTCGGTCATCGCCACCGAAACCGGTTCGAATCCCATCGAGAACATACCGCCGAATCCGCAACATTGGTCGGTCTTTTCCATTTCCACAAGTTCAAGTTCCTTTACGTTGCGCAACAACAGCCGAGGTTCGTCCCATATTCCATACTCCCGTAAAGCCGCACAAGAATCATGGTACGTTACCTTATGCGGAAAAGAGGCCCCTACCTCAACCGTACGCAGTTGATTTACGATAAAGTCGGTAAACTCGTATATGTTTTCACGAAGTTTGCGGTACTCCAGATGCAGACCGGTATTGTAAAACAATTTCCAATAATAGTTCCTGACGTAGCTTACACAAGAGGCCGAAGGGCAGACCACCGGAAGCCCCGAACCGAAATCATGCAGGAACTTTTCTCCGATTTCCTTTGCCTCATCCCAATATCCGTTATGGAAAGCCGTTTTGCCACAACATATCTGCTCCGGATTGTAATTCACCTCCACCCCCAAATGCTCCAATACCTTGATGGCATTGAAAGCCGTTTGCGGATAAAGCTGGTCGATGCAGCAGGGAACGAAAAATTCTATCTTTTTCTTTTCCATAACAGAAGGAACATCGATATCGGATTATCAGCCATTTATCCACGCTTGCAGGGTTTCTGTCCGCAAGGCGGGAATTTCCATTTTAAGTTTTTTGCGCAACGCGTTCAAATCATTCGAAAGTCTATTGACATTGGCTTCCCTGAGTGCCGCTACAGTCTGGATTCCTGCTTTGCGCAAAACAGGAATCCATTCGGGTAAAACACCACAGGCGGCAAATTCTTCGTCGGTAGAGACCTCCGCTTTCTTTTCGGGCTTCATCTGCGGAAAGAACAGCACGTCCTGAATCGAATTGGAGTTGGTC
>CAZPBB010000056.1:0-10332 GCA_964584745.1 uncultured Bacteroidaceae bacterium
GGCCGTAAGGGTGGATTTTCTGGAGGTCCATACCTGTTTTTTCGGCTATCGCCGAAATGGGCTGCAAGGGAGTTTCCCTTGCGATCTCTATGTCTGATTTCATTTTATTGGGTTTTTCTTTTTGGGTTTTTGCTTGTTTTTTAGGATATCACCCACTCGGTCCTTCGTATGTCGCTTTTCCTTGTCTTGCAAAGAAAAGCAACCAAAGGCACAATATAAAAACCTATCTTTAGCAAAAAAGCCGTAAGGCGATCCCCACGGCTTTCCGAACATTGTACCTGTCAGAACGGTCCAAAGGCTTACAGCAAAGCAGACCGCCGTTCAGAGACCATCCCCCAAAAAGCGATGGAGAAGATGGGATGTACGGCACAGTCCGCAAAAGGGAGAAGGAACACAACACCTTCCTCCCCCCTTTGCAGAGGGAAAAGTCGATTTGAATGGAGGGATCAAGGCACAGACTGAAGGCTGTGAGGGAGCGTACTGCTGCTGTACGTAACCGAACACACCGAAGGCTGCAACGCACTACCCCTGTTCAAATCGCTTTTTTCTTAGAGAGTACCGCCGATAAGGATCGTTACCAACAATGCGATAATCGCATACAACTCGGGGAATACCGCCAAAATCATGGTGCTGCTGAACAGATTATGTCCGCCCCCGATGCCGTTGATACCATCGGCGCAGATTTTGGATTGACGGATAGCCGACAAAAGCGCCACACAACCCAAAGCCAGACCGGCGCCGAATACGGCGGCCGCCTGAAACCAATTGATTTCGGCCGTAATTTTGGTGTAGGTCAAGAAAAAGCCTACGAAGCCGTACAAACCCTGGGTGGCCGGCAGTGCACTCAAGGCAATGCACGAACCCAGCGCATCCGGTTTCTTCTTCAACGCCCCCAAAGTGGCGCTACCGCTGATAGAAACGCCATAAGCGCTTCCGATACCCGACAAAATAACCATAAAGGCGATTCCGAGGTATGCCAATACTACAGGTTCCATAATTTTTATCTTTTTTGTTTATTAATTATTACCTATTTATCTTAAAAGGAGAATATGCCTTCCCCCCCCCGGCAAAACCGGCATTCTTGTAAAATTCCACAAAGGTGAGCCGCAAGGGATGCACCACAGACCCCAACACGCAAAGGGCAAGATTCAGACTGTGGCCGAAAAGCAGGATAAAGAGCATGATAAGCTGGCTCACCACCGGTACGCCTACCCCATTGGCCGCATCCAAAGCCAAGGTGTTGAATACCGACCCCAGGATACCGCCCGTCAGCCCCAAGGCAAAAAGACGGATATAGGACAAGAGGTCGCCTACCAGACCTGTCGCCGTGTTATACGTATCCCAAAGCCCCAATCCGAGATTGAAGATAGGATTCTTGTCCGGATTATTATAGAAAAGGGCCAGCAGTGCACCCAACACCACCAAGATTTCAAGCCCGTAAATAACCGCTGCCGGAAAAACCAACCCCAACATGGGAGCGCCTACCAACAGACCACCACACACAATTACCGCCAGCCACCCCACTTTATAGAGCGCATACTTGAAACCTTTCATCTTGGTAATTCGGATCACATTCATCAGCATGCCGAATAGAATCTGCACACCGCCGATAACAAGCGAAAGGGTCATCATCTTGCCGCTGTCGAAAACATACGACCTCAACTGCCCCAAAGCTTCTATATTGACCAGACTGATGCCAAAGAATGTACCCGAAAGTGTTCCGAACACCACCGTGGCCAAACCGAACCAAAAAGCGAGCCATCCGTAAGGCTTGGCCTTCGGATATTTCTTCACGATAAACAACGCTGCCGCCATCAACAGCAGACCGTAGCCGGCATCCCCTAGACAGAATCCAAAAAAAGCCATGAAAAACGGAGCCAGCATCGGCGTAAGATCCAATTCCCTGTAGTTGGGCAAGGAAAAAAGCAAGGTAATGGGTTCAAACAACTTGGCGAAACGGTTGTTTCGCAACAATACCGGAATGCGGGACGTGTCTTCGTCAGGTAAATCCTCGGCGGGTATAGACCTGTAAATCACATCTTCCTTTTCCAAAAAATCCTCGAAATCAGCCGTCTGCTCAGTAGGTAGAAAACCCTCTATCCGCATCAGCATACCTTCCGCCTGACGGGGCACATTGCGGGAAACCGTCTTATACGATAGTTTATTCATTCTGTCCGCCTTGTAACGGCGCAACACGTCCATCCGGGCCGCCATTCCATACAGCAGGCTTTCTGTGCGGTCGTATTCGGCCTTTATCTCCGTATATTCGCGTTCAAGAAGCGGATATGGCTTTTCGGGCAATGCTGCCAATGTAATCGGGAAACCGGCCCGTGCAGACAATACTTCGGAAGAAAACGTTTCAGAGCCCGCTTCCACCCATACAAAATACACTTCCCCCGCCTGATATCCCACCACCTGTACGGGAAACGCCTCCTGAAAGGCATCCCCATCGGGAATGTTCTTTTCGGAAGTCTTGGCCGCAACCAGACGAATGGCAGCTTCCTTTTGCAGAAGTTCCAGTTTCCGGATATCGAAATCTCCCCATACCTGCGCTGCCCTACACCTATCCTCCATATCTTTGATACGGCCGGCATTATATTGCAGATCTGACAAAGCTGCCTCGCAAGCTTCCAAAAACATTTCCGGATGTGCAACATGGGTATCGGCCGGCATCTCCTCCGCTTCCTTTCCATTCTTCGCCAACTTCTTGCTCCACGGCTTGAGTGCCTGCAACACCTTTTCGGTACGTTGCAGGGCGGGGTAAAACTCCTCATCGGACGTTTCACCGTAAACTTCGTCCTGCCGTATATCCAAAAGTCCTTTCTCCTGCAACTTCGTCATAAAGGAGGCAAAGTCGCGGTGATAGACCAGAATGGAATAACTTGTCATGGGTACAATCATAATTCAGCCTCCTCTGCATGACGGTTCTTGACAATCTTCTGCGCCGACTTAGCCAGGTTCTCCTCATCTTCAATAAAACGTTTTATCTTGCGGATAGCCTCGTTGTAGCCGGGTATCTGTACCTTTTCGTACAGGTTTACCTTTTGGGTGGTCTTCTTGCGTGCCGTATCGAGCAACTGCATCTTGTACATGAAAATCTCGCTCTCAATGCCGATACGAACCAATTCCTTCAACAATCCGAGGCCATCGGCATACCACAGCGGCGCCCCGAACAACGGATACGGTTTCTCCTTGAACTCGATGCTTTTCAAGCGCGGAATACGTACCCCGGCAATCTTATAGCGTTCCAGATGCACGTCTTCCACATTGAGCAGATCAGGCCGAAACTCGGTGAATAAACGGGCGAAACCGTCCATTTCCCGTAACTTGGTTTCCAGTTCGGCATCCATCCGCTCGGCATCCGCCTTGGCTTTCTTTACCTCAAGACGTAAGGCCGATTCCTTGTTTTTAATGGTAGGCAATGCCCTTGTACGCGCCTTGAGTTTCTTGTCGAGCTCGTTGAGCGAAGTCTTATTGTATTGGAATTTTATAGCCATTTCCGCTCCTCTCCCTTATTTGGGCCAGTAACGATCCATCAACTCCTGCTTGATGGCCACTTCGGTCGGCGTAAAATACGCGGCGAACATACGCCAGATACGGTCCAACATCTCGGTGGTATCGATATTGATATCGATGGCCAGGATATTGGCCGCGTAATCCTTGGCAAAGGCCAGCGTACGTTCATCGTAATCGCTCAGTTCAAAACCGTTTTCCAATTTGGTCTTGGCGTTGGCCGCATCGGCGTAGAGACGCACGGCGGCATTCATCACCTGCGGATGGTCCTCGCGGGTCTGTTTGCCGATAACCAGCTGCTTCAAACGGGAAAGCGAACGGAAAGGATCCACGATCACCTTGTTCACATCGCTGTCGTTGCGCAAGAACAACTGCCCTTCGGTGATATAGCCTGTATTGTCGGGAATGGCGTGGGTAATGTCGCCCCCGCTCAAAGTGGTTACCGCCAGAATGGTGATGGAACCGCCCGAAGGCAGCTGCACCGCCTTTTCGTAAATCTTGGCCAGATCCGAATAGAGCGAACCGGGCATACTGTCTTTGGAGGGAATCTGATCCATACGGTTGCTCACGATACTGAGCGCATCCGCATAAAGGGTCATGTCGGTAAGCAACACCAACACTTTCTCATTCTTGTCCACCGCAAAGTATTCGGCGGCGGTAAGCGCCATATCGGGAACCAAGAGGCGTTCCACAGGCGGCTGCTCGGTGGTGTTCACAAAGCAGATGATCTTGTCGAGCGCGCCCGCGTTCTCGAACGATTTCTTGAAGAACAGGTAATCATCGTTGGTGAGCCCCATACCGCCCAGGATAATCTTATCCACCTTGGCGCGCAAGGCCACCATGCTCATCACCTGGTTATAGGGTTGGTCGGGGTCGGCGAAGAAAGGAATCTTCTGCCCCGAAACCAGCGTGTTGTTCAAGTCGATACCCGCAATACCGGTGGGAATGAGCTGCGAGGGCTGCTTACGCTTCATCGGATTGACGGAAGGACCGCCGATCTCGCGCCACTCGCCTTCGGTTTCGGCACCGCCGTCTATGGGATGCCCGTAGGCATCGAAGAAACGTCCAGAAAGTTCCTCTCCCACTTTCAATCCCGGAACACGGCCGGTAAAAGTCACTTCTGTATTGGTGGCCAAGCCTTCCGTTCCGGCAAACACCTGCAAGGTAACCTTGTCGCCATTTATTTTCACCACTTGCGCCAAACGGTCGCCCACCATGGCAAGTTCATCGTTCGACACCTCCTGGGCGCGAACCGTAACCGTGGCCTTGGTTACGGCCTCCAGACGCGTATAGATTCGTTGAAAAGCTTTGTTGTTCTGCATGGTTTCGTGTTATTGGGCTTTTTGTTGGCGACTGTTTATTATTTCCTCTATCTGCCGTTCATAGGCCTTGAATTCCTCGCTCATGAACTGTGTGTAGTTCATCTGACGGAAAGCGTTGATAAGGCTTTTGTAGAAGTCCACACACTCGGTAAAGGTTTCGAAATCGAACTCCCGGTGGCAAACATCCATCACCTTTTCGAACATATATTTCTGCCGGTCCATCGGGCAGAGGCTGTCGGTCTTGTCGAAAGCGTCCTGCTGCAGGATCACGAAGTCGATCAGCTCCGATTTCCAATAACGGTCGTGGTAGGAAACCGGCACGCCGTCATCGCCGAGGATGTTGATCTGTTCGTAGGCTTCCTTGCCGCGCAAAACAAAGTTCTTGCCTTCGTTTACCAGAGGAACCCATTCGGCTCCCATCTTCTGGTCGAAGTATTCGATGATTTCGGGATATTCGAGATATTTGGAATAACTGTCGATCGGGTCGATGGCCGGATAACGCTTGCTGTCGGCACGCGCCTGCGAGAGCGCGTAGAAACAGCGGGCGGCCTTCTTGGTGCCTTCCGTAACAGGTTCCTTGAGGTTACCGCCCGCCGGAGATACCGTACCGATAAAGGTAATCGACCCCGAGGCGCCGTTGTTCAGATAGACGTAGCCGGCGCGCGCGTAGAAACCCGAAATGATGGCAGGCAGGTCCATCGGGAAAGCGTCCTGCCCGGGAAGTTCCTCCAGACGGTTGCTCATTTCGCGCAAGGCCTGCGCCCAACGCGAGGTGGAATCGGCCAACAGCAACACGCGCAAGCCCATGGCGCGGTAATATTCGCCGATGGTCATGGCCGTATAGACGGAGGCTTCGCGCGCCGCCACCGGCATGTTGGAGGTGTTGCAGATAATGGTGGTGCGTTCCATCAGGCTGCGGCCCGTGCGCGGATCTTCCAAGAGCGGAAACTCGGCAAAGATTTCCACCACTTCGTTGGCGCGTTCCCCGCAAGCCGCCATAAGGATCACATCCACATTGGCCTGCTTGGAGATGGCGTGCTGCAACACGGTCTTTCCCGAACCGAAAGGCCCCGGAATAAAGCCCGTACCGCCCTCGGCCATGGGGTTGAACGTGTCGATGACACGCACGCCCGTTTCCAAAGCCAGGAATGGCCGTGGTTTCTCTTTATAAAAGGTAATCGGCACCTTGACCGGCCATTTCTGCGCCATCTTCACCGAATGTTCGCGCCCTTTGTCATCGGCCAGTACGGCAATCTCGTCTTCTATGGTATATTCGCCCGCAGAAGCCATCTTCTTTACGGTATATTCGCCCTTGAACTTGAACGGCACCATAATCTTATGCGACAGCCAACCTTCCTTTACCTCTCCTATCCAATCGGCGGCCTTCACCTTGTCTCCTTCTTTTGCCGAAGGTGTGAACGCCCACTTGCGGGTATTGTCAAGCGCGGCCGTATAGCAACCTCTCTTGAGGAATACCCCCTCCATCGTAGCCAGATTGTTCTGCAAACCATCGTAATTGCTCGACAGCAAACCCGGACCGAGCGTTACTTCCAGCATCTGCCCTTCAAATTCCACCGGGCAACCGACCCGCAATCCGCGCGTACTTTCAAAAACCTGCACATAAGCCGTCTCTCCGGTTATCTTGATAACCTCGGCCATCAATTTCACGCCGTCCAGATCGATAAAGCAGATTTCGTTCTGCGCCACGGGACCCTCCACGGACACCATCACCAAGTTGGAAACGATACCGCCAACTTTACCTTTTGTCTTTTCCATTCTATCTCTGTTTGTCGGAAGCGATTACAACTCCGCTCCCTGCAGATTAACTTTTCGCATACCGGCCACCACATCCTGCAAATACCGGCGACCTCCTTCGGCCTGCATCTTCTGCCAACGCAAAAGGATGCCCGCCTTCAACAGATAGCACAAAACCTTGTCTATCTGAAAATCCTTTCCCCGTACCATTTCCTCCGCCATATTCCAACGAAAACGATCCACCGCCCGTTCCCTTTCAAACACATCGGGCAGATCCAAAGCGGCAAACATCTCCTCCGCATAGGATAAACGCAGTCTTAACCCGAAATCACCCTGCTCCATGTTTTCCTTGAGCCAGGCTACAAGTTCGGGCTCATCACGATCTCCTGTCCTGACAGAAATTCCCGGATAAAGGAACTCTCCTTCGGGGGAACGCCTCTGCTTGCGGGCGGCAAAAGCCACCAAAGTGTTTTTCAGAACCAGATCGAAATCGAACCACTTGCGCATGAAAAGGTTGCCGCTTGCGGTAACGGTACGGTAGAAAGCCTCGTCCAACAGCCGCACAAGGCGCATCTCCATTTCTTCGCGCGGCATTTCCACCAATGCGTCTTCCTCGCCTGTAAACAGGAAAGAAAGGCTATGGGAAAAGAAGGCTTTCTGATACCGGGGCAAATCATCACCAAGAAAGTCAGCCAAAGCATCTTCGTCCAGACAGGACAAAAACCGCCTTACCCTTTCGGCATGAGTCGGAAAGGCCAAGAACAACTCGGCCAGTCTACGGTCGGACGGGGTCAACAACTCAAATATCTGCCGGCAGATTTCTTCGTAGGAAAAACTCTCCGGATCCATTTCGAAATGGATATCCGGAAGCCCGCAAAGAAGATATGGATAATAGCCGCTCATCTGCCGTTTGCTTTAAAAAAGGAGTTGTTTTATCCGGGGACGGGCGTATTCCTTGAAAAGTGCGGCAAAATCTTCTTCTGTAAAACTGAGCATATAGCCGCCCTGTTTGTTGAGGATTCTGAAACCGCCCTGCAAATCGCCGTCGAAATTGATTTGCAGTCCGTCCTTTAGCGTACCGCCGATCAGATCCTTCAGGAAAGCGTTGTATTTCTCACGGTCACTTTCAGGCAAAAGCAAAGTCAAATCCAATCCGTTACGCTTTTCGGGTTGGAAACAAGCGATGGCTTTCAATATCAGTTCCTGCATAAACGCCTGTTGTTCCATCGCCGAACGGATACCGGGTTCCACCACTTTGTTCATCAAGCCGTTTTCCACTTCCTGCTTGATAGAGGAAAGCATCTGGCGCGCGGTGATTTTAATTTCAGTAAGCGCGTTGTTCTTGAGATCGTCGGCTTCCCTGCGGGCTTTTTCCACAATTTCGGCCGCCTGACGTACAGCCTCTTCCCGCAAGCGTCCGGCTTCTTCCTTTGCCTTGGCAAGCAGGCGTTCTCCTTCTTCCTTGCCCTTGCTCAAACCGTCCTGATACAATTTGTCGGTCAGGACCTGTATCTTATTCTCCATAGGTCTGGATTTTGATATGGTTAGAAAACATGGGTGTAAAGTTAGCCAATTATTCGTTGGCATCAACCGATAAAAGTTGCCCGGAAACGGCTCTTTATAAACAATTCTTGTTGAAAACCGCGTGAACCGCGTTTCAGGAAAGCAAAGCCGACTTGATACCCTCGATAACCATGTTCGTCCCCATAATGGCGGCGATCAACCCCATTAATTTGCCTAATACCATGATAATGTTGCTGCCCAAAAACTTAAAGATACGTTCACTGAAAATAAAGGCAAGATAAGTGATGAACATCACAAGGGCGAGCGCCAGCACGATAACCAACATACCCGCATAATTCTGATTCGCCGTGTAGTTCATGGCCGCCACGATGGTGCCGGGACCGGCCAACATGGGAATGGCCAAGGGTGAAATGGCGACACTTTCATCGAAAGCGATCGGATTGGCCGTATTGCTTTGGATACTCGATTTTTTGGAAGAAAGCAATTCAAAACCCACATAAAACAACAGAATCCCCCCTGTGATACGGAAAGCGGGGATGGTGATACCCAAAAAGTCGAAAATGGACTTGCCCAGAAACACGAA
Source organism: uncultured Bacteroidaceae bacterium (assembly GCA_964584745.1). GTDB lineage: Bacteria > Bacteroidota > Bacteroidia > Bacteroidales > P3 > Pullibacteroides. The sequence goes on from CAZPBB010000056.1 coordinate 8,698, forward strand.
AGCCAGCACGATGATAAAAGCCGTCAGCGTGGACATCTTCGCCACACGCTTTTTGGTCGCTTTATCCGCCACGGAAGTCAGCTCCAAGAAAATGGGAATATTCACCACCGGATTGACGATGGCGAAGAGACTGGTGAATACACTCAGGGCAAGTACACCTAAATTCTCCATGAAAATGTATTATAGATTCTATTTATAAAAAGTCTTCTCGAATGCGGCAAATTCGTCTTTACCTTTCACGCAACGTTTCCACCATGCCCTTAAAAAGCCGCTCCCATAGCCGGTAAGCTGCACAAAAGAAGCCGCCACCGCACGCAAACCGATAAGTATATCTCGCTCCTTGCGTGTGGCATCCGCCCATATCAAAAGGGCGAACACGCCCAAAGGCAACAAAGGTATCCACGAAAGCGCATGGAACACCGAAGCCGCCTCACTTTGATGTACCGCCCACAGGAACAAAGAGCCGCCCCACCCCACCATCGTGGCCATCAGCAACGAAGCGCAACCTATGGTAAAGAAAGACGGCAGCAAATGCACCAATTTGAGTGAAGACGGGTATTTTTTATAAAGATTGATACGGGCGATACCCGAATTATGCACCTGTTTGAAAAACTTGCGCAAATCGGTACGCCGCTTGTGCCATACCCATGCATCGGGAAAGAGCCGACAGGTATAATCCCCTTGAAAGATACGGATACTGAAATCGATATCTTCGCCGAAACGCATCTTGGAAAAGCCGCCCAAAGTACGGTAAACATCAGCACGGATACCCATATTGAACGAGCGCGGATAAAAACGATCCATTTTCTTTTTACCGCCGCGGATACCGCCCGTCGTAAAGAAAGAAGTCATGGCGTAATTGATGGCCTTCTGCAAAGGCGTAAACGACGGATGGGCTCGATCCGGACCACCGAACGCATCGACAGGCTTCCGTTCCAACTCGTTTTCCACCGCCTGCAAATAACCTGAGGGCAACACGCAGTCCGAATCCAACACAATCAGATATTCGCCATAAGATCGTTCCGCACCATAATTCCGGGTCTGTCCTGGTCCCGAATTGCTTTTGACAAAATATCGCACCGCCAATTTTTCGGCATAACGCGCCACTATATGGTTGCAAGGCTGTCGGGAACCGTCCTCCACCACGACAACCTCAAAATCGCCGAAAGTCTGTCTGGACAGACTTTCAAGCAGTTCCTCCACCTCATCGGGGCGGTTATAAACCGGAATGATCAGCGAATACCTCATATAAAAAAGAAGTTGCAGTAGAAAAGATTACCTGGCGAGCGCCTTCCCTGCAAGGAGAAACCGCTTGCCAGGCAATATGTGTCCGGCGGGCATCCCCGTCGGACGAAACAGACTACTTTCTGCAGGAAAGCGCCGCCAAAGCGATGGAGTACAGCTTGGTGTTGATGCTGTCGCCACGCGAGGAAAGCACGCAGGGAACGCGCGCGCCGACCACCATGGCCGCCACTTCGCCTTTGCAGAACTTGGTGTGCGCCTTGTAGAAAACGTTGCCCGATTCGATATTGGGGAACAAAAGGCAGTCGGCATCGCCCGCCACGGGACCGCCCACACCCTTGATTTCGCAGGCTTCCTTGTCGATGGCCACGTCCAGAGCCAAAGGTCCATCCA
>CAZPBB010000057.1:0-10090 GCA_964584745.1 uncultured Bacteroidaceae bacterium
ACCCCGATTCGTTGCAGGTATTGCCGCATTGCAAGGCGGAAGCCTTCCTGCAGGGTTTCGAGAACAAGCCGCTGGAACACTTCCAGTTTGAGCGCATGGGCTATTTCAGCATCGACCCCGACAGTGCAAAGGAAAACCGCCTGATATTCAACCGCACGGTGAACCTTAAAGACACTTGGGCCAAAGAAAGCGCAAAAGCGAACAACTAAACAGTTTTGCCGTGAAGCGCATACAGATTCCGATTCTTTGCTTGTTTTCGGTGCTGTTCCTGTCCGCCTGTGTAAAAAAAACGTCAGGGTCCGTGACGCTGTCCGTTGACCATGCCCATAAACGGGCGTTAGCCCTTTTCGAACTCTCCGCCGAAAATGGCGCGATATTTATCGATTCCCTTCGGCCTGACAAAAAAGGGAATTGCCGATTTTCGTTTCCCGATGACAGTTTGCGTTTCTATATGCTGGTGGTAGAAAAAGATATACTCTGCCTGTTGTCCACCCCAGGAGAACACCTGCACCTGCACCTCGATTACGATTCCCTGCTCGCATCCGTCGCTTTAACGCCTCCTCTGCCGGACAGCCTCTGTCCGAATGCGGTTTTGATCCGCTATCAAAAAACAGTGCGGGCAGCAGAGCGATTAATCAGTCAGATTACCGATCTCTGGCTGGAAAACCGCTATAAAACCGTTCATGCCGACTCGCTCCATACGATCTGTACAAATAAAATAGATAGTATTTCGAAAACGGTGAAACAGGAAGCGATGCAATTGTTGCGTACCCATACCGACAACCTTGTACCGGTATTTATCATCAACAAAACGCTCGGCAATCAGTCTCTGTTTAACTTTTCCAACCCTCAAGATTTCCATTTCCTGCTGGCGTGCGCCATGGAAATGGAAAAGTTCAATCCACAAAACCCGCATGTACAGCGATTGAAATACAATCTTTCCCGTATAGAAAATATCCGGAAACAAGAAGAAATCCGGAAAATGGGAGAAAGCGGAAAACATGTTACCAATTAAATCGCCTATTATGCAAACGCCTCTTGTTGAATTACCGCTTTCTGAAGGAAAAAAGATTTTTTTCCTATCCGACTTTCATCTCGGCTCCCCTGACTACGAAGAAAGCCGGAAACGGGAAGCCAAAGTGGTTGAATGGATAAATGGACACCGGCATGAGATGGCGGCCCTTTTTCTGCTGGGCGACATTTTCGATTATTGGTTTGAATACCGCCACATGATTCCAAAAGGCTTTGTCCGATTGCTGGCCAAATTGGCCGAACTTACCGACAACGGTCTGCCTGTACACTTTTTCTGCGGCAACCACGATGCCTGGGTACGCGATTATTTCCAAAAAGAGATAGGCATGTGTGTACATACCGGCTATATTGAACTGATGGTGGGAGAAGCGCGTTTTCTGTTGGGTCATGGTGATGGTTTGGGAAAAGGGGAAAGAGGCTACAATCTGATGAAAGCCATATTCGACGCCAAAATCAGCCGGGTATTATATGCCGCCATGCATCCTTATTGGGGAAACCTTATCGCGGCCAAATTGTCGCGACACAGCCGCCAATCGGGTTTACGCCGCAATGCCCGCAATCAAAGGAGCGAAAACCATGAACACGAAAAGAATCTAAATCTGTTGGGTTTTATGCAGGACATACTAAGTAAAAAGCCGATAGACGGATTCATATTCGCTCACCGGCATTGGCCCGTACTATTGGAAATCAATGCCGAAAATTCCGAGGTACGACATGTCGAAACCGCGCCGATAATGCGGTCAACCAAAAATACCGGCAAAGCCTACTACCTGAATACCGGCGATTGGCTTCATTATTGTTCCTACGGCTCCTACGACGGAAAGAATCTGAAATTGGAAGGGGAATTGATTCGAAAAACGTTTTAACCATGAAAAACAGTTGTCTTTCGATCGAAGGCATGGAATTTTATGCCCATCACGGATGTTTTCCCGAAGAACGCGCCATCGGAACGTGGTTCAATGTTGATCTTTATCTATACACGGACACTTCAGATGCGCAACGTACCGACAATCTTGAAGACGCGGTTGATTATGCCCGCGTATATACCAAGGTAAAAGAGGAGATGGGTATTTCTTCCAAATTGATGGAACACGTGGCAGGAAGAATCGCCCGCCGCATACTGAAAGACTATCCCCATGTGGATGAAGTACGTATCAAACTGAAAAAACTAAACCCGCCTTTGGGTGAAAAAATAAAATCGGCAGGTGTGGAAATCGTCTGCACCCGAAATCAATAGCGGTATTCGGAAACGTTAAAGACCGGCGTATTGGAATAGAACACCTGCAACAGTTTGAGCATCTCGCTCCTCGCTTCTTCTACCGTTACACAATAGATGGCCTCGTTCTTTTCTCCTATGGAGTTGTTCAGCACCAAATACCGATCCCTATCCTCATCGTATTGAAAAACGAAATAGTAAGTAGGTTCGTGTTGGATGATATAAGACTGCCTGGCTTCAAGCAAATTGACAAAAAAACGCAAGGCCTTGTCCAGATTCGGTTCAAAAATCCGGTCTTCATCCTCCAAGGTGATACAAAACGCCTGTTCGAAAATGTCATGAGAAAAAATGGCAATCCCCTTGTTATAGTCGGCCGAACTTACCAAGGTCAAATCTATATAGGAACTCTGTGCTCTAACAAAAGAGGTGGTTCCTATAATGGAGAACAATAAACCGCACAACCACAATACTATTTTCCGCATTGTCTGACCGAAAATCTGATTTGCGAATTTAATATTTTTCCTGTGAAATGCAAAATCCCGATTCAACGAACATTTTTTTACCGTATCACGCCCCTCGGCCTACGCAACACCACGTTTTCCATACGTTCGTCCGAATCAAAGCCATCGCCTTCCAACACCAATCCAGGACTTACCTTCCGCACGAAAACATCCGAATAAATCTTCTTTGTTTCCTGATTCCAATACAAAGCCTCAGTATAGATCGTGTCCATGGAACGATAGTCATATACCTCCACATTATGGAAAAACTTCATCAGTTTTTCTTTCTGCATGTTAATGGCTGAATCAGCCAAGAGAAGCACATCTATCCCATTGCCTGTTTCGGAATAGAAAATGGAGCGGATGCCACGCGGAAACACCTGCATGGGCGGCATACCCGTCTCTTTCCCTGTATAATTGTGCATTACCGGATATTCCATAAAAACCTGAGACTTGCCGTTTTCGGTAGCCAAGGTGTTGGAAGCGTAAACCGTCTGGCCTGGCGCGGCGGCAATATCGTCATAGGGCATGAAAACCGCAGGCTTGGTTTGACATGCAAACAGGAACGCGGCCATCATGCCCGGCAATATCCTTATCCCGAAATTCCGGAAAAAGCGTTTCTTCATGGTTCGTATTTCTTCCGTCCGTCTATCGGCTCGCCCGGATTTTGGTGGTAAGGGTAAACCAACAGGAAATCGTGTAACTGTCACCTTCCTTTAAGCCGTAGGTAAACAAATCGTCAGCGGTAGGGAAATGGGCGCTATACGTAGCTATCTGCTGATTTACAGCATCCGTCAACTCAGGATCCACACTCTTGGCCTTGATGAACATGTCCACCGCCGCCCAATATGGAGCACGGAGGTCAACCGGTGTGCCGTTGCCTTTGCAACTTCCGGCCCCTCCTGCATACATGAAACCCAACAAAAGGTAAGCACGACCATTATTGGGGTTTATTTCCAATACTTTATTGCATGCGATACGGCCTTCGTTATAACGGTCCAGTTTCATATATACATCCCCTATCAGCAGATAAGCGTTTTCCTTATCCGAATCTCCAAGTTGTGAAAGCACATCATCCGTAAGATAAGCTATCGCTTGCTTGTTGTCGCCTTTGGCACGACACATCCTGGCCATCAGGTAAGCGCTTTGCGGCGTGGGTTCCAACTTATACAGGGCTTCGGTCATGGCAAAGAAGATCTCGGCATCGGTACAGGAACGCATATTGAGCATACGCGTGGCTTTCTTCAAGAAATTGATATCGGAAGAGGCCGTTTCAAATTTTTTGGTATAGATGGGGATCAAGTCTTCGCAGGCGGCAAATGGCTCAAATAAGGTATTGATACCGCTTTCCCTTTCTCCTACCTTACCGTTTTGGGGATTCAGGGTCGCAATGGTTTCCAAGGCTGTAATGGATTGGTCGTAACTATTGATCAAGGTTTCCTTGTCAATCAGACCGGCTTTGAAAGCATCACAACACGCGTTGAAATACATTTCAGGAATATTCTCAAAGTTCTTTATCGAAGCAGACTCTTCCACATAGCGCATCGCTTCGGTAAATGTTTCCAAAGCTTTCTGCAAATCTTTGGGACGATAGGTTCGCATATCGGCCGCCTGCATACCCAAGCAATAGCCGATTTCTCCAAAATACTGCCGGCGCAGATTCCACAAGGCAATCAACTCTTCTATATAGCCGGCACGTACATTGGCATCTTTTTCCTTGGCGATAAGGTTTTTCAAAATGGTATTACCTCTGATGAAATTGTTCTTGGAGGAAGATGGACAAAGCGAAAGCACCTGTTTCCAAGCATCATAGGCTTCGACATAATTGCCTTGTTTGAAATGTTCGTTATATACAGAAAGGTTCTGCAAACAAGACAAACTGTCTTCCGGGGTCGCGCCATATTTTTGCGCATGCACGGACGAAGCGCAAACCAAGGCCAATGCTACAACAAAAATCTTTTTCATCGTGTATATCTCCTTATTTTTATTTTCTAATCATACTTGGGCTTCACGAACCAGGTCTCCACCGAAGAAAAGCTTACGCCTATCCGCAAGTAGTCTTCCTGCACCTGTTTCTTTTTCAACGCCCCTATCCGACCATATTGCAAACCCACATTGATAATTGAACGCGATTTGCGTACCGGAATCCCTACCCCCACACTCAAACCGAAAGCCTGTACCGGTCTGCCTTGATCCATTACGCATTGTTGCTGATAAAAGCCTCCGATGCGGTAAGCCACCCGACGTGCTTTGGAAATGGCCTGTGGATCATGTTTGAGTTCCGCCCCCACGTTTACCGACAAGGTATTCCGCAAATAGTCGAAACTACGGCCGTAATCTTTATATTCTTTCCACCAGACATAGGTTACGTCCGCGCCAACCACATATTGGCCACGATATTCATACGAAACACCTGCCCGTAACAAGGACGGGAAGATGATCTTTCCTTTTCTTTCCGCCTCCGGCAAGAAGGCTGTGTCCGTAAGAGCGGAGAACTGGCCTTGCGCCATGGTGGTACGCTTGCCGTAGAGCGTGGAGGACAGGCTGTAAGCCGCCCCTAGGGTAAGGTATTGCGCGCCTTTCAACCGTACTGCGTAAGTAAGCCCCGCATCCAAAGAAAAACCATTCAATTTGGTTTCCGTATAAAATTTGGCTTTGCCCGCATAATAGGCCAGCGTATCGTCTAAAAACGCCAAAGTGGCCGTCTGGTCAAGCGATCCAAACATATAATTGAGGTTCACCCCTACCGAAACCGGCCCCCAGCCCAACGAATGCCCCCAGCCCACCTTCGACAGGCCACCATCGCCTTCGTGTATCAACTGAGTCTGCCCGATATTTCCACCGGCATCGGACATAAAGGAGGAACGATAATACATATCCGTTACAGGCAACAGATATACGGCCATCTTGTACCATTTGCACACAGGAAAATAAAACTCAAGATTGCTGAGCCCCCCGGATGTGCTTTGATTCTTGGTCTTTATTCCCGAAAGATTCTGCCGCAACCGGTTCATTCCGATATTGAAACCTATATCGAAACGGACACTGAGCGTATCCACGCCGGTACGGTATGTGCCGGGATTGAAGGGATTCATGTCGCCTTTGCCTGACATCCCCACCGCAAGACCGCCCATAGCCATGTTCCGTACATTGAGATAGGGTTGAACGGTGCCCGCTCCGAATGCGGAATACGGAGAAAGCATACCGGTCTGCGCACACAAAGAAACCGGTAGCAAAAAGGAAAAACACAATACCCAAAGGTATGTCTTTATCCTGTTTGCCCTATTCTTTACCATTCAAATCCAATATTTCATTCAGGCCCCTCAGGACCAGATTCTGATGCGCAAATATCTGATAATTCAAGGACTTTTCAAAATAACCGGCATTGCCTCCCGTAAGCACTACACGCAGATTCGGAAAGCGTTTCCGATAACGTTCCACATATCCGTCCACCTCATAACGGAGACCGTCCAACGCACCGCTGTAAAGCGCGGTCTGCGTGTTGTCGATACATTCCGTATCTCGTTCCTGACGGATGTCCACCATCGGCAGGGCCTCAGTAAAACGGTGCATGGCCCTCAGGCGCATATTCAAGCCCGGGGAAATGGCCCCACCCAAAAAGCAGGCGTTCTCATCCACCACATTATAGGTAACGCATGAACCAAACACGATGCACAGCACGTTTTCGCCCGGATAGAGAGACGCCACGGCCGAAGCCACGGCAATCCTGTCGCGCCCCAAGGTTTCGGGGCGCTTGTACTGCAAGCGTACAGGAATTTTTAAATCCGGCCTATACGACTGCCAATCAATAAAATGCGAAAAACACGAAAGAGATTGCGCCAGAAATACCGGTTCACGGGCCACCGTGCATACAATGGCCGCCTCCAAACAGGGATATTTACAACGTATTTCCGCGATGTCCTGCCGGGCCATAGTTTCGTGCCACTGGGAGCAAAGCAGTTCCTTTCCGTCAAAAACCCCCAGTTTGGTCAGCGTATTGCCTATGTCGATGACTAATTTTTGCATAACTAAGCGATTACCCGCCGAAGCAGACGGGAAATCTCGATTTTCATTTTATCCAGATTCGTTTTCTGTTCCAGAAGTGCCAAAAGTTGTTCATCTCCAGCCCTTTCCGCCTCCTTGATATGCCCGTCCACTTCCGCTATCATGCCCTTTACCCGGTTGAGTTTGAAATTGAGCAAGGTCTGCGACACGGCCGCATCCAATTTTTTTCTGTCGTTCTGCACAGTACGGACGTAGATGTTTTTTTCTTTCCATACCGGGCTTATCTCGAATCGGGAGGAGGTCAAATCCGCCACGAGATTATGCAGGTCAGGTTCTTCCGAAAGCAACAGATCCTTGATTTCGGGAATCGTCTTCCGGTTCAAATGTTCGGCAAATATAGAGAAAAGCCGTTGGTATAGAGGATCGGATAGGCTGAGTTCATCCTGTTGCAATTCCATCACCAAAAACGCACACACGCTCAGCACCTGCTCCATGGTATTGCCCTGCTCGTCCACATAGGGTTGCGTGGTGTTTTCCTTTCCAAAATTCACCAACAGACGCAATATCTCACGTTCCAAGGATTTTTCGTATGCCCTGGCATCCGCCACCCGTTGGTCTTCCTCTGGTTCGGGTGGCGGTGCAACGGTATCGTTCACTTGCATTTCCTTGACCACCTGTTTCTGGAAGTTGCCTCTGAAGATGCGGTTCAGCTTATGATGCAACTCCGCTTCTCCGATATGAAGCAAACGGCTGCATTCCTGTATATAGATCGCCCGCTTGATCTCATCGGGAACCACGGAGATACTGGTAAGGATATTTTCGATGAGTTCGGCGCGCCTGATAGGATCCTCCCCCACCTCAGCCAACAGCAAACGGGTCTTGAACGTAATGAAATCCACTGCGTTGGCTTTCAAGTATGCCAATATTTCCTCTGTGGTGTGGGCCCGGGCAAAATCATCCGGATCCTGACCGTCGGGTAAAAGCACCACCCGCACGTTCATATCTTTGGCCAGCACCATGTCGATACCACGCAAAGAAGCCTTGATACCGGCCGGATCGCCGTCGTAGAGCAGGGTCAGATTTTTGGTGAAGTGCGAAATAAGTTTTACCTGCTCTTCGGTGAGCGAAGTACCGGAAGATGCCACCACATTGGTGATACCCGCCTGATGCATGGATATCACATCGGCATAACCTTCCACCATATAGGCCATATCCTGAGCCACAATCTCTTTCTTGGCAAAGGGAATGGCGTAAAGCACATTGCTCTTATGGTAAATCTCCGATTCGGGAGAATTGACGTACTTGGCTTTTGTCTTGTCGCTCGATAGGATACGTCCGCCAAAACCCAACACCCGCCCCGAAAGTCCGTGTATGGGAAAGATCACACGTCCGCGGAAACGGTCGTAAAGTTTTCCACTGTCTTCTTTCTCTATGGTGAGTCCGCTCTGAACCAGATATTTCTTGTCATATCCGCTTTTGAGCGCCGCTTGCGTAAGGCCGTCCCAACTTTCCGAACAATAGCCCAACTGGAACTGCTTGATGATGGCATCTGTAAAACGTCTTTCCCGAAAATACGAAAGCCCGATACCGCGGCCTTCTTCTGTTTCCCAAAGGTTCTTTACAAAATGGTCGGCGGCGTACTGGGTTACATGATAAAGCGATTCACGTTCCGTCTGACGCTCGATATCCTGCGGGGTAAGTTCCTTTTCCTTTATCTCGATATTGTACTTACGGGCAAGAAAACGCAAGGCCTCCACATATTCCAGATGCTCGTGTTCCATGATGAAACTCACCGAATCGCCACCTTTTCCGCAACCGAAGCATTTAAAGATACCCTTGGCCGGCGAAACAATGAACGAAGGAGTTTTTTCCTGATGGAACGGACACAAGCCCAGATAATTCACCCCCCGCTTCTTTAAAGAAACGAATTCCCCCACCACTTCCTCGATGCGGGCGGCCTCCACAATGGCGCGTTTGGTTTCTTCCGGTATCCGAAAACTCATATCAGGATGCTTGATGCCAAGAAGCAAAGATAGCACAAATCGGGAGGATATTTTCCTAAACCAGAGTAAATGTCCTCCTCATCTAAAGGATAGCCAGCGACTTCAGTAGGGTTCTCGGACTTGGGGATGTGGTCGGCCCAGACTTTTAGTGGATTTGTATGAGTTTCTACGGCAGACGGAATACGAACGTTTCTTCCTATCCGATGGAACTTTTCTTCCTGAAAATGGAACTTGAATTTACCTTTTTGGACGTTTCGTTTTTTACGCCCTTTCGTTAAAACGCTGTTTTTTCGCTTTTTGTATTTTTCCTTTTTGGACGGTTGGTTTTTACCCCCTTAATTCTGCACCGTTCACAGAATATATACAGGAAGTAAAACTTCTTTATGTTCAACAAAAAATCAAATCTTTCACTGAATGTGGTCGAGTCGATCGTTCCTATCTATACTTAAATAAACGCTTTTTTATGGAGGCATGGGAATATAATTCATGTTTGAATAGAAAGTTATGTATAGATGGTAAGGGGTTTATAAAAAATTGCCTGGCAATGTCCGAAACATTGGGGCATATTTCGAATGGTATGTTGAATTTTCCATGGGATGAATTTAAGCAGTTATGGCATATAAAAAAGGATTTGGTAGAAGTTTGCAAAGATTGTGAGTATCGTTATGCGTGTCAAGATTGTCGTTGTTTTTTTAAGAAATCCAAGAAACGTGTATTCTCAACCATCAAAGTGTCATTACAATCCTTATATTGCTAAGTGGGAAGGAGAATGTGGATATGTTTCGATTGAGAAATGTGGTATTTTTGACAATCAAGGACGATTTGTTCCCGATGTGCGAAAAATACGTTTTTGGCAAAAACAATTAATATCATTTAAATAATGGGGATTCCTATTCGGCTTGTATTTTTCTTGCTCTTTGGGATCGCGTCTTTGGCTGAGCGATGAAGTAATCTAACCATTATTTTGGAATAAGGCAGAACGTATTCAAAGAGTGGCAGACCGATACCGCCCGTATAGTCTATTTGCTTGCCTACAGTAATAAATCTGTCTGAAAACCTGTTGGCGAGACGAAGCAGAGACAATAGGAAAAAGATAACAGACCCATTCTCCACTGTCAATTTTTGAAAGTATTTTCATCTACTTTTGTGTATTGTATTAAACATTAGCAAAAACATATTTACCGACAGAATGTTTATTATGAAAATGCTACAACAAAAAGAAACGCTTGAATACCTCGTTCACCTGATTCAAGCACAATGGAGGGGTTCTCCATCTGCGTATGCCCAAAAACTAGGCATCTCAGAAAGCACGTTCTTCAGATATCTGGATCTCT
>CAZPBB010000058.1:0-9971 GCA_964584745.1 uncultured Bacteroidaceae bacterium
TGCGCCTCGTCTATCATGACGATGCGGTTGCCGGCCACCAACTGACGCAATTCCGCCAGATTAGCCTGTTCCAACACCGCCCGAACCTGTGGATCGTCACAATCAAGACTGAGTATGTGTTCTTTAGGTACCTGCATTTCCTGAGAATCCAGTATCTGTTTGAACAATGTACTTTTCCCCACCTGCCTTGCCCCTATCAGCACAATGGCCTTGCCGCGAAACATACGTTGCTCTATAACGGCCTGCAGTTGACGTTCTATATATGTCATGATTTCAATAGTTTCATTTACAAAGCGTTTATAAAGCCTTTCACGACTTTTCTCAAGTACAAAGATAGGAATCATTTTACCGTAATCCAAAAAATCATATATAAAATTTGGATTATAATCCGAAAAATTACATCAATTTTCGGATTAGCCATATATTCTTTACATTCGACAAGTATTATGTGCTTGCCGCATGTGTGGCCTTTGATTCATTGTTGAGAGGTGCCGATTTCGCCACTACTGTCCGTATGTCGTGCATACCGGATTGAAAGAGTCACATATCAAGCCTTCAGAGATAAGTGAAAGAGCGGAAACCTACCTGAGAGAAGTGATGCATTACTCAATCTAAGCCCCTATTTTCTCACTTTGTTGCTTTGTTTCCAATTTATATCTTTGTAGAAATTTTATTATAATACATGAGCGATAGCATTTATAATATCTCCCTTAAGGAACGATATAAGAACTTAAATGAATCGTTTGATTCTTCATTGATTTTCCATTTGGGCATTGATGCCGGGTTCTTTGCCGAATTTACCGGTATGATTCACGCAATGCTCTTTTGTTTGGAAAACCGTTTGCAGTTCAAATTGTACTCTAAGGATGCCAATTTTGGGTATTCGCGAGGATGGAGTGACTATTTCGAACCCTTTTGCGAAGAAATTGAGGATGATATCCACCACAAGTGGAATGTTCATAGGATTCCTGGCTATGGAATATGCTGAAAGCCACCATTCGGCAGAAAACCCCCTCCCTTGTGATATGGAAGTTCAAGAATGAATATAAGGCCTATCGAGCAAAGAAACTCTGCAGAAAATTATACAAAGAACCGTGCTTTACCACGCATGATGTGGCGTTTGTTCCCCAAAAAAGGTATATCATTCCGGAGTTGAACCTGGCTGGGGATTATATGGAGGCCTATAGAGTAATGACACAGATTGTATGGCAGTTGAAGCCCGAGATAAAGGCCGAATGTGAACGACTCTTATCCCCCTTGAAGCTTCCCGGTTCTTATATAGGATTGCATATCCGAGGAGGTGATAAAATTACGGAAACCGCACTGGTATCGCCTGAAACGTATGTTCATATTTTACGGAAGTTTCCGTCTTTTGAAAATATTTTTGTCATAACTGACGACTTCGCACTTTATGAATCTTTATGTAATCAGATGCCTGAAAATAAATTTTTCACGCTTTGTGATCAGAAAGAGAAAGGATATTACCATAAGCAATTTTCCCAACAAGGGTCAAATGAAAAACGTCGGCAGATGATTCGGTTTTTAGCACAAGTGGATCGGGTTATGCAAGGGGACTTCTTTATTGGAAGTATTACATGTGGACTAAGCGCGTTTCTGCACAAATGGTTTTGGCCTAATAACCTTACTATTGATTGCAAACATGAAGACTTCCCTCCTCTCGCATATGAATCCAACTCCAAACGAATTAAGATGGCTGAGGGCTACCTAAGAGAAAAGAATGAATCTCAACATCAACGCCACTGATTTTTTCCCAACCATTTATTAAGTCTATTCTTAATGGCTTTTGCAATGTAGTTAAAATTCCCATAGCGCAAATTCAAGAAAAATTCTTCAAAAGACCGTCCTATCTTTATCCAAGGGTGATTCCATGCGTGGGTACGATAATATGATTTGATATATTCCGTATTTTCAATGATATAACGAGGATGCTTAAGAGGGAATTCCATTTCATAACAAGGCATTGTAAATATACGCCGATATTTTTTAGGCATGGTTTTCATGGACCCTGTCAAATGAACAGAGCCATCAGTTGCCCCTAAATTGCGAATCATATTACGAGTAGGAACAATCGCTAATCCAGAATTAAAAAGCATAGAAAAATAGACTATGGTTTCATAATATTCTTTTTGAGATTCACAATGCGATAGGCAAATAGGAATAGTACTTTTACGCAAATGTCTTGCTTTGATTAGATTCCGTAGTTGCCGCATATTAAATTCATCATATAGAAAAGAATATTTTCCGTCCCATTGTTCCGCCACTCGACGCCAACTTGCCCAACCATTACAGCAGAAAGACGTAGTGAAGAAGTAATCGTATGGCACATTTGGTGTCACTTCTTCGATATTAAGACCTTGAATCATTGTGATTCGTGTATCGTATTCGTATTTGTCCAACATCTCTTTACAAAAAGCAAAGAACGACACGGAAGGAACATCATCATCTTCCAAGACAATACATTTATCAAACAAGGAGAATGCCCAACATTGAGAATAATATTCAGCGGGATCGCATCCTACATTCTTTTCCTGATAATTCTTGTACACTTCACATTCCCAATCGATTTGCTCAACAATCTGTCGGCAGGCCTCGATACCGGGCATATCGTGCTCGCCGCGTGGGCCGTCTTGGTAAAGAAGCAATTTGGATGGACGGGCGGCCTTAACCTGTTCAAAAACAGCGGAAAGTTGTTGGGGTCTATTGAAAAACAAAATTAAAACAGGTACATCGACCAATGCGGGCTTTTTCATAAAATGTGCTTTATCCGACAAAAATAATCATTTTATCAATGCAGCTAAGTGCGTGTGCGTGTTATTGGTTCGTAAGACATGCTGTTGTGATGATTGTCCTGAGATGCAAGTTCCGTAGTGAAAAAGATGGCATGATTGCGACGCTTCTCCACTGGGGGGAGGGTATGATAATCTCCGTAGAGGTCACGTAAATATTGGTCGCAGTCTGCCGGCGCCGAGAACTCTATTCCCTCGAAATGGATACGTGAAGTGGGAAAGATAGAAGACTTTAGGTGTCTGATTCCATAGCCACTATGAATGGGTAGATTGGAATAATATTTTTTCTTGTTTGTGAACAAGCTTAAAAAAGCCCATAGGCCTTTACAGAGTAAACGACGACAACCGAAATAAAAAAATTCGACAAAGGAACGTAAACTATAATAATGTTGTGCGTGAAGTATGGAATTGGCACGGCTGTATTCACGAGCTAGAAAGTGCGATAGCTTCGGGCCTAAGGAAGGCCAAGGCTCCATAGGAAAAATATCAATGAAGATACCTTTCGAATAACTATGGCTGAAATCATCGCTATATTCCACAAATAAGGAATTTAGATTACGAACCTTGTAAAAGGGAAGCCGTAAGGAATCAGACTGCGGCGTTTGTAAAAAGAGGTGCGGGGGTAGTTCTTGAGAAACTATTTTCTCAAAGCGGGGTAAGTCTTCTTTGCGGATGGCTATGTCAATGTCGTCATCCCAAGGGATAAAGCCATCATGACGTACGGCACCGAGCAAAGTCCCCCCATCAAGCCAATAAGGAATGTCGTTACGTTCACAAATCTTGGCTACCTGTCGAAGGATATCCAAAAGAGCAAGTTGTAATTCTCTCAAATGTTTCTCTGTATAGACATGCCGAAAACGGTCACGTTTTTCAGGGGTATCATTAAAGAGTTGGGTCATTTTGGTGTTGTTTAATTTACAATATTAGCAATTAATTATTATTTAAGAAAAGGTTGTATGGTAAACCTTGCGGTAAATCCGTATCTTCGCATTCAGAATACAATTGAATATGAAAAGGAATATTGCAGTTATCTTGGCAGGTGGAACCGGTAGTCGTGTGGGGGTCTCCACCCCGAAGCAGTTTCTTAAGGTGGCGGGAAAGATGATTTTGGAGCATACGGTAGAAGTCTTTGAGAAGAACGACCGTATTGATGAAATCGCCATTGTTTCCAATCCGTTTTATATCTCCGATGTCGAAAATATCGTACTTCGCAATAATTGGAAGAAAGTCAAAAAAATACTAAAAGGTGGCAAGGAGAGGTATGATTCCACGAAATCTGCCATCGAGGCCTATCAGGATTCTGATGTGAATCTGATTCTGCATGATGCGGTGCGCCCTTTGGTAAGCCAGCGGATTATAAATGATGTGGCGAAGGCGTTGCAAACTCATAAAGCCGTGGATGTGGCTTTGCCTTCTGCGGATACGATTATTGAAGTGGAAGGCGATTTTATTGCACAGATACCGGAACGTTCCCGTCTTAAACGCGGTCAGACGCCGCAGGCTTTTTGGATCGGGACTTTGACGGAGGCTTATGAGAAAGCCTTTCAAGATCCTGATTTCAAGGCTACGGATGATTGCGGGGTAGTAAAGAAATACCTTCCCGAAGAGCCCATTTTTGTGGTATTGGGAGAGGAGAGCAATATGAAACTTACCTATAAGGAGGATACTTACCTGTTGGATAAGTTCTTTCAGCTTCGGCAAACCAATGCGCAGGATATGGCCGCCGATGAATCGGAGTTGAGAGGAAAGACCGTGGTGATTTTTGGCGGAAGTTATGGTATAGGAGCGGAAACGGCTACTTTATTGCAACAGAAAGGCGCTATCGTACATTGTTTTTCGCGTAGTCTTACGCACACCGATGTGGGCAACAGGGGGGATGTTCAGAAGGCTTTGAAATCGGTAATGGGGCAGCGTGGACATATTGACTTTGTTATCGTTACGGCGGGTATTCTGCATAAAGAACCTTTGATTTCAACGGCGTATGAGAATATAGAGCAGGCTGTCAACACGAATTATTTCGGCACGGTCAATGTCGCCATAGAATCCTTCCCTTATCTGAAAGAAACAAAGGGAATGCTGCTCTTTTTCACATCATCCTCTTACACGATGGGACGAGCCTTCTATTCCATTTATTCTTCAACGAAGGCAGCTATCGTCAACTTTGTCCAGGCCATAGCACAAGAGTGGGAATCGTTTGGAATCCGTATCAACTGCATTAATCCCGAGAGGACAAAAACCCCGATGCGTGTCCGGAATTTCGGGAATGAACCGGAGGATACGTTATTGGCGGCTTCGGAAGTGGCATCTGCAACTGTACAGACGTTGATCTCGGACTATACAGGGCAGGTTATCGATGTCAAGAGGAAAAGGGAGATGTAGCGGATTGATTGTATTTATTGTTTCCTAAAAAATGGAACACAAAAGCACACAATAATTTGCTATCATTACGCAAAAAATGAAAATATTGAAATCCATGGCATATATCGAACGTCAATTGCAGGCCGTTATAGAGCAACGTATGTTTCGCGGCAAAGCCATTGTGCTGATAGGGGCAAGGCAGGTGGGGAAAAGCACGTTGTTCAAACAGATTTTGGCCTCTCGGGAAATGTCGGTATTCTTTGGTATTTATTCTCCTGCATTCAAACGGTATGCCTCGCCATATCCTTGGGTAACGACATTCTCGGCATAGTTATCCAAGACTTTCTTACGTGCGTTGTCGCATAATTTGCCATAGTCGGATTGGTTCAGGACAAAGCGTATGCCTTCGGCCAGATCTTCGGCCGATTGATACTTCGCCACATATCCGTTCGACAAATGGTCTATCATTTCGGGAATGCCTCCGATGTTGAACCCCACGCAGGGAGTGCCGCAAGCCAAGGCTTCCATGATGGTGTTGGGAAGATTGTCTTGCAGGGAGGGGGTGACGAACAAATCCACCGAATTGTATATCTCGGCCAAAGTATCTTCCCGACTGACGAAATTCATCGGATAACACGGAAAGGGGAATAGTTCGGCGGATTGTGCCGCGTTGCTGCCTAAAACGACAACGCCTATTTCTTTTTTCAGTTCGGGGTGGGAGAGGGCAAGATATTTGCAGGCCTCGATCAGATAATCGACACCCTTCCGTTTGTCGTTGATGTTCATCGCCCCGAAAAGCAACAGTTTCTTGTCTTGGGGAAGATTGTACTTCTTTCGGATGGCGATTTCGTCCATCGGTTTGAATACGTCCGTGTCGATGGCGTTCGGGATATTTGTGAAATTTTGCCCTTGTGACAAACGGCTTTTTCTTGCCATGGTTTCCATCCAGTGGCTGCATCCCACAAAAGTGACCTGGCTGTTGGCGAGTAATTTCCGCTTTTTGTTGAACGTACGGAAAGATAGGTCTTTGGCGTTTCCTTTGGAAAGCAAGGGGCAATGATGGCACTGCGAGGTATAACGTTCACATTCTCCAGCATAATGGCAGATGCCTGTAAACGGCCACATATCATGCAATGTCCAAACAACGGGCTTTCCCGATTTTAAGATTTTTCCCAGTGTCTTTATCGAAAGAAAGCCTTGGTTGATCCAATGCAGGTGGATAACATCGGCATTTTGGAATTCGGGGGTTCGGGTAATATCGAAGCCTGTGTTGGCCATGGATACGCCGAACAGGTTCCGGCGGCTGAATCGATTGTGGAGATAAATCACCAGACGTTCCCACAAGAAAGTGAATTTCTTTCGGTTCTTGCTACCGATGGCCGTTACGTGGGGGCTGTCGGTTGTCTTATGCAGAACCAGCATTCTGGCCTCCACACCGTTCTTGTTCAAGGCTTTCATCAGCCGGTTGGCGGCCACGGCCGCACCCCCTGTACGTTCCGAAGTATTGACGAGCAAAACCTTCATTTCCCTGTTATTTTCGTTGGTTTTCAACCGATGTTAAACCGTCTCGGCGTAATCCAAGCAAGCTTGGTGTCTACGCTCGGCTTTGTCTAACGTTCGAACCGTATGTAGCTTTGCGCCATCGGTTTGTAATGGGGATCGTCCCACAGCGGGCTCGAGATTATCAGGTCGGCGCTGATGCGGTTGCAGGCGATGGGCACGTTGTGCAGGCGGCATTGACGCAGGAGCATCTGTATGTCGGCTTCGTGCGGCTGGGCATTGAGGTCGTCGATAAGGAAAATGGCGAAGTCTATCTCGTTGCGCACCACCATGGCGGCAATCTCGGCATCGCCACCCATAGGGCCGGACTGCATGCGTTGAACATCCGCCTCGATACCGGCTTCCTTGAACATATCCTGAATCAATCCGCCGGTGGTTCCCGTGCATACCAAGCGGTGCCGCGAAAGATATTCGGCGTTGAACTTGGCCCAGTCCACCATATCGGCTTTTCTATGATCGTGCGCCACAAGGGCTATCGTGAGTCGTTTCTTCATGGCTCTGATAAACTTTTTATGCAAAGATACGGAATAGAAGCGGATAGGCACGCTTTTCCCCACAGAATATAAACAGACATCCGCTTAGATGAATGCAATATCTGTCAATGAGCATGGCGTGAGATACAACCTGTGTAACAAAATCGCGAAGTATTTTATCTTAAAATCAAAAGGAAATGCTAACACCTAATTCGTAACATTGTCGGACAGATTGCAAGCAAAAAAGGATGTTAATGACGTTTACGGGCTGCCTTTACACCCCCTGTTATCTGTCAATGGAATACTGGCAAGAAGGAGTTATCTCCCCGAACAGCGATAGCGAAACAACGAGGGCAAGCCCGTTCATCGGTTTTGTCAAATAATCATGTTTAACGAGGGCAAATTCGACCGTTTTTGCGATATTCGGCTAAAGAAATCCCTGTTTTCCTTTTGAAGTATTTATTCATCAGGTCGAATGAACCGAAACGGAAATTGTCCGCTATGTCTTTGAGGCTTCTGTCTTCATAGAGTAAAGATATTTTAATGTTTTCTATTACATAATTTTCAATCAGTTCTATTGCCGATTTTCCTGATTTTTCTTTGGTAACCTTAGAAAGATACTGCGGGGTGACCGACAGTTTGTCCGCATAAAAAGATACGGCACGTTGCTGTCTGTAAAAGTCGTGTAACGCAAGGTGGAATTTCTGCAACAGAGCCTCCTTCCTATCGCGAGGACGAGACATGATATTTTGTACGAATTCGTTTATCGGATATTTGGTGATTAGAGCTTCGAAAATCTTTTGGATGGTTTTTGTTCGATTAAGATTGTTCGGTTCCTGTAATTCATTCTCTATTAGATTGAAATAGAGTAAATAATTCTGGTATTGTTTTTTCGGCAGAGGAATGATGGGGTTGGAAAGAAAAGCTTGATTCAAAAAAATTCGTTCCCTACGGTTCAAGAAAATCCCATCCATCACATTTTTAGATAAAATCAATAATTTTTTCTTTGTATCGTTAGATTCATCGATAACTTTTTGGAGTGTATGGGGAGGTATGATAGCCAAACATGCCCCTTCTGCCTCAAATTTTCTACAACTCAATTCACAAGAAATTTTCCCTTTTTCCATCAAAAAAATTAAAGCGAAATCTGTTAGGAATGGCTCATGGCACATTGTGGGTAGCTTGTACTGATTGATTAAAAAAATATCATCCTGCCACGAAAGACATTGGGTGGTTTCTTTTCCCAACTCGGGATACAGATTCAAGAAAGGTATGGATTTTTTCATGGCAAAAAATAAAAAACCGAACCCTGAAAATTTTTGATTTCAAGGTTCGGTTGTCAGGTAAAAACTAAGCTGGAGCCTTACTTCTGAACCTTCACTTCATTGTCGTTCTGAACAAATAACTTGCCCTTACGGTGAAGCAGGTAGAAACAGATGCTCATCGCCACCATTGCGCCAAGCGTATTGATTACTGAGTGCTTCACAGATTCGCCACCGAAAAAATACGAAAACACAAAACCTGTAAGAAACGCCGTATATTCCACAAAAATCCATTTCCATGCTTTGCTTTTTAGGTGCAGCGCTTTGTTCTTCATGATTTTTAGTTTTTTATGATTATACAAAGATAGTTAATAATCCTCTCTATTCCAAAAGTTGCCCAACGGCTTCGGATGCGGAAGATCCAGCCGCACCCGCAGCCACACCGACGATCATCGCTCCCCATCCCGCGGGACCACCCACAAGCGCCGCCGCAAAAGTTGATATAGCACCATCCACAGCACCGCTAATATCCGCATTTCCTACGCGTTTCCATGAAATTTTTCTTTTTTGGCCAGGAACATTCAATGTCTCAAGCCATTCATCACCTTTACCATACCAATATTGGTAAGATTCTTGCGCTACGGATATGCCGGCTAATAAAATATTTTTTTCCTTCTCGATCAAAGATGAGTTTCTTACCGTGGTTTCCAATTGTTGCAACCTTGAAAGTAAAGATTGTAGATTCAGATCTTTATCTGTAGCAATTTCGTTGAGGTTTTTTAATTGAGTGTTAAAAGCTGCTGACATCTTACTGCTCTGGATATAAGGTGTGTAGATGGTGTTGTCGGTGGGTTTGTGCTCTGCGTATTCGGGTACATCATCTAAAAATTTACTCAGCAAGTCTTTCGCAAGGGAAACCGCTTCGGCATTATGATCTGTTTCTTGCTCAACATACAATATCGCATTGTTTTTGATAGTTTCAATGTACGAATTCTGCTGGTTTTCTTTCGTTTGATTGATGTCGAAGGCAACGCCTACCTCTTGAATTCCGCTGAAAATAACTTCCAGGCCATCGTTGTGCATTTTTCCCATGACGGAAAAATCAAAATCTGTTTTTTGTTTTTCGGTTCCTACTTTTTCGCACGAAAAAAGGCACAATCCTGCTAAAACGGCAAGAATAAATACACTCAGTCTTTTCATTTTTTGTTAAGTTACGTTGAAATTTATCTTCTCAACAAGTTTATTTTTTAGTTTAAACATTTCTTCGAAGAATGTCAGAGCAAAAGTAGGGCGTTTTTTTGTTCGGATAGTAGTACGGATCAAGCCAAAATACGCATATTCTGAAACTTTTTATGGAAGATTGCAAAAAACAGCTTTAAGGAAGAATAATGAAACAGCCGCTAAAGGACATTCTTTAGCGGCTGTTCTTGGATATAGGGAACGGTAACGATTGTTTCTACTTCCCTCCCGGAATCTCGTTGGCTTCCTGAATGGGGGAGGCAAGGGGTTCC
>CAZPBB010000059.1:0-9742 GCA_964584745.1 uncultured Bacteroidaceae bacterium
AGGGGTTATAAGGTGAAATCGGCATCCGTTCGGTTTGTTGTGGCATGGAAACCCAGGGAAGCATCGAAAGAAGAACCGGAAACGGCAGTTCTCTTGGCCGATTTGTTGCTTTCCTTGTAAGTTTCTTAAAGAAATCTACTTATATTTGCACTGCGTAAAAATACTCAATGCACTGCGTAAAATGTAAAAACATGTATAAAAAGACTGAATATAATACTATTAAAAATCGGCTTGAAGAGCCACGCAAGTTTATTCAGGTTGTTATGGGGCCTCGGCAAGTGGGGAAATCGACCGTTGTGAAGCAGGTGTTGCAGGAACTGAACGCTCCCTACCAATTCTTTTCTGCCGACAACGTACCTGCTACGAATAGCGCTTGGGTGTCGAACTGTTGGGCGGCTGTGCGGAGCCTGAAAGAGAACAAAGAATATGAGAGCATAGTTCTTGTTATCGATGAGGTTCAGAAAATTGCGAATTGGAGTGAAGTGGTCAAAAAAGAGTGGGATGACGATACTTTTTATGACCGGAATATCAAGGTGCTTTTACTTGGAAGTAGCCGTGTATTGTTGGAAAAAGGACTTTCAGAATCGTTGGGTGGCCGCTTCGAGGAAATCCGCATAACCCATTGGAGTTATTCTGAAATGCGGGACTGCTTTGGCTTCAACCTCGACCAATACTTGTTTTATGGAGGTTATCCGGGGGCGGCATCGCTGATTGGCGATGATGAGCGATACATGCAGTATGTTCAGTCGGCTATTGTGGATGCAACCATCAATAAAGATATTTTGATGGATACACCCGTCGGAAAGCCTGCATTGTTGCGACAAACTTTTGAATTGGGCGCCGCCTATTCGGGCCAACTGCTTTCTTTGACGAAGATGTTGGGAGAGTTGCAGGATGCCGGCAATACGACAACATTGGCCGGTTATGTCAATCTGTTGAACGAGTCGGGAATGTTGAACGGTTTGCGAAAGTACAGCATCGATATGGCGCGGCGAAATTCAAGCATTCCGAAGTTTCAAGTATATAACAATGCATTGAAAACAATATACAGTCCTCATAGTTTTGAACAAGCGATATTGGATCGTAAGGCTTGGGGGCATATTTTCGAGTCGGGCGTAGGCGCATACATCATCAGTCAGGCATTTGTGCATCGGTTTGAGGTTTTCTATTGGCGGGAACGCGATGCGGAGGTGGATTTTGTGTTGCGGAAAAAAGGTTCAGTCGTGGCTATCGAGGTCAAAAGCAATGCAGAGAAAAAGACGGCCGGATTAGATCTCTTTAAAAGGAATTTCAAGCCTCACACGGCGGTGATTGTCGGTGATGGCGGCCTGAGCGCCGAAGAATTCCTGTCGATGGATCTCCGGAAGATTTTTTAGAGATAAGTAAAAAAGAGTGGTGGTTTTCATTTTTTATGGTTTTATTGAAAACAGCACGCATCCATATCTTGAATACGTTACTGCAAGGGACGGGCATGTACGCCCGGAACACCAGGCCCTTGATGGTATTATCCTCCCCATCGATGACCCATTTTGGAAGTCGTATTATCCTCCAAACGGTTGGAATTGCAGGTGTACGGTGAAGAAACACACTGACCGAAAATACAATCATTTGGTTGATCGTAAGAGACGGACAATAACCGATAGCGAAACGGCTCAAAAAATAGGCGGTGGTAGCGTTAAAAAGACCTTCCGGCACAATGTCGGAACATCGTATATCTTCGACAAGAATGAGCATCCGTATTATAAGGCCAACGCTGCCGCCAAGGCAGAGCAGATGACGGCCACCAAACACTACGGCATGAAGTCCATAGAGCAGATTTATCAGAAACCCAAAAAATTGGCGGATTACCAAGGAAACATCAAGAGCAAAGAAGATTACGATGCTTTTTGGGACACGATGGAAGGCGAATACGGCCAAGCCGGCGAGGGTTTTACCTTGATAGATGCAAAACATCAGGCCTCGGCATATTTTTCATGAGAACAGCTATATGAGAAACTGCGTGATATTAAAGACAAGCCGACCAAAAAATATCCGGAACCACAAAAACGTTGGAGTTACTTCAATGAAATCTTGGATGTATTTCTCAAACCGGATGAAGTGTGGGTATCAAGCCAAGAGAGTCGCAAGTATAAAGAAGCGATGGCTAAAGTTTACCTAAAATATTATAAAGACAATCCTATTGTTTTGTTTGTTAATAAACATAACTATGTCCAAAGTTTTTATCGAATGAATGATAAGAATGGAGCAGAACAATTTCGGTTAGGAGTTCTTATACAAAGAAAAAAGAGATAAGAATCTTGCGTGCTCCCTCAACGCGGGTCAGGCGTCAGCGTTTTCCGATTCTTACCTCTTTCAGGATAACAAAGATACACAATCATGCGCGATTTACAAAACATGCCAGGGGACTTTCGGCACAAACAAGCCCAAATAGAGCGACTGGTAAAGAAACTGCCGAAATATATTGCCGGGGCTGCCGAAAAGATGAAAGATGCCAATTTTTCGGCACAAGGCTTCGTTTCCTGTGGCAAAGCAAGCAAATGGAAGAAGCGTAAGAAAGAAAGCGCCAAGAGCGCAGGAAAACGTATCTTGCACAACACAGGGCTGTTGCAGAACAGTGTCAAGGCTCATGCCCTGGCAGACCATATCAAGGTTGGGGTGGATCTGGGAAAGGTGCCGTATGCCAAAGTTCACAATGAGGGTGGCAATATCATACAGTACGTGCGACCGCGTATGCATTGTGACTCGCTTTCATTTTAGTATCTTTGACGTATTGAGAACAGCTAACGCAAACATCTATAGGTAAGCAACCGTGTTGTGACTCGCTTTCATTTTAGTATCTTTGACGTATTGAGAACAGCGGATTTTGAAGAAAAACAAGTCGCATTCGAGTTGTGACTCGCTTTCATTTTAGTATCTTTGACGTATTGAGAACAGCTTACCGGAATCCTCATCTCTATCTTGTTCAGTTGTGACTCGCTTTCATTTTAGTATCTTTGACGTATTGAGAACAGCTCACCTTCTTCGTCTTCCACAGGAAGCCGAGTTGTGACTCGCTTTCATTTTAGTATCTTTGACGTATTGAGAACAGCTTCTTACTAATCTCGGATATAGGCACATTAGTTGTGACTCGCTTTCATTTTAGTATCTTTGACGTATTGAGAACAGCCCTCTATTTGCATGTAACGCGCCGATATTGTTGTGACTCGCTTTCATTTTAGTATCTTTGACGTATTGAGAACAGCGACATCACTTCCTTGAAGCTTTCCATGTTGTTGTGACTCGCTTTCATTTTAGTATCTTTGACGTATTGAGAACAGCATCTAGCAAATATATTGACGCGCACAACTTGTTGTGACTCGCTTTCATTTTAGTATCTTTGACGTATTGAGAACAGCCAGGCGGGTCAGGCGGCTGAAGAACTCTTGTTGTGACTCGCTTTCATTTTAGTATCTTTGACGTATTGAGAACAGCTCAATATAAACAAAGGTTTAATGAATAACCTTTTACGTCATAGAATAGAGTCAAAAAATCAAACTGTTTCTCAAGAGGAACCTCGCCGAATGGCGAGGTTTTCTTATTTAGAATAATTCCAATTGTTGACCTTCCGCTATAGGAGGAACGGCTTTCTGTCCATAAAACAACTCAATATTGCCAAATTGTTTGTCTGTCAAACAAATAATTCCGACATGCCCGTATTCGGGGAGAAAAGACTTGACCCGCTTGATATGTACATCCGCATTTTCACTACTGGCACAATGCCGTACATAGATGGAAAACTGAAACATAGTAAAACCATCCTTTTGCAGATTCTTTCTAAAATCCACATAAGCACGTTTGTCTTTCTTTGTCTCCGTCGGTAAATCAAACAGCACCAGTATCCACATAATACGGTATTCGCTGAAACGTTCAATCATCGTTCCGGATATACTATCTTTCGTAACTCGCCGCTAAAACATTTGTATAGAGAGGCTGTAGTTTGTCCGACCGCTATCATCAAAGGGCTTCTTTTTCCAGCAATCACGACATCCAAAGTGGGAACCATAAGCAATTTCGCTTTCAATTCTTTAGTCAACACTTCGCAATCTACACCGCTCTTTACAATGCCATATACCAACTCATCTACATAAGGCCGGTAGGGCTCCATAATATCATCCGCCAAGCAGTAGGCATTATAGCGGTTGTGATGATGGATTCCCAAGGTGGGCAATAATCCACTGGCCACCAAACTTCTTGCAACAACGGCACGAAGAATGGCGTAGCCGTAGTTTAGAAGATTATTGGGAGCTTCACCATCACGGGCTCTTGTGAACTCTTGATCAGGAAAAAGCTTCTTCCAATAGTAGGCGGCCGCCCTTCCTTCCAGATTCTCCGGATCGCCGCTTTTGACTTCCTTTGCCCATACTTTCATGCAGCGGATTTCCGCTCCGGTACAACATTTTAAAACATCCGCCTGATTCTCGATTTTCCTTTGAACTGTTTGCTGCCAAAGTTGTTTGGTAAGGGGGAGAGAAGCTTCTAACTGTTGTCGAAAACGTTCGTTTTGCGTAGTATTTCCAGCTAAAGGCAACATCAAACCGACAGGCATACTGCGGCTATCACAGGTGATTAAAGCGCAATTGTTGGCTAACAATGCCTCCATGATACCCGTGGTCATGGTGATTTGCCGATTGTCCAAGACCACCACCCCTATATCTTCGATCGGTTTGGTTACCTCGTTTTGTCGTTTAAATGATTCGGGCAAAGTGTCATTGACTTCCACAGCGGGAAGTTTGATTACCAATTGCTCGTTTCTCAACGACAGATAGACCGGTGTTCCGAAGTATAGAGTTTTCTTAATCATGAATAACAGATTTTAATATTCTCCTACAGAAACAATTTGTCCAATATGGTTCACACGAACTTTAACGATAGTGTTCATAATAGGTAAAGACTGTACACGCTTCCATGTTATATCACGTAATTCTTTTTTGCTTTCCACCGTAGTTTCTAAATGATGCCTAAATACATAATCTTTTGATGTAAGTTTTTGGACTCTGAAAAGATTCGGGCTAATCATTGCGTAATTTTTGGGATCCAATAAGTCAATCTCCTTAGGGGTAAAACCTGTAACCTCATTAGGAAAGACAAAGTATTCGTTCTGCTTCATGCTAAATAGAAACTGCCAACCCTCATTTGCTTTATAGTCCTTGTTTATCACCGATAAGCCTTGGTTCACACGAGCCACTGCTTCGAAGAAAGAAACTACAACATCTTCTAATTCATATTTCTGTTTACCGTTTTCATCCAAAACCCATTGTCCGGATTTATCCAATATAGGTTTCCGATAAATGGCTACATGGTGGTTATTCCCTGTATTGACAAAATCAACAGGACTCTTTGTACCATCCGACTTCAAGATGAAATTTCCGTTCTTATCCTTCTTGTCGTGCAACGATTGAGCATTACTGATACCTCGAATGGTAACACGTTTCAGTTTGATTCCTTTTTCCTTATTTAGCCAAATGGGATCTTCTTCTAAATTTGTAAATGCTTTCTTTGCATCTCCATATTGGGCCAACCTGTCTTCCAAAATCTTTTTAATCTTGACATCAAGAACCTTATCAACGCTCAAAGTTTCATCTATCGGTTTCCGAATCGTATAAACGGTTTCAAAGTTTACTAGTTTCACTTTTTCCGGAACCTTAGCACTCTGTTCCGCATTCAACCATAAAGGATTTTTTTCTAATGTATTCTTGCCAGTAAAGGCTTTCTTGGGATCGTTATTGTTTTCTGCCAAACGTTTCAATAAGGCCTCGCGATAGGCTTTCTTGCTCACTTTGGCTATCTTTTCCGCATCAAAAGAAGCGTTTACCTTTTCTTCTTTCGTTTCATATCTACGACTGCTTCCATATATCGTTTCCAAATGCAATTGTCCGCGCGGTGTTTGCTGTACTACTTTCTGTTCTCCTTTTTGCTTTTTGATGTGATTGGTATTTAAGGTAACGATCTTATTCTTGGCTTTTATCGAAACCAAAATATCCTCCATGGCCTTTTTGGCTTCGGCTCTGAAGGCAGCTACTGGCTGTATCGGAGAAATCGCCCTCCCGTTGTCGAAATACTTGTTTTTAATCCGATACGCTTCTGTGGTTTCGTCAAAACTGGCATTCTTGTTGTTAAAATACTGTATGAACGCCGCTTTTGTAAAGGCAACGGTCAAGGCATCCATGGCATGATGACGATGGTCGTTGCGCTTGGTCCAATCTTTGATATAGCCAATCTTGCGACCATCTTTATCCGTGAAATAATCCACCAAGCCCAACGTTTTATATTTCTCCCAATTGAGTTCTTTCATCACATCTACCAATTCCCAATCCTTACGCAATGCATCTGTAATGGAACCGGAAGTAGCCACCACGCTACGGGAAATCTCCCCTAACATAGATAACGCCTTTTTAGCAATATATTGTGTATTTCGCAAATCCCTCTCAATAAAGTTGTCGGGAATTTGACTTTCTTTCATTAAAAGCTTCTTTAGTTTGGCAGGCTTATCCCTCATTATATCTTCGCAACGCTTTTTATAATGCTCGACACCCTCTGCACCATACTTCTCCTCTACATAATCATAAGCCGTCTTATTGCTCTTCTCTATATTGGCCGCTCTATATTCCAATGTCTTATTCGAGAAAGAATCATCAAATATGCGAGCCTTCGGAATAATATGCTCTATATCTATTTCCTTGCTGAATAATTTTTCCCGAGGAATATATTGATTGGTATATAGGGTATGATAACCATTCCCTTTCAGCTCTTCGTAAAGTTTATAACGAATGATATCGTTTCGACTTACGTGTGTCAATCCAAATTCCTGCTCCAATAATTTCTTGATTCCTTCGTGTGCCCTAGTATTGCTGGCGATATCTTGGCTCATTTTTTCCCGTTCCGCCGCATTCTTTTTTAACTCCCTGGCTAACTCAACGCGGATTTCATCAGGTTTCCCATAAGCTTCTATCGCAGCGTTGACAACGTTTACCATCTGATTGAGGATTTTTTCCACAACCGGATTCCGCAAGCTGTTTTTGGGGAGAATCTCCAATTTATCTTTCAATTCTTTATTGGCAATCTCTTCCTTGGTTAGAGAAGATTTTGAATGACGATACCCCGCATATTCACACGCCAAACTATAACCATTGCCACCTTTAAGATAAGGCCAAATCTTACGGATGGCTTTGGCACTTAAACTCCCATAATCTTCTTGGAATGTAACCGCTGCTAAAATTGATGCATATTCTTTTTCTATATGACAAAGTTCCATGATTTTCTCAATCAGTTTCCCATTACCCGTAGGCGTATTGTCGCCCTCAAAAGAATATAGCAAATGCCATAATCTGAAATACGGTGATCTTTCCATAGCCTCCTTCGATTCAAACACTGCCTCATCGAACCGTAAGATATCCGTATTCCAACCTAACCCCTCGAAAACCGTATTGGCTTGATTGATGATATACTCTGAAGACTTCTTAAAATCCAAGGGTTCATGTCCCGATGCTTCTATCATCCGGCTATATGCTTCATATAACGCCAACCCTGTTCTATTTCCATCAATCTTCTTAAAATTCAAATCCAAACCTTGGGGATTCTCAAAGAGTATTTTCAAAACCTGCGATTTTGTCAATTCCTTACGCAAAAACAGTTCGCGTGCCAACAACTCCTTTTCCTCCTGTTCAAGCGGACGGTGCCCTTGGGTAATCAAGGCATCTGTTTCGTTCGAATCACTTGGTTTATCTTCTTTTCTTTTGGACAATCGTTTTCTTGTCGTTCCGGAAACCAGTATTTCAACATCGTTCAGCGTTTGCCAAATCTTAAACTCTTGAAACAAGGGGGAGGAACGTGGAATAACTTTACACCCTATAATTTTCTTTCTTGTCTTCCCACCGTTTGTTATCTCGATTTCTCTGTTTTCCAGCTCACAAACAGAAATCAAACCTTTTTGGCTTTTTAATCTTCGTTGATAGAAGATAATTGTGTCGCGGATTTCTTTTTTCAGTTCCGGGGTCAATTCTTGATGAAATTCAGCCTGTTTTTCCCAAATGGTATTGAATTCATCCAAATAGTCCTGTCTGTAAAACACTTTGTTGTGCAAACTTTCGTGTGGGTTGTTTTTCAAGGAGGCCATCAAGTATTGCCCAACCGTTTGGCGGTTAAAATACAACTCCTTGCTTCGGTCGCTTATAGAACCCAAGTAGCCGCTCGAGGAATTAATCTGACCGTTGATTTCCGAGAAGACAATGGCCAATTCTTCGGGATTCCTTTTTTCGAATAAAGACTTTACCCGCCAATCAAGTGTTTCTTTTCTTTGCGCCAGTCCTTTTGTTTGCCGTTTGATACCTTGCAATCGACATTCATTCCCATTTTCATACCAAACAAAATATTTTACTAGAATAGCCCATGTCTGAGATTTGTTTCTACCGCAAACCTCTTGTTTCACAGAATCTGTCAACACTTCGGGATAGAATGGTTGTTGGACATTCCATATCCTATCAAATTCCTCTTGTAAATCCGAGCGATAAAAATCTGGTGTATAATTTTTCCCCGACTCAAGGATTTGCAAACTCAACTGCCCCGGTGTAAGATTTTCATTATATAGTTTTTTGGCTATTTCCATCCCGTCAATCAAACTGCCTTCCTCTCCATCTTTAGCTTTTCGACTGCTTTTATATCCTCGTTTTTTGTTAATCATCAAAAGCACCCTTGCAAACTCTTCCAAAGAAATGGATTCAACCGCAGCCTTGGCTCTTAAACGATAGGTCTCAAAGGTTGTTTTATTGCTGTTTTCGGACAATAATGTTTGGTCGGTAATGAAACCATGCTCTTTTAGCGTTTGAATAAGAGCCTCCCTGCGAAGTTTATACCGTTGCAGATTGCGGCGCATACTCCTTTTCAGTGTACGGTCTGCATTGGTTGTGATACTTTTACCTTTTTCAAAATTAGCCAATTCATCTACAGTCAACGGATTGACCCGTACACCCAATTTAACGATGGATGATTTTTCCGAGGCATTCTCTGCTTCGTTCACGACCGCCCAGCCAATGCTGTTCGTCCCTAAGTCGAGTCCCAATATCTTTTTCATGGCCTATATGTTTTCGAAGTTATAACAAGAGCATAATTCCCGGAGAATGCTATAAGCAGATTCTCTGCCATAAAGATACGATTTTTCGAAAAAAGAGAGGGTGATGACAAGACAAAAAAATCCCCCGTTAAAGGACGAGGGATAAACCTGATGTTTTCACAACGGAATAATCCTTATTGTGATTCGCTTCATTTTAGTATTGCGAAGATAGGGCGTTTTTTGCAAATGGCAAAATTTATATCTGGATTTTGTTGGTTGTATTCCCCCCAATCGCTATTTTATGCTAAATTTTCCCCAAAGATATACTTCTATGACAAAGTAATCCGATGAAGATATAAACCATCTCCGATAGGTCTGAGATCCTTCAGAAAGATGTACCTTTAGCGGACAAAGGGGCTGTCCGTGAAGGCACATGATGACGGCGATAGGTCTAAGATGTTTCAGAAAGATGTACCTTTGCAATTGTTTTTTGTTCCAAGAAAGAGAAAAAGATGTTAAGACACACTGAAATCAAGAGTCTGGTAGGCCTTACCTTGGCGGAGGGCGAAACAAAAACCGTTACCGTAAAAGGATGGGTAAGGACCAAGCGCGGCAACAAGAACGTTGCCTTCATCGCCCTCAACGACGGCACCTGTG
>CAZPBB010000060.1:0-9517 GCA_964584745.1 uncultured Bacteroidaceae bacterium
GGTGCGTACCGCCTTCTATCGTATTGATGTTGTTTACGTAGGAATGGAGGTTTTCGGAAAAGCCGTCGTTGTACTCCATCGAGAGTTCCACCGGAATACCATTTTTTTCACCTTCGATATAAATGGGTTCGGGCATCAGCACGGTGCGGTTCGAATCCAGATAGGCTATAAAATCCTTCAGACCTTCGGCCGAATAATAACTGTCTGTCTTGAAACTGCCGTCTTCCTTCTGTACACGGCGGTCGGTAAGCGAAAGACGCAAGCCTTTGTTCAAAAACGCCAGTTCACGGAGACGGGCGGAAAGCACATCATAGTCGTAAACGGTAACCGAGAAAATCTCAGCATCCGGATGAAAGGTAACCAAAGTGCCGCGTTCTTCTTCGGCGGCCTCTCCCGCCACCTTCACATCATATAAAGGACGGCCCTTGGCGTATTCCTGCACAAAATGCCTGCCTTCCCTGAACACATCCACTTTCAGATGATCCGAAAGCGCATTGACGCAAGAAACCCCCACCCCGTGCAGACCGCCGGAAACCTTATACGTGCCTTTATCGAACTTCCCCCCGGCATGCAGCACGGTCATCACCACTTCCAAAGCGCTTTTCTTTTCTTTGGGGTGCATGTCGGTGGGGATACCGCGGCCGTTGTCGCGCACCGAAATGGAGTTGTCTTCGTATATGGTTACTTCCACATGGGTACAGTACCCAGCCAAAGCCTCATCGATGGAGTTATCGACCACTTCATACACCAGATGGTGCAGACCGCGTACGTTTACATCGCCTATATACATGGCAGGACGCTTACGCACCGCCTCCAAACCTTCCAATACCTGAATATTCTGGGCGGTATATGCGCCCTGTTGCCCTTCCTTATTCTCCAATTCGCTCATAGTCAACAACTTATAGTATTTTAAACAATACACAAAGTTAGCATTTCCGCTCCTTTTTTGCAAAGGCTTTCCGTATAGTTATCAACATCGGACTACCGCACCACCGACACCTTCCTGCGCACACAGGATTTTTCGGTATGGAAACACGCCACATACATCCCGGCAGGCAGGTCATACAACGGAATTTCCCGTACTCCGGCCGGCAGCACCGTGTTCCGCACCGTCCGCCCCCTCATATCGGTAATCTCCACCCGACGGATATCCGCTTCCGTTTCAAACCGCAGCACCTCCCGCACAGGATTCGGGCTGATTTCAAGAACAGGTTCCGCCTCCCGCTCCGTAGCCAAGGACACTTCATCCAATTTCAAGGCAAAGATGCCGCCCATCCCCGTATAGAACAGCAGTCTGTTTTGATAATACAGCACATCTATCACACCGCCGGTTTCCGCAAACGGCGGTTCCCACTGATAGAACGCTTCCCATGTCTCTCCTTCATCTACCGAACGGAGTATGGCTACCTTGTAATTTTCCTTAGTGCTAAAATAAATCACACCGGAAAGAGCGTAAACCGTATGGGGAGCATTTTCATCAAAAACAAGTTTCGTTATCCCGAAATCCGGTTTATAGGGAACATACCATGTTCTGCCCCTATCGGTTGTTTTCCCTATTCCTCCCCAATACCCTTGGCTATATAACATCACCTCGGGGGTTTTCGGGGAACAAACCATGTCGAAGAAGCCATATCCTCCCAGTTCAACTTCCTCCCATGTATATCCATCGTCTTCCGACCAAGCCACAGTTGAATGCATAACAGCCGGGCCATATATCGCGCCGGCCTGAAAAATCAGCGTGGTATCCAATGGATGATAGAAAAGGTTTGTATTGGGACCGCCCCCTATTACCCGTCTCCTTGCAACGTGCCAATCTTCCCCTTCCCCAAAATTAAATGTACGGATATAATTAGAATGATTCTCACGGAATATAAAACAGGAGGCAGGGTTCAGAGGATTGATCGCCATGCGCCTCATAGGACCTTCTGTTCCACATACGTATTCAATACCTAAAGGCGTTATATCCTTATGGGTCTTTCCGCTATCTACCGAAAGAAAAATCAAACTGTCTTTGGGGTTGGTCTCTCCATACATTACCGTCAGATATTTTTCTCCCCATTTTGAAAAATCCACCACTTTAAGCCCCTCGAACCCTACCAACGAGAATTCACCCTCCGCATCCCGCAAATCCTTTCGGTACAGACCATTCGATGTGGCCACATACAGGGTATCTCCAAACAACCGCATTTTAGGGATGTATTGGTAAAACCAAGAAGATCCACCTAGCGGCTGCTCTTTTGTCGCCACCTCCCCTATCTTTTCCACCTGTCCGAAACACGGG
The DNA here is from genome assembly GCA_964584745.1 of uncultured Bacteroidaceae bacterium. GTDB lineage: Bacteria > Bacteroidota > Bacteroidia > Bacteroidales > P3 > Pullibacteroides. Next base: position 2,282 of record CAZPBB010000060.1, read on the forward strand.
GTGTGAAGAAGCAGGAAAATCCCTATTGTCAATATAGGCAATATATATTTTAACTTTTTCATGACTACGATTTTAAGTTTCCGTATCTATTTTACTTGCAATTCCGCCCCCGTTTCCATCGTGAAACCGGGGCCTATCGTTGCATTCCGTTCCGCCTGGATGATCGATTCGGCTCCTTTTTTTACGGTTACATCCCGCACTTCCACCGAACAGCCGCTTACCGTTCGGTTCCGGAAGGGTATCTTCTCGCCCCGATGGTAATGATATGTCTGGTTGCCTGCCGGCAACGCCATTAGCGTCATCCCCATACTTAGGATGGCCGACAGAAACAGGCTCTTCGTTTTCATGATACTTGGATTTTTAGGGTTTGTATTTCCGAACTATCGATTTTCAATATTCCGGCAAAGATGTGTTCTCCGGTCCGTTGGTTTTGGTGGATACTCGCGTTTATCTTGGAACTGTGCGATGCCGCTGAAACAGCACGCAACGGCACAAAGGTACGTATTTTATTGAACATTTGCAAGTTTCGGACAAAAACCGACGATACGGATTATAGACGACGTACATTTAGCGGACACAGAAACTGTCCGTGAAGGTACATGATGACGATGATTGGTCTATGATTGGTCAGAATGATGTACTATTCAAAAAACCGCCACGAGACACCGAAGCGGACACAGCGGTCCACCAACGGATAATGCGGGGTTTGGATATAATTGTATTTGAACAGGCCTTCGGCCACGTTAAGGCACTTGACAAACAGATTCGCCCGCTTTACCTGAAAATTCAGGAAAACATTCATGAAAAAGAAATTGCCTGTCTTCACCTCATCCTGCCAATAATAACTTGCCGTAGCCGGATTGTAGGCATCCGCATAGTAGGACGTATTGTAAATACACTCTATTCCCACCTGTATCTGCGCTATGTTCTTGATGGGAATAATGCCGTAGAGATTTTCCTGCATACCGAACAAAGGCAGGTGCAGATAGGCTTGCCGCGAACTGTAGGCCACTGTGAGCAGATTATCCAAACCCACATATTTGCCGATATGCAGATTCTTGCCCGCCACGGCGTTCACCACGAAAAAACCCTTGTCGGCCTGCACCGGGCCGTCTTTCTTCATCAACACGTAATCGCTCAGCATGCCCGCCTTGGCTCTCAGCCACCAACCTTTGTAGTTGAATTTGAATTGCAGATAGGCCTCTGTGTTTTTCCTGAAATTGTTTTCCCAATAGAAATGATTGGAAAAATGCCATGCGTAGAGCCAATCGGCCTCAAACCGGTTCACCCCCAACTGAACTTCCACCCCATCGCGCTTGGAAAGCGTACGCTCACGGTCATCCCTGAACAGATATTTGAACATAGCCCTGCCGCTGAAATCGAAGTTGTTGTAGCCGCCGAAACCAAAATCGAGATAGGCATCGAACACAAAACGGTCGGCAAAGTCCAGCTGTATCTCCGCAAACGGGAACCACTGCACCCATTCTTTCCGCACCATACGGTCGTGCCAACGGATATATTCGTTCTTAAAACCGGCGGCGAACTTAAAGCGATAGCCGAAAGGAAGGTATTCCATATCCGCGCTGCTGTAGAAAACACGGTTGGTCATCTTCATCATCGCGTTCTGTTCCGAACTTTTCACCGGATCCAGAAAAAAGTGCGTGTAGAACCCATCGGCCGCCGTGGTCCGGTCCCGATACTTGAGCAACATATCCTCTATATCGAAACTATGGGTCAGATAGCCGTAACTGCGATTGTTTTCGGGAATGGAATCCTTTCCTGTATCGTAAAAATGGTAGGACTGCTTAAAAAAGTATCTGTTTTCGCGCCAACGGTTGGAGGCCGAAGTCATATATACCGGAATCTTGAGACGGTTGGAAAGTTGATTGCCGGTAAAGAGCGAATCGCCCTTGATTCCCCCGTTTTCGCCCACCGCCGCCACATTGTGGATATAGCCGAACACTATCCGATATCGGGCATCCCGGCTGATATAGTTGCCCGAAAAACGCACGTTATACTGATTGCTGCGGCTGTTATAGTAGCGGCCATACACGTCATACACCCTGAAATCGATATCCAGATTCAATCCCCTGGCCACATTCTGGCTGTGGGTCGCCCTGAAAAAATTAAGGTCTTTTCCGAAATTATTAACGAAATAGAGTGTTGTATAGGGATTTTTGGTTTGATAGAAAGGAGTGTTCTGAGGCGTATAAAACCACGATGAAAACGGATTGGAACGCAAACCGAAACCGGCCACCTGCATGGGGACATATTCCAGCAATTGATCAGGCATGCCCAGGCTTCCCCTATCGGCACGGAAATCTTTGTGCTGGTAAACCGGATCGAATTTCTGAAAGCCATCCAAAGGATACCGCATCGTGTCGAACACCGGAAGCCCGCTCTGCATGTAGAGATCGTAATAGACCACGGTTTCTCCCCTGCTTTTCGCCAAACTCGCCAACTTGGCCCGACGGATGGAATCCCTGCGTTGCTGCGGCGTAAGGGCTCCTCTTTCTTCTGTTTCCTGCGCGTGCGAAGCAACCGGACACAATGCCAGAGCCATCCAGAGAAACAAGAAAACCTTTATTTTCGCTTTAAGCCGCATGAGCGCCGATGCTATTTCTGTCAGGAGAGTTTAAAGGAGATATACTTGATGCTGCGCCCTTCGGCAAGCCAGCGCCGTTCATAAAAGGTCTGCACACAGCATGCTTCCTCTATGGGGTGGGGTTCCGCATACAGATCGGCACTGTCGTGCAATATTTCGTAACCGGTAGGAAGCACCACCTCATTGCGGCAATAAGCATATAGGTCCATATCATCCGTCTTGAGATGGATGATGCCTTTTCCATCGGGAAAAATCTTGCGGTAACGATCCAGAAAAGCGGGGGAACACAAGCGTTTATTGGGCTTCGACGGTTGTGGATCCGGAAAGGTGATCCATATTTCAGACACCTCCCCCGGCGCAAACACGCGGTCTATGAACTCGGCGCGGGTCCGGATAAAGGCTACATTCGGTATTTTTTCTTCAATAGCCGTTTTGCAACCTCGCCACAAACGCGCACCCTTGATATCCAATCCCACAAAATTCCGTTCCGGATACCGACGCGCCAGCCCCACTGTATAATCACCTTTTCCGCAACCTATCTCCAATACAATCGGCGCGGCATTTCCGTAATAATCACGCGTCCACCGTCCCCGCAAAGGCGCTTCCCAGGGCTGAATCGTGGCCGGAAACTGAAAGAGGTTGGCGAAACCCAAATTCTCTTCAAACTTCGCCAATTTATTTTTACCCAAACCCTTTTAGTTTGCGAAAATCCAACAATCTATGTTCCTGTCGCGCAAAGCGGTTCTTTCGCCTACGGCTTCATCGCGCGTGGAACACGTTTTCACGCTCACATAAAAGAGGTTCTTGGCCTCGATATAAAATACTGTTGACACCAACCCTTCCGCACACATTTTCTTCGCCATTCTGTCGGCATTGGCTTCCGAAGCGAAACTCCCCACAATAATGTAAAACTTACCGGATTCCGGCGTTTTCGCTTCCTCTACGGTCTGCACCACCGCCTGCGACACCTTCTTTTCTGCGGGTTGCTTCTGGGGGGAGGATTCGACTTTCTTTACCGGATCCTTCTTAACTTCTTTCTTGGACGCGGGGTCAGATTTACTCTCTGCCTGCATTTTCCTGACCTGTGCTTCCTGTTCCTTTTTCCGGGTTTCTCCCGCCTTCACAGCCTGCGCCACCTTGGCGTTCTCTTCGACCACGGCTTTCTCTCTTGCCGCCATCTCCGCTTCATCGGCCACAACCGGTTCCATCTCGTCCTCCATCATCTGGTCAACAAAGGCTTCCACCATATCATCTTCCGGAACCTTCATTTCCAGATTGGGTTTCTTCGCCAACCCCAACACAGCCTTACGTACAGGCGTTATACCGAATACCACGGCGCACACGACCACCAACACGCACAATGCGATGAACCACGTGCGGGCATACACCGGCAACGATGTTGAGGGGGTGGAGCTTTTGCGCGTGCCCAACACGATTTCCTTACCCGCGGTGCCCGGTTGGGCGGCAGGCTGCAATTTAGGCTTTCCGATGGGACGGGGCGCATGCTTGCCGCGTGCCTTTTCTACCGGAACGGGAGGACGCAAGGGACGTTCTTCCTTCGGTAATTCCGGTGTCTGTACCTGCGGGACAGGTTGTTCCAGGCCGAAATTGGAATCTTCCACACCGGAAGCCTCATCGGCCTGCGATTTAAAGATCACTTTGTCGTTTGCAATCGAAAAACTTCCCACTTCGGCTATCGTAACGCTACCGGCGGCTTTCAGCTCCTGCAGAACCTTGCGTACCCATTTTTCGAGTTCAGCCCGGGCTTCCTCTTCCGTTAAATTTTCCTCAAAGGCGAAATAATTCAGAAACGCCTTGTCGGTGGGCAGCACTTCCTTGAACAAGATCTTATTCCTACCGTTTTGCTGTTCGGTATAAAAAACGCCCAAACCCGGAACGGCGGCTTCTCTGCCGGGTTGTTCGGTCAAAAACTTCCGCAAATAATCTACAACGTTCATATCGAAATTATTTTAAGACTTTTTGTCTGATTCTAAACTTTTTCTAAAAAAAACAATAAACTATTTAAAACAAACCGTTTATCTGCGCATCCACCCTATCTATAACCGACCCCAGATCTTCGGGTTTGTTACTGAAATCAAGATTGTTCACATCCACTATCAGCAAATTTCCCTGCTTATAATGCTCGATCCAATTCTCATAACGTTCATTGAGGCTTTTGAGATAATCCAACCGGATGGAACTTTCGTAGTCCCTGCCCCGTTGCTGTATCTGCCTGACCAAAGTGGAGATATCCGCACGCAGGTAGATAAGCAGATCGGGCGGTTGGAGAAAAGACTGCATGAGTTCGAAAAGCGACACGTAATTCTCAAAGTCGCGCGTGGTCATCAGCCCCATGGCATGAAGGTTGGGGGCAAAAATATAAGCATCTTCATAAATGGTTCTGTCCTGAATCACATTCTTGCCCTTTTTCCGTATGTCGATAACCTGGCGGAAACGGGTATTGAGAAAATATATCTGCAAGTTGAACGACCACCGCCGCATATCCTCGTAAAAACTGTTCAGATACGGATTGTCGTCCACTTCCTCATAGAGAGGTTTCCATTTGTAATGCTTGGAAAGCAAGCCCGTCAAGGTGGTTTTGCCCGACCCTATGTTTCCTGCAATGGCAATGTGCATCATGGCGCAAAATCTTTTTCTATTCCGCTGGCGCACGCCAATAAAAACGATACGCCTAATAATACGCAAATATACGCGAAAAAGCGTTTTGGGCGGAAAAACCGCGCAATAAAAAAACCGGAATCCGTAAGGAAAGGCATTTTCAAAGTTCCTGTTCCAAAACGAATTCCGGTCAACGCCGTCTTTTTACCCGTATCAGGCTTCGGTAGAAGGCATATTCATGAAAGATTCTATCGGAGCGGCCTCAGGTTCCTGAATGGCACCAAATGTGTTTTCATACCGGCGCACATTGTCGGCCAAGGCTTTCAGAAGACGCTTGGCGTGATGCGGTGTCAGGATGATCCGTGATTTCACACGGGCTTTTTCCACTCCCGGCATCACCCGGATAAAATCCACCACGAACTCCGCCTGCGAATGCGTAATCATGGCCAGATTGGCATAGATACCTTCCGCCACTTCCGAAGAGAGTTCTATCTGAAGCGAATGTTTCCCTTTTTCATCTTTCTTTTCCATCTCAGTCTTCTTTGGATGCGTTCACCAAATCGGCGTATTCTTCGGTAGAATAAACAATGTTGTCTTTGTAGGCGTCCAGACCCGTTCCGGCAGGAATCAGATGTCCCACCAAAACATTTTCTTTCAGACCTTCCAGATAGTCCACCTTGGCATTGACAGCCGCATCGGTAAGCACCTTGGTGGTTTCCTGGAACGAAGCGGCCGAAAGGAAACTGCGAACCTGCAACGAAGCGCGGGTGATACCTTGCAGTATCTGCCTCGCCGTGGCCGGTTGGGCATCCCTGACGGTTACCGTTTTCAATCCCTTGCGGCGCAATACCGAATTTTCATCGCGCAACGCACGGGCGGTAAGAATCTGGCCGTCCCTGAGGTTTTCGGAATCACCGTGATCCACCACTACCTTTTGGCCATAGATGCGGTCGTTCACTTCCACGAAATCCACTTTGTTCACGTGTTCGCCTTCCAGGAAATTGGTATCGCCCGGATCAATCACCTCAACCTTGCGCATCATCTGACGCACAATCACTTCAAAGTGCTTGTCGTTGATCTTCACACCTTGCAGACGATATACTTCCTGAATTTCATTCACAATATATTCCTGCACCTTCATCGGGCCTTTGATGGCCAGGATGTCGGCAGGCGTGATGGCACCTTCCGAAAGCGGCGTACCGGCTTTCACGTAGTCGTTTTCCTGCGCCAGAATCTGCTTGGAGGTAGGAATCTGATAGGATTTTTCATCGCCCATCTTGGAGGTGATGATGATTTCGCGGTGACCGCGTTTGGATTTCTTGCCGAAGCTGACACTACCGTCGATTTCAGCCACCACGGCGGGGTCGGACGGGTTGCGGGCTTCGAACAATTCGGTAACGCGGGGAAGACCTCCCGTGATATCGCCCGACTTGCCGAACGAACGCGGAATCTTCACCAGTATATCACCGGCCTGAATCTTGCTGTTGTCGTCCAACTGCACGTGCGCGCCTACCGGAATGTCGTAGATCTTGAGAATGTTGCCGCTGCCATCCACAATGTTGATGGAGGGATTCTTCGATTTCTGACGCGATTCGATGATGATACGGTCCTTGTAACCGGTCTGATCATCGGAACCCTCGCGATAGGTAACGTTTTCCACCAGATTCTGGAAAGAGATCTTTCCGGCATATTCCGAAACGATAACGGCATTGTACGGATCCCAGTCAGCAATCAGTTTACCGGCTTTTACCGTATCGCCCGAAGCCACGTACAATGCGGCACCGTAAGGAATATTGGTGGTGGTAAGCACCGATCTGGTATTGGGATCCACAATCCGCAACTCGGCAGAACGACCGATCACCACCTCGTGTTTGCCTTTTTCTTCGGTAGTATGCGAAACGCTTCTGAGTTCGTCTATTTCCACAACCCCGTCGTAAGCGGCCGTGATATTGGACGAGATGCTGCTGCCCCCGGCAACCCCGCCGACGTGGAACGTACGCAAGGTAAGCTGC
>CAZPBB010000061.1:0-9217 GCA_964584745.1 uncultured Bacteroidaceae bacterium
AAGCCGAAGCCGAAGTGCCCATGGCGTTGGCGGCGGCATTCCGCGAAGGACATCTGGGCGTGATGGACTATTACCGTCTTGAAAACATCAAGGCCGATACCCAGATGCGGGAATCGATTTCCAAACCGGGTTCAGGAAGAGACAAAACGAAGTAACTTCGCCGAATTCCGCGTACCCGTGCAACGTTTTTTTATACAGTTAGCCTATAATGGGGCGCCTTATTGCGGTTGGCAACGCCAGCCAAATGCCCGTAGTGTACAGGAATGTGTGGAAGAAGCCTTGTCTGTTTTGTTGAAACAGGAGGTGAACGTTACCGGTTGCGGCAGAACGGATGCGGGGGTGAATGCGTCTTGTTATTACGCGCATTTCGACTTGGAACAGACGGTTCCTTACGAAAGCCGTCAACGTTGGACTTATCAACTCAATGCGCTTCTGGAAAAGGAGATCACGATACATTCCGTTTTTGAAGTGCCGGTCGACCTGCATGCCCGTTTTTCCGCGCTCCGCCGCACCTATCGTTATTATCTGCATACGGAGAAAGATCCGTTTCTAAATGCGTTCAGTTATTTCTGTCGCTTTGGTTTCGATGCCGAAAAAATTCGGGAAGCAGGTCGTTATCTGTGTGGATGCCGTGATTTTACATCATTTGCCAAATTGCATACCGATACCCCCAATAATCTGTGTGAGTTGACACAGGCTGATTTCGTGAATTTGGGCAGGGGGCGTTGGGTTTTTGTCTTTACGGCCAACCGCTTTTTGCGCAACATGGTGAGAGCCATGGTGGGAACCTTGCTGAATGTAGGGTGCGGAAAATGTAACCTGACGGCATTGGAAGCCATCGTGCAGGCCAAAGACCGTTGTAAGGCAGGGGTTTCGGTACCGGCGCATGCTTTGTTTCTGGATAGGATCGTTTATTTCTGAGAGTCGCCATGGATTGGATAGCCCCTCTTCGTGAAACGGTTCATATCGTTTTTTTCATCCTGACGGTCATGATGCTGATGGAGTTTTGGGAACTCCATCGGATGCGTCGAGGTCACCATCGAGACCTTTTGGCGGGCGGTAAACTTCATTATTGTGGGCAATTGGTGCTTTCGGCCTTGATGGGATTCCTTCCCGGTTGTGTAGGCGGCTTTATGGTGGTTAGCCTCTATGCCCATCGGGCGGTGCGTTTCGGAGCGGTTATCGCCGTTTCGTTTACAGCCTTGGGGGATGATGCGTTTCGGATGATGGCGGTTGAACCGCTTGATACGCTGTGGACAGAACTTTTGCTGTTTCCGATGGGAATAACGGTGGGGGCCTTGGCCGATTGGCTTTTAGGAAAGCGGAAGGAGGCTGAAGGGCAGGGTTGCAGGGTGAAATTACACGAGGCAGACCGACATCACGAACCTGTGGAAAATGGGGAAAGGAAGAAGGTACATAAAAGAGGTGCGCGGGATTGGAGTGTTTCCAAAGTTTTTTTATGCATGCTTTTGACAGGGTATTCCGTATGGTTGATGGTGGAAACTTTCGGTCTGGATAAAGCCAGTCAAGGCTTATCTTTCGATTTCGAATCCCTTCTTTTCTCACTTTTTGCCCTGACCGCCTTAATCTTCGTTTTTTCAGCGGACCGCCATTTTTTACGGGAACATCTTTGGTGTCATTTGTTCAAGAAACATTTTCCCTCCATTTTTCTATGGACGTTGGGAACGCTCTATTTCCTGGCGTTCTTTCAGCAGGCGGTGGATTTGCAGGCATGGATCGAGAACGATCCCGGCAAGCAGTTCCTCTTGCTCTTGGCGGCCATCGCCATCGGCTGGATTCCGCAGTCGGGACCGCATTTCCTCTTTATACAACTGTACTTTACGGGCGTTCTGCCTTGGGGCGTTTTCTTTGCCAACGCCATCGTGCAAGACGGGCATACATCTTTGTTGCTCCTTGCTGAATCCCGTCGCGGGTTCATCTTGCTTAAAGCCGGTAAATCGTTGGTGGCGATTGCGGTTGGCGGTGGGTTGCTTCTTCTCTGATTTTAGGGAAAGTTTATCTTTGCGATAAAGAATGTAAAACCCATCAGAATGAATATAGAGGAGGTTCGGAACAAGGCTCTGTCTCTGCCTTTTGTAACGGAGCGTCTGCCCTACGGCCCCGATTATTTGGTGTTTGAAATAGGGGGCAAGCAGTTCTGTCTGATGGATCTTGCCTCAAAATGGACTTTCTACAATCTCAAAGTGGATCCGGATTATTCGTTGCAATTGCAGGAATCCTACGCTTCGATACATCCTGGCTACCACATGAATAAAAGGCATTGGATAAGCATCGACTACTACGGTGATGTGCCCGACAGCCTGCACCATGAATTGATTGAACACGCCTATCACCAAACGATAAAGGGGCTGCCGGTGAAGGTTAGACGGGAAATTCTTGGAGAGAAATAGGGAAACATTTTAAAAATAACGATGATGACGTTGTATGAAATCATTTCCATAATCCTTTCCTTAGTGGCGATAGGTGTGGCAGTGTTTGCAGTGGTTAAAAGTATAAAAGCATCCCGCAGTCAAGAGGCGATGATGAATAACATGCAACTGCAAGAGGCCGAAGCAGAGTTGGCGAGGCTACAGATAGAATACAATCGGGTTCAAAATGAACATCGGAATAAAAAACAAAACGATAGACCTAAAGTATTTGCGATAGAAGCGGTGGAGGTTTGGGAGAAGAACCTGGATGATTCTTATCGTCCTATCTATGTGGATTTAGAAAGGCGGATGGCAATATTGAAACAAGAAATTAGAGAACGTAGAACGAAGAATAATTGTTCGTAGCGGTTGGTTTTGGATGTCTGGTAAATAGAATGGAGATACATCCAATACTTGTTTTTGTAGAATAAAATTTATATTATTATAATTTATAGGACTTCGAAATGGAGTAGGGCGGCGGAATAGAAGTGTTGTAATCTATTTGTGTATGTGAAATTATAATAATATAAATTTTATATTGAGATAAGTGTTTGTATTGTATGGGGTAAATGCCGGTTCGTTCAAGAACTGGTTTGTTCCCATGTTTAGATACATGATTAGTGGAAAAACGTATAAAGCATCTGTGCCATTGGCGTTAAAAGAGTTGTATATAGAAAGAATATACCAAGAATATGGCATAGTGGGTTTGAAAAATGCGTTGCAATCGTATAAGGGAACCATTCTGTATTTTGAGCAACGAGGAACGAATCAACCCGGCAATAGAAAAATTTATGAGAAATATTCCCGGATTCTTCATAAAGGAAGTAAAGAGAAATCCCTTTGCCGGGTGGAATTGGAACGGAAACCGGTGGAGGACAATCTTGAAGTGCAGGTGTTCAATGCGGTAGGGCAATGCGTTTTCAGCGGTTCCGCTTCTGCAGTTTCGATACGGGACCGGCATCTACATCGTGCGCATCGCCGGTAAGAACCACAAAGTGCTGGTGATGTAAGGACTCTTTTTACAATTTCTGCGGCAGAATCTTTTGCGCCCATTCGGAATATCGGCGCAGTATCTTTTTACAAGAACACCGTTAGAAAGGCGGAAAAGGGGAGGGGCTTGTGAACCGTTTCAACCATGGATGAGCGACTTTAATTTGTCATCCTTAAAGTTTGAGTGGTGGCGGAATGTGAATCACATTATGTGATTTGCATAATTCGATTTGCATAATTATCTTTGCGGCATGAAAACACCTGTCAATCCTTTTATTATCTCTGGGCGGATGACGCAGGATTATTTCTGCGACCGTGTGGAAGAATCGGCCCGTCTGATAAAAACCGTTACAAACGGTAATAACCTCGTGCTTATATCGCCTCGTCGTATGGGCAAGACCGGACTCATTCGTTTCTGTTACGAGAAACCCGCCATCAAATCGCATTATCATACCTTTTTTATAGATATTTTGCATACGTCAAGCCTCCGGGAACTGACGTTTCTGCTTGGCCGCGCCATTTACGAAACCCTGTTGTCGCGCGGTCAGAAAGCGGCGCAAAGCTTTCTCTCTATGCTTAGATCGTTGAGCGGCAGTTTTCGCATGGATCCTGTTTCGGGTATGCCGTCTTTTAATATCGAGTTGGGCGATATCCACCGGCCGGAATACACATTGGAAGAGATTTTCAAGTATTTGGAAAATGCTGACAAGCCGTGTATCGTGGCCATTGACGAGTTTCAGCAGATTGCCAAATATCCGGAAAAGAACATTGAAGCCTTGCTGCGTACCCATGTCCAGCAATGTGCCAACAGCCGCTTTATCTTTGCCGGTAGCGAACGACACATGATGCAGGCCATGTTTCTCTCTGCGGCCCGTCCTTTTTATCATAGTGCCGATATGCTGGAACTGAGAGCCATTGTACCGGAAGCCTATGTTCCGTTTGTGATCCGTCATTTCAAAAACCGCCACCGTAGCATTCAGGTGGAAGATGTCCAAAAGGTTTACGACCTGTTCCGGGGACACACTTATTATATGCAAAAGACTTTTAACGAGGCTTTTGCGGATACACCGGAGGGGGCAACCTGCACGACAGACACCATCAGGACCGCTATCGGCAATATCTTGGCGGCTAACGACACGCTGTTTCGCGAAATCCTGTCGAACATTCCAGAAAAACAGAAGCTTTTGCTGTATGCCATCGCACGCGACGGAGAGGCGGAACAGATTACATCTGCAGCATTTGTCAAACGGCATCGGCTCGCTTCGGCCAGTTCGGTGCAGTCTGCCATCGCCAAACTGTTGGAAAAAGACATCGTAACAGAAATCAACAAGGTGTACGCCCTTACCGATAAGTTGTTTTCGCTTTGGATTAATGAGATATATGGTTCTTCCTTCCGTCTGTAAAAATTATTTCTTCCGTACGTGACCGAACCGACCAAGGACTGCAACGCGGCAGATTGCCGTTTAAATTCGAGACTGGAACAAAAAAGTGTTTTGAATGGTGAGATGCAAGGCGCAGTCCGTGGGGCGGAGAGGGAGCGTACTTCCGTACGTGACCGAACCGACCAAGGGCTGCAACGCGGCAGATCACCGTTCAAAACACTTTTTTAAAAAAGCTGAAGTGAACCTTTCCGTACCGCCGCTCCTCAATCCACCGCGGGTCGTGGTCAAAATGGTATTTGTCGGAGTGTTCGAGAATAAAGAAACCGTCTTTTTCCAGGCAGTCGGCGCCTAACACGAGGTCGGGTATCTCGGCGATGTTCGGCAACTGATAGGGCGGGTCGGCAAAAACAAGGTTGTACTGGAAACGGGCGCGTTTGAGATAATCGAAGGCGTCTTGCCGGAACACCTGCAGGTTATCCATCTGGAACTTCTGCGCCATGCTCTGGATAAACTTGGTGCAGCCGGCAAAAGAATCCACGGCGTGAACCTGGTGCGCTCCCCTTGAGATGAACTCCAGCGAGATGCTGCCGATACCGGCAAAAAGATCCAGCACGTTCAGGTCTTCCCAATCCAGATGGTTGCCCAGGATATTGAACAGGCTTTCTTTAGCCGCATCGGTGGTGGGACGCACTGGCAGGTTGTCGGGAGCCTGGAAACGGCGTCCTTTGAATTCTCCGCTGATGATACGCATGGTTAGAGGCAGATAAAATAACGGTCGTAGGGCATTTCCTTCGGAAAACGAATCTGATGGGGGGCAGGCAGATAGGTTACCGCATATACATGGTCTTCTATCTTATGGAGCAAATCTTGTTCGGAGGCAAGTCCGCAGAGGAAAAGCGCTGCCGCGCCCATGTCGATTTTGAGCGTGTTGAGCGCGTAGAGGAAATAATAGAGCAGATTATCGAAATCAGGATAGGGAAAAGTGTTGATAAACAATAATCCTTCATCACCTTTCACACAGAGGTCAAACTCGTTCTTACGCAGATGCAGCAATATATGGTGCGAAAACCGGCGGTAGGTCTGTCCCAAACGGAACAATTCCCGGATCAGGCAAGCGTAAACGCTCAGAAAGCCCACTTGCTCGTCTTGAGCGAAAATCCGTTGGGCGGTTTTGAGGTAGTTGTTGTTGAAAGCCGTAAGGATAACACTCTTGGTATTGGGTTCCAACTCTTTTGTGATACATTCTTTGCCGTTGAGGTGGAAAAGGCTGTCGAGATAATCCTTGCCGTGTTCGGATTCGTAGAGCTTTTCGGGAATCAGGGTGGATTTGAAGTCGGGCACACTGAAAATCCTTTTGCCATAATGGAAGGTGGGGTCGAGCAATTGTTCGGCAAGCATCAGATCCTGGATGCAGTCTGCGAAAGTTTTACTTGCGGACGAAAAGTCGTAGGAGGCCAAGGCTAGAGGCGTACGGTCTTCCACACCCGAAATGCCCAGATCAAGGCGGTATTGTTGCAGACAAACGCAAATCCGCAGGTCGGAGTCGTTATAATTGGCAATATTGGGGTTGATATTGCGTTCGATGCATCTTATCTCGTTCATGGTGTCGGATTTGCCAAAACACCCCGTTCACGATTTGCGGACGGGGTGTTTCAGACGGATTGAACCGGATGGATTTCCGGATTATTCCCAATTGCCTTCGGTAATGGGCTCGGTCATGCTGCCCACCATGATGCCCGGATAGCGGTTGTAGGTTTTAGCCTGAGCTATCTCGTTCACCACCAATTGCGCGTCCATGCCTTCAAGCAGGTCTTCAAACGGTACCTTTGCTTCGAAAACGGGAACGCGGTAACCGCTACGCGAAATAAAGCCAGCCTCAAGCGAAATCTTCTTGCCCGATTCGTTGAACGGAACCATCATCAGGCGCGAAAGAAAAGCGTCTTTTTGGTCTATCTTGTCCGGAAACAATACGGCAAAAGCGTTCTCGGTAAAGGTTTCGCGCGATACAATGCCTTTCGCTATGGCTTCTTCTTCTGTAAGTGAGTCGGGAACGGTTCCCACCATCTTCACATAAGGTACGGTGCCTTCGCGCAGAAAAAGAATAAGGCTGTCGCCGGTGGGAATGTAGCAACCGAAAGCTTTCTTATACTCTTGCTGAACTTTGCGGATATCTTTCATCCTCTGCACCAGTACGGCCGTTCTGTCTGCCTTTTCCTGTTGAAAGCGCACGGGTTGCATGATGCTACGGTAAATCAAGAATGCCAATACGATGGCAACGGCAATCAAAGCCGCCTGTATGCCGAGTCTTGCGCGATTGTTCATGTTTTTCCTGTTTTTTAGCGACCGCAAATGTAACGAAATTTTTGTTGTGGACAAAAGCGGCACATTCTATCTTCGTTGTGAAGGAAATTCGTTAAATTTGCCTTTCCATGCCGTTTGGTGAAAACGGCGTTTATCAACAGGAATAAAGAAAGCAAGAAATATGGAATCCCAAGTAAACCTTAATTCCGAGGTGGGGCGCCTTCGAGCGGTGGTTTTGCACCGGCCGGGCCCGGAGTTGGAACAAATGACACCCGCTACAATCCACAGTGCGTTGTATAGTGACCTGTTGAACACCGAACCCGCCCGAAAGGAATATCGGCAGTTGGAAAGCGTGCTTTCTCAGGTTTGTCGGCCGTTTTATATCGAAAATCTTCTGACAGAAACCCTCCAAACACAGCCTCAGGCCCGGCAGTTTGTGCTGGAACAGGTGGCGGAGAGCGCTCGGGCTGCCGGTATGCATGCTGGTTTGGCCGGGATGAATGCGGAAGAATTGGCCGGAGCCTTGATTGCAGGAGTGCGCGGTACAGACTTCAATCCGCTTTATAACCTTTATTTTACCCGCGATATCGGCGTTTGCTTCAATCAACGCAGTATGCCTGCCCATATGGCCACTAAAGTGCGTTCGCGTGAGATTCTGATAACCGAAACCGTTTATCGTTTTCATCCGTTTTTTGCCAGGAATGCCTCTCATGTGAATCCGTGGACGCAGGTTCCAACCGATACCCGTTTGGAAGGCGGCGATTTTCAGGTAGCCGCTCCGGATGTGTTCGTGATAGGGCAGGGGGCGCGTTCCAACCGCAACGGCGTGAACGCTTTTATTTCCACTAAAATCAAGGATCCCAAACCGTTTTACGTTATCACGCAGGAATTACCGTTGGAACCCGAATCGTTTATCCATCTCGATATGGTGTTCACTTTCCTGAGTCGCACCCACTGTATGGCTTACAAGCCGCTGATGATGGATCGGCAGCGTTATGCGACCCGCTTGCTCAAGGTGGAGAACGGACATGTGTGCGAAACGGCTTTCGATACGGTTTTCGATGCGCTTCACAGCCTTGGCTATGACTACACGCCCATATTCTGCGCCGGCGGCGATCCGCTCTATGCGGACCGCGATCAATGGCACAGCGGCGCCAACTTCTTTGCGTTCGCGCCCGGAAAAATAATGGGGTACGGACGTAACCTCCATACGATAGAGGCTTTGAATAAAGCCGGCTTTGAAGTGGTGCAGGCTTGGGATGTGGTGGAAGGCAAGGCCAAGGTAGAAACCGACAATGAAACCCGTCCTGTCGTTTATACGATAGAAAGTTCGGAACTGGTGCGCGGGGGCGGCGGCTGCCGTTGCATGACCATGCCCGTCTGCCGAGAAGACCTGTAGTCTGGGCGGGAAAATGGTGGGGTGAAAAACAAAGAATACAGAAACAACTAAATCTTACATACCTATGAAATTCGGGGTGGTAACCTTTCCGGGTTCGAATTGCGACCATGACATACATTATGTGCTCAAGCACGTTTTACAACAGGAGTCGGTGCAACTTTGGCACAAGGACACCGATTTGCAGGGCTGCGATGCCGTGGTGCTGCCGGGCGGTTTCTCCTACGGGGATTACCTGCGTTCGGGCGCGATAGCGCGTTTCTCGCCCATTATGGAAAAAGTGATCGCCTTTGCCGGCAAGGGCGGTTATGTGCTGGGCATCTGCAACGGATTCCAGATTCTCTGCGAGTCGCATCTGTTGCCGGGAGCGCTGTTGCATAACGATGTGCAGAAGTTCATCTGCAAGAACGTGTATCTGCAGGTGCAGACCAACCAAACGGCGTTTACCGCGCGCTGCACGCCCAAGCAGGTGCTTAAAGTGCCCGTGGCGCATGGTGAGGGCCGCTATTTCGCCGACGAGGCCACGATAAAGGAACTCAACCGCCAGGACCGCGTGCTGTTCCGCTATTGCGATGAGAACGGCAAGGTGGATGCGGCTTCCAATCCCAACGGTTCGTTGGAGAACATAGCCGGTATCTGCAACGAAAAGCGCAATGTGTTCGGTCTGATGCCGCACCCGGAACGCTGTGCGGAAGAGGTGCTGGGCAATACCGACGGCC
>CAZPBB010000062.1:0-9028 GCA_964584745.1 uncultured Bacteroidaceae bacterium
ACTGAGCTACATTGGCGTTTGCACGTATATAGCGCAAAAAGGACTGCAAAGATACAACTATTTTTTTTAAAACAAAATTTTTTCCGAAGAAAAAAAATTCTCCACCGAACGGTGTTCACAAAACGAATGAGGAAAATCATATTCTGTTATGCCGCATCCATTCGATACTGTCCCGGGCAGAAAGAACGGTGGAATCGCGGGCAACGGCATACACGGCGAAGTAACCGAAAGCACCGTCGGAGACATTACCCCTGCAATTGGAAGGCGCGCCACTGAAAACAGGAACACTCGGTTTCAGCACCGCCTGCACGTCTTCAAGCCAATGAAAATAGTCCGCCGTATAACTCGCCAGTTTCACCGTTACCACCGAACCGGCACACACCGGCACTTCCTTAGGCTTGCCGCTCTTGAAAAAAATAACCGGAACGCCGTCCAAATGCTGTCCGTTCCCCCATACATCATCCACAAGGGTCAGATATCGGATACTGTCGTTATAGTTCCGGCCATCCACATAGAAAGAAAAACCGTAATAGTTCTTTTCGGGTGGATCGGTGGCATGGAGAAAGATGCTCCAGCCGTGGCCCGCCCTTGCACCGAAACGTTGCCTGCCGTAACCGGAGGTTACCGAATCGAGATGGATCCGGGAAGGCATGGTTTCCTGCGCCGTATAATGTTCCGATGGAGCGGAGGGCATCACACTCGCCTGTATTTCCAAACGATAAAGGGCACCCGGCTTTCCGGCAAAAGCCTCTTGCGGACAATAAGCCCCTGCTTCATGGTCAGATTCTGAAAAACGACGGCACATGGAATCTTCCCACACGAATACTTCCGCACCCGACACGGGAACGGCACGCAAGGCAGTGTCGAAATAACCGATCGTCCGGCTCAGACGGACAACATGGCGGACGGAATCGGTGGTGATGCCGCCCTCCACCACCAAAACGGGCGGTTGCGTGCTCAGTTCCACCTCTATCGTTTCATAGCAGGAAACCGCCGGCAATGCCAAGCAAAAACAAACGCCCGCACGGAGTGGAAACAAAAATCCCCGTTTCTTCGTGCGTCTTGTATATAAGGATGAACGCATCGGAAACGGGGATTTAGCCATGAACCGTCAGAAAACGGCCGTTAGTATTCAAATTCTATCGTGGCGGTCGCTTTGTCCGCGTCTTCATAGACAGGGCTGGACAATTTAATCTTTTTCACGGTTC
This sequence comes from uncultured Bacteroidaceae bacterium, assembly GCA_964584745.1. Lineage (GTDB taxonomy): Bacteria > Bacteroidota > Bacteroidia > Bacteroidales > P3 > Pullibacteroides. Next base: position 1,209 of record CAZPBB010000062.1, read on the forward strand.
CATTCCCGTTGAATTCGTATTCAAAAGAGAGATACACCTCTTCCGTTTCTTCGTATTCTTGGGTTTCCTCATTCCAGTCTTCATCGATATAATAAACCTTGGAAGGCAGGTTCTTGCTTTCCTTGCCCGTAAAGCCGCAAACACCGAGGCCCACTTCGGGATATTCCGCCAAATACGTAAATATGATGCGGGCAATATCGATATTGCTCTTGTTTTCTTTGGAAGAATATACCACACGAAGCCCATCATACCATTCAATGCTACCGGATTTAGCCGCTCTACCCTTCTTTTTGCCCAAAGGCATCTTAACGGGATGTTTCCTGCCTGCCTTGTAATCATCATACCAGCCGATATTCACCATATTGCCGTTTTCCCACTTGAACTCCGTCCTGTATTCATACTCTCCGTCGTAGTATATTCTTGCCAATTGATCGGCATTGTCGTACTCGAACTTGATTTTGTCGGTGGATTGCGTTCCTCTGTCCCCGTTAAATGTACCCTGACCGGAAACGGCGGCACCGTTTTCCATATTGAGGACATAATTTCCGGAAAAGCTACCGTTTTCAGACCACTCCTCATTCTCATCATACTCATCCGGTTCATCGATGTATTTACCGGATGTTTCACCTTGTGCCGTTATACCTAAATCCATCACATCGCCTTTATACGTAAAAGACACATTCCCCTTTCCACTATAATTGTCTTCGCAATGATGTTTTTTAACTTTTCCGTTGTAAGCGTATTCGCTGTCATGTACATTCACATATGCACCGGAACCCGACATCCGTTTCATCAAGCCATCCGAATACGTAAACGTGAAAGTGGCATCTACCTTGGTAGAAGAGGTACCCTTATAATAGTCGTAATAGCCGTCTTCGTCATCATTATCATGATAGGCCAGGGTTCCTTTCGCGGTCATTTTCTTAACCAGCATTTTTCCTGATGCCCCCACGATCTCATCGCTGCCTTGGTCCGGCTCTTTGCAGGACACCATCACGAACGGCACCAACACGGCCAACAAAAGAATGTGTTTTTTCATTTTCTTGTTTTTTTTATTGTTAACAAAATAGATGTAACGCCAACAAATATCGTTTGCAAAGATATAAAACAATTCCAAGATACAGAAAATTAATACAAAATAGGCAAACCGAAAGCCACTTTGGTTTATCGGTTCCTTATGCCTACTTTTGCCGACGTTTTTTAGGTAGTAACTACTCATAAACGATGAAAAACCTGGATTTTAAGCCAAAACTTTTTTCGCAGTTCAAGACCTACAGCAAATCGCAGTTCACCGCCGACCTGATGGCGGGGGTTATCGTGGGCATCGTGGCCTTGCCGCTTGCCATCGCTTTCGGTATCGCTTCGGGCGTGAGCCCCGAAAAAGGTATCATCACCGCTATCGTGGCAGGGTTCATCATTTCGTTTCTGGGCGGCAGCAAGGTGCAGATAGGCGGTCCTACGGGCGCATTCATCGTTATCATCTACGGCATCATCCAGCAATACGGCATCGAGGGGCTTACGGTGGCCACTCTGATGGCGGGTGTGCTGCTGATACTGTTAGGGGTGTTCAAATTAGGCACCGTCATCAAGTTTATTCCCTACCCTATCATCGTGGGCTTTACCGCCGGTATCGCCGTTACCATCTTCACGACGCAGATCGCCGATATTTTCGGGCTGGACTTCCAGGGCGAGAAAGTGCCGGGCGACTTTGTGGGGAAATGGCTGCTCTATTTCCGGCATTTCGATTCAGTGAACTGGTGGAACGTGCTCGTGAGCGTGGTGAGCGTGATCATCATTGCCGTTACGCCCAAGTTCCTCAAGAAGATTCCCGGTTCGCTCATCGCCATTATCGTGGTGACGGTGGGCGTTTATTTCCTGCGGGCCTATGCGGGCATCACCTGCATCGACACCATCGGCGACCGCTTTACCATTGCCGCCGAACTGCCTGCCGCCACGATTCCTTCTTTGGATTGGGAGGCCATCAAGAACCTTTTTCCCGTGGCGATTACGATTGCCGTGCTGGGGGCTATCGAAAGCCTGCTCTCGGCCACCGTGGCGGACGGGGTTATCGGCGACCGCCACAACTCCAATACCGAACTGATTGCCCAAGGCATCGCCAACATGGTTACGCCGATTTTCGGCGGTATTCCTGCCACCGGCGCCATCGCGCGTACCATGACCAATATCAACAACGGCGGCAAGACCCCCGTGGCGGGCATCATCCATGCGGTGGTGCTGCTGTTGATTCTGCTTTTCCTGATGCCGCTGGCCAAATACATTCCCATGGCCTGTCTGGCAGGGGTGCTGGTGGTGGTCTCGTATAACATGAGCGGCTGGCGCACGTTCAAGAACCTGCTCAAGAACCCCAAGAGCGATGTGGTGGTGCTGCTGCTCACGTTCTTCCTTACGGTTATCTTTGACCTCACCGTGGCTATCGAGGTGGGCTTGGTGATTGCCTGCGTGCTGTTTATCAAACGTGTGATGGAGACCACGCAGATTTCGGTCATCAAGAATGAACTCGACCCCAACAACGAATCGGATCTGGTGGTTCACGAAGAACACCTGAGCATTCCCGAAGGCGTGGAAGTTTATGAAATCAACGGGCCTTACTTCTTCGGCATCGCCACCCGTTTCGAAGAAACGATGAACCAACTCGGCGACCGCCCCAGAATACGGATCATCCGTATGCGGCGCGTGCCTTTCATCGACTCTTCGGGTCTGCACAACCTGGAATCGCTCTGCCACATGTCGCATCAGAACGGCATCCGCATCATTCTCTCGGGGGTAAACGACAAGGTGCATGAGACGCTTTCCAAATCGGGATTCTTCAGTGTGGTGGGCAGCGAAAACGTCTGCTCCAACATCAATCTGGCCTTGGAACGCTCGCGCTCGATGCTGGCGGAACTGGACGGGAAAGAAAAGAAAGACAACCTCTCCGAAAAATTGTAGTATCTTCGCAAAACAGACTCAATTTCAGGAACATGAGTATAAGAAAAGACCAGCAGAAACGAGAAGTCATCGTTTCCCTCACTTCTTTTCCCGCCGCCATTACCTACGCGACAGGGGCGGTGCGGTCTATTCTTGCCGGTTCCGTGCTGCCCGATAAGATAGTGCTTTACCTCACGTTCTCCCAATTCCATTCCGAAGGTGTCCGTATTCCGGAAGAATTGACCGCCATGGCCAAAAACAATCCTGTATTCGAAATACGCAACTACGATCCGGACATACGATCTTACCGCAAACTTGTTCCCGCCTTGCAGGAATTTCCCGAGGCCATCATCGTAACCATTGACGATGATGTGTATTATAAGCCCGACATGCTACGTTGCCTGCTGCGTCTCCACAACCGGTTTCCGGATGCCATCCTCGCGCATCGGGCCAAACGGGTATTGACGGGGAAACCTTATCGAAAATGGCCGAAGTTCAGATGGTATCACTTCCTGTTAAAAAAGATTCATCTTGGTTTCGGCCACATTCAGACCGGCTGCGGCGGCGTGCTGTATCCCCCCCATTCGCTGAAGCAGGGAATGATGGATATCGCGCTCTTTTCTCAATTGGCACCCACCGCCGATGACTTTTGGTTTTGGGCGGCCGCGGTGGTGAACGGCACCAAGATCCTGCCTGTGCCTTTCGGACCGCACAACAAGCCGCGCGGATTGGGAAAACCACGCGAACTCTCGCTCAAAACGGTCAACTTCAAAGAAGGGAAAGACCGCAATGATGCCGCATTCCATGCCATATTGGAAAAATACCCGATTATCATCCAACGACTTGAAGATGGAAAATAAGACACAACCGATGGAAATAGATTTGGTGTATCTGTGGGTAAACGGCAATGATCCGCAATGGCGTGCCAAACATGATGCCGTTACCGGCAATACCCCCATCCGCAAATCCTTGGATGGAAAAGGCCGATACGCTGAAAACGGAGAGTTGAAATACAGTCTGCGTTCCATTGAGATGTACGCGCCGTGGATTCATAAGATCTTTATCGTAACCGACAACCAGAAACCCGAATGGCTGGACACTTCCCATCCCAAGATACAGATTGTGGATCACACGGAAATCATGCCGGAAGAAAGCCTGCCCTGTTTCAATTCCTCCGTAATCGAACACTTTCTGCCCCGTATTCCCGGTCTGGCCGAACATTTCCTGTTTGCCAATGACGATATGCTGTTGAACCAGCCGGTTACACCGGCCACCTTCTTTGCCGCGGACGGGTTACCCATTATCCGTTTCAACTACAAGCCTTGCCGCAAACTGTCGCTATGGTTCAGACAAAAGGTGTTAAAAAAGAAACTGGGTAACTACAACCTCATTATCAAGAACGCCGCGGACTTGGTTGAAAAAAAATATGGCATCTATTTCGGAAGCCGCTCGCACCACAACATAGACGCCTACCTGAAAAGCGACTACACCCGTGTATATGAAATGTTCAAGGAGGAAATCGCCCCTACCCTCACCCATCATATACGCCATGATGACGATGTGCAACGCCACCTCTATGCCTATTGCGCCCTCGCCGAAAAACGGGCGCACCTTCGCTATGTAAACGACAGAACCTCATTCAGGCTTCAAATCCACGAAACGCATCTGTATAAAAAACTGGAAAAGTATAAACCCACTTTTTTATGCATGAATGATTCACAAATGGCGCAAGATTGCGACCGATTGAGATCCGCCGAGTTCCTAAAGGAACGTTTTCCCGAAAAATCCCAGTTCGAAAAATAAAAAGATGGACAATACGACAAAATCACCGGAAATAGACTTGGTATATCTGTGGGTAAACGGCAACGACCCGCAATGGCGTGCCAAACGCAATGCCGTTATCGGAAAGACCGAAGAAGGTTCCGCCGTGAACTGCGAAGGCCGCTATGCCGACAACGATGAGTTGAAATACAGCCTGCGGGCCATAGAGATGTATGCGCCGTGGATCCGCAAGATTTTTATCGTTACCGACAACCAAAAACCCGAATGGTTGGACACCACCAACCCCAAAATACGGATTGTTGACCACACGGAAATCTTGCCGCCGCAAAGCCTGCCGTCTTTCAACGCCACGGTAATCGAACACTTCCTGTACCGTATTCCGGGGCTGGCGGAACACTTCCTGTTTTCCAACGACGATATGTTCATCAACCGTCCGGTTACAGGCGATGACTTTTTCGGGGCCGACGGCCTTCCCATCATACGTTTCAACCGTCGCCGTTGTCGGAAACTCACGCTGTTCCTGAAAGAAAAAGTGTTGAAGAAGCCTATGAGCAACTACAACCGGATCATCCAGAACGCGGCGCGACTGGTGGAAGCAAGGTTCGGTGTCTATTTCGGAAGCAAGACGCACCACAATATCGATGCCTACCTTAAAAGCGACTACCAACATGCTTACGAGGAAATTTTTAAAGAAGATATAGCGCCGACCCTTATCAATCATATCCGCAGCGACAACGATATTCAACGCAACCTGTACGCTTATGTGGCGATTGTTCAAAAAAGGGCGCACCTGCACTATGTTTCGCAACGGACTTCGTTCAGGTTCCACATCGATAACCCGAAGCACTATCGGAAATTGGAGAGATTCAACCCGATGCTTTTCTGCATGAACGATTCCCAATATGCCAACCAGGCAGACAGAGAAAGGGTAACCGAATATCTTAAGACACGTTTTCCGCAAAAATCCGGATTCGAGAAATAAGACCTACCTGTCCTCTATATCATTGAGGTCATATTGGTCAAAATACGCCGACGACACGGTCTTTTGCGTGCCGCTGGCCCTTCCGCGGTTCTGTTTTTCAAAAAACTCTTCCCGCGACCTGACTGCATAATGATGGATCCGTATCACATCCTGTTGCGGTTCGCGTTCACGGAAATGTTTCTTTATAGGATTCCCATGCGAATCGGCCGCCTTGCCGGATATACGCGCCACTTCGTGGCAACCTATCATGGAAAAGACCCGACGGGGATTAACGATGCTCTTGACATGGCGGTTCAAAGGATGGGCGGTTTCGGAATGATGCCTGAACCGTGCCATGACCGGTGCATCGGATTTCCTTACCGCCCCGCCGCTGCCGTAAATCAGCCAATTGATTTCCACGGCCGGAACATTTTCAAAATGTTTGAGGAAAGCAGGTATCGAACTGTCCCGTATCGGAACGATAAACTCATCAAGATCGATGAACGCCAGCCAGCGTGTATCAAAACGATAGTTTTTCAAACAATCGTCGTAAGCAGCCAGTTGCATGCGGTGCCCCGGGAAAAAGCGGTATTCCACCACCCCTGAGGCGACATAAGGTTCCAGCACCTGACGGGTGCAGTCGGTGCTTTCATTATCGTAGATATAGAACTTCTCCACCCCCATGCCGCGATGCCATTCAATCCATTCCTTGAAATAGGGGCCCTCGTTTTTCGCGATGGCACAGACCGCCAGATAATACTTCGGTTCTGTGTTGTCTTTCTTTATCCGGCGTTTCAACTTCAAGGCATTGATCACGCCATAGCGCAAGATGCCGCGCCACCGGTTGCGCGCCATCTTATGGGGTATCATACCCGCTATTATTTCCGCAACCACCTTGTTCATCGTTCAAAACTTGATTTTTCCGGCAAAATACGGTCAAACGCCTCCTTGATATTTTCCATCACCTGTGCGTAATGGCGGATATGCACATTGTCATTCAAGCATATCAATTTATAGGACTGTTCCCCGATGGCCTTGACCGCTTTTTTCGATTTAATCATGAGCGGAAACATCTTGGTATCGCCATAGGTGTTGTAGGGTTCAAAATTACCCCGGCAAATCTGCCATGTACGGAATAATTCCGGCGTATAGTCGGTTACAGCGCGGAAGCGGTTGCCGGATGTTTCGGTCAATTCTTTCTCGGCCACGGCCCAAACCTCTTCAAAGGTATTTTTCAGATACGGCTGGGCATTGTGCGGCGTGCGAAGCGTGATAAACTTTCCGTACGGCTTAAGGAGATAGTTCCAACGTGCCCTCGCACCATAACTTTTATCAAACCATTTATCGTGAAAACGCGCCAGCACTTCCTTTTTATTGAAATGGCGGTTGATGATGCGCAGGTTGTTCTTGATCCTTTTATACCATTGAGACCATGCCGGGTTGTATTGAAAGACCGCGATATCGCAAGGCAAGCCGTTCTTGAAGAAACGTTCCGGACTTATGGTATCGGTAATATAGAAATCATCGTTGAAATAAACGAAATGTTCCGCCAATCCAGGAATCCTGTATATATACCGCTCGATGACGACGGAATTATAGGTAGGCAGGAATTGCGGCGGAATAAAATCCCGGTGATCCACCAGATTGATTTTCGGATTCGAAATATCCAGCCATGCCGGTTTTTGCCCACAGGTGACAAAATGTATTTTGCGAACCCACGGAGCGAACTTCTCCACGCCGCGGAACCAATATTTCAGGAAACCGTAATCACGGAAGCGGGCATCGGAAACGCCGTTTTTCTCGTTATCTTTTTCCCCTGCGTATCGTGCGAATTCTTTCCGCCATGCAGGCGTATTCATGTCAACCCACGTAACGACAAAATCAATCTCCATCTTTTTCAGCCCTTTATAGTTTCTTTACAAAACTAATCCTTATTTTCCGCAACGGCAACTTTTTAAACAATCCAAGAATGCCGCCGTCGCCCCTTCCTACCGGTATTCCAATCCGAACACGCGGGCGAAATTCTGACGCAGAAGGTCGCAGACTTGCGGAAAATCCAAGTCCTTGCCCAACTCCCGCTGCATGGAGGTAACACCTTTGTCGGTAAAGCCGCAGGGATTTATCATGCCAAAATAAGACAAATCGGTAT
>CAZPBB010000063.1:0-8965 GCA_964584745.1 uncultured Bacteroidaceae bacterium
CCGTAATACTCATTCAACGCCAACGAGCGGTCGCCCGGAATCGAACCGAGCACCAACACGCGGGCATCCTCCCCCGCTATCGATGCAAACGAAAATTTATAGTCCATGTTCTGATTTTCAACCGACCTTTTTATAAAGCAACAAAGGAAGCTCCCAACTTACAGAATCGGCAGACTCGAGTATCGATCCGCGTAAGCCATCATCTGCCCTGCAAAATCATCGGGATAAGAAATCTCCACATCTTGCAGCTTGCCCGCTTCGTCATATACCGGATGCAGTTCGGGGTTTACAAAACCACCGTAAGGCGCCAAGTCCAGACGTTTATAACGTGCCAAAACTTCCTTGTGCAAGGCGGCATCCACCTTGATACCGTATGTCTCCACCAAAGCGCTACCCGCCGTGTAATCTCCCTCTGACTTGATGCGCTGCACCTCGGCCAGCAATTCGGCGAACAACCCACGCAACCTTTCGTAGTCGTTGATACGGAAATAGGTTTTCCCATTCCGCACAATACACTCCACCACCTTATCCTTCCTTCCCTTCTCATAGACCCAATGCGCGATCAGACTACGGTTACGCATATGCGCCTCCTCTATATCCTTACCCCATTCCACCCGCACCAACTGGGTCATCAAGCCATTGCGTACATAGGCATCGTATTCGGATTTATAAATTTCTTCATCCTCCACCAATCCCAACGCCTGCATCTTGGGATCAGCCAGATAATAAAGGGCGAACAGATCGGCACGGGCTTCTTCCAAAGTGGAAGCGTAATTTTTAAGCGCGTCCGGTGAAACCCCCGGTAAGAGTTTACCCGAACCATGTCCCAGGCACTCATGCAAATCGGTATGCAGGTTGCCACCCACGGTGGAATACCTGCGGGCACGGGAAATCTCGTCTTGATCAAATACAAATTCCTCCAACATCCCGCCCATTTCCTTGGCACTCCTGTCGTAGGCCTCCGTAAGGTTTTCTATCGTTACCGATTTGGAACCATGTTCATGGCGAATCCAATCCGCATTGGGCAGGTTGATGCCGATGGGCGGCGTAGGAAAACAATCTCCGCCGAGTTGCACCACCGTGATCACCTTAGCGCTCACCCCCTTCACCTTTTCTTTCTTAAAACGATCATCTACCGGAGAATGATCTTCGAACCACTGCGCATTCCCGCTGATGATACGGGTCCGATGGGTAGCTTCTTCGTTTCGAAAATCCGCTATGGCTTCCCAACTGGCCTTGATGCCGAGCGGATCGCCGTAGGTTTCGATAAAACCGTTGTTGTAATCGATAAAACTATCCGCATCTTCAACCCACAGCACATTGTACTTGTCCCACACGGCAAGATCGCCGCTTTCATAATAGTCTATCAGCATCTCGATATGCGCCTGTTGCTTATCCGACTCCGCCGTTACAGCCGCCTTTTCCAACCAAGACACTATCTTTTGGAGCGCTTCCGAATACAAATCTCCCACACGGCACACCTGTTCTTCCACCTTGTGGTTGCTTTTCACCAAACGGCTGTTCAATCCGTACGACAAAGGATGTTCTTTCGCCTGCGGATAAGCTTTCTCATATCCGGCTTTCTGGCGTGCGTAAAAATCTTCCGCCTCCGAAGTTGATACCCCCGCGTAATAATTGCAGGCCGATGCTTCCACCAAACCCTTTTCCGAATCAAGGTTGATCCGTTTACCGGCCACTTCCGCATCGAACAACAGCGGTTCCAGAAAAGCCTGTAAATCCACCTTATTCCTTATGGCATGCACCTGTTCATCCTCTTTATCCGAATATGCCGGCCGAACACAGGCGGCCAACTGTGTGAAAACCGGTTCCAAATCGGAATGGCGCAACAATTCCCCCAGATAATCCGGGCCGAATCCAGGCAAAAACTTATCGCAAGCATAATGATGATGGATACCGTTGCTGAACCAAAAACGCTTCAGATACACCTCAAATTCCTTGAACGCCGCTGTATCCCGGTTTCCCGTATAAGTTTTATAAACTGCCTCCAGCGTTCTCTTGATTAAAAGATTATACTTGTAATTCTGCGCATAGAGGATATCCCGCCCCGCATTGGCGGCCTGGCTCAGATAATACAGCAGTTCCTTCTGTCGCAAAGAAAGATTTTCCCAACCCGGAATCCGGTAGCGCATCACTTTCAAATCAGCGAAACGGTCTATCGTATAACGGAAATTGTCGGTTTCGGTTGTATTTTTTTCCATTCTTCTGTTTTTTTACACGCCATTATCATCGGGGCGCTTCCGCTTCACGCGGACAAAATTAACGGAAATCCCGCAGATGGATTTTTTTTTGTACTTTCGCGTTCCAATCAGGCAGACAGATTTTTTCTTTTGCCGGACCCGTAGTTCAATGGATAGAATTTCAGATTCCGGTTCTGACGATAGGGGTTCGACTCCCCTCGGGTTCACTTTCCTTATTTTCTTTTTCCGTTTTTCCTTCCAAAAGTTTTCTTTTGTCTTATGAAAAGTTTTTTCTCTTCGCGCCAACCGTTTTGGCAACCGGTTCGCGTTTTAAGCATTGCCGGTTCCGACAGCGGAGGCGGCGCCGGTTTACAGGCCGATATCAAAACCATCTCGGCCTTGGGCGGTTACGCGGCCACGGCCGTCAGTGCCGTTACAGTACAGAATACCCAAGGTGTCGAGGCTGTCTTTCCCATTCCCACCGATATCGTATGCCGACAAGTGGAGACCGTATGCAACGATCTCCGTCCGGATGCCGTTAAAATCAGCATGTTGCCCGATCCCACTTTAGCCAGACCTCTTGCGGATATCCTCAAGGAATACCCCTCTCCCTGCATTATCGACCCTGTTATGGTTTCCACCTCCGGACACGCCCTTGTGGAAGATGCCGGCGTAAAAAGTCTTGTTAAATATCTCTTTCCGTTGGCCTCCATCATCACGCCCAACTTAGAAGAAGTACGTGCCCTGACCGGTATTTTTCCCGAAACGCCGCAAGACTATGGAAAAGCAGCGCATCTGCTGTTGGAAATGGGGGCGAAAGCCGTTTTGATAAAAGGTGGACATGCCCAACAAGAAAACGGGGTAAAGGCGGTATCCGTTGATTTTCTGCTCTGCCGGGGAGAAGAAAATCTGCCGGTTTCATTCTCCTCCCCCCGCATCGAAAGCAACAATCTGCACGGTACGGGCTGTACGCTATCGGCCGCCATCGCTTTCTATATGGGCGCGGGACTCGACGTACTCCAAGCCGTCGCCTGTGCCAAAGAATACCTTTATCAAGCCATTAAAAAAGGAAAAGATATGAAAATAGGCAACGGACACGGTCCCGTCAACCATTTTTTCCGTCCGGTCCCCTGCCAAAAACACCATTAAAATGACTATTTTCTTTAACAATACCCCCCTTGTGCTCGAAAACGACACGACTTTGCTTCAATTCATGCAGACAAAAGGACTCGCCCAACAAAGCGGCATCGCTCTTGCCCTCAACAATAGCGTGGTTCCTAAAGAAAAATGGGAGCATACCGTTTTGAAAGAAAACGATATGCTCCTATTAATCGGCGCCTCCTATGGAGGTTAGGCGCCAGGCTTAACGCAACACGGCTTTCAACACCGCCGTGCGTCCATCTTCACTCTCCAAACGGAACAGATAAACGCCCGCCGTATAGGCTGTCATATCCACTTCGACCACGCCTGCGACATCTGTATAGCGTTCAAACAATATATTCCCTGTCATACCGCATACTTGCACCCGGCATCTTTCGCCGGCTTCCACCTTGAAGTAACCCGTAGAAGACGGATTGGGCGTGATCCGGCAAACATTCTGCCAATTTTGCTCATTAACCAGATCCTCCGTGATTCTAGCCGTACGATACATCACTTCCGAGCGGCCTCGCGCATATATCGACTGCACCCCTACTTGATGATCACCTCTCTCAAGATTGGTAAAAAGGTATGAAGTTTCACCCGAACCAACGGTAACGGATTCCACACTGTCCAACCACATCACGTATCCTGTAGGATATACAGGCTCTTCGCGTGGGTTATACGCTTTCCAATGAAGTTTGGCGGTATTACCGTTCACCACACAGAGCCCAAGATAAGGCGGGGCGAATATTTCATGCATTTCCACGTGTAAGACCGTATCCTCCGTAAGTTCGAACTTTCTGACATGCGTTGTATCAAATCCCCTTGTATAGAAAAGGAAATCATAGGTGCCGTACCGAAGCGTAATGGTGGTAACGGATGTGGAAGGAACCTTTCTCGTCGATACCAAAACACCTTCCGACCATATTTCCATATCTATATTTCGCGTTACCGCGCAATCCATGGAAATTTTTATATTCGCACCGACAGGCAAAACGCGGAAGTTTTCTCCCTCCACGAGGACCGGAACATAACTATCGGAAATCAAAGAACGGCGGGATCCGAAAACCTTATTCCAGACAGCATCTTCCCGATTTGATTTTTGAACCGCCCATATTTCATATTCACCCTCTTCCAAGTCTTCCAACACCGCATACAAAGACATCTCTTTCGTTCCCGAAGTATAACGGCCAATCTGCAGAGACTCCTCGTTCGACACCACACCGATAAATTCATCGTCCTTAAAAGCGGCCAAGGCGACCGTACCTTCAAAACGAGACATCGTATAATTGTAGAAACCCGAAAGATTAATCCGTATCGAATCTTTCTTCGAATAGGTTTCTCCTTCCGAAACGTTAGTCGGTTCGATAGCGGAGGTACTCACGATAAAATAATCATCGGAGGAATGGGTATGGCCTTCCGGAACCAGATTGCACATCACCGCTTGGTTGTCGGAATAACCGCCCTCCGAACCGCCGATACCGGAACCATCCGGATTAAGGTTATGAACCGAAAAATATCCATTATACGATTTTCCCCATCCCCAATCGAAATGAAAATAATCCGCCGCATCATAACCGTCCGTAATAAAAGCATGTCCGCCACCCGTGCTCTGACCGGTATAATATACCGGCTGACTCAAGTCGATATTGGCTTTAAGCATGGCGATCCACTGCTTGTCATTATCATAAGCGGTACGGTCCCGATGGCTGATAATGGAATCGAAGCCCATATAGTTTACCATCCCCCTTACCGATGGTTCCCGAAAGGCGCCACTGGCATTCGAGGTATAATCCATCTGCACCGCATAGCCCATATCGCGCATCAACGTGGCCACAGCCGTTCGCTGCGCCTGTGTGAAATTCGATAGGTTACCTCTATAGGTTTCCAACATATTTTCCCAATCGTACACATTCTTCGAAAAATTCATCGACAATGGAATTCTCCGCGTACCGGTTACGTAGTAAATAGAATCTCTACCTCTTTCCGGATATCGGTAATAACGGGCGATAGTGGCCAACGCCGTCGCCACACATCCTGTATAAGAAACTTTATCGGTCTGCGGATCTATCGGACAAAGGTCATTGTAGGGGGCGTCCTGATTGTAGCCGATATTGCCCAATAACGGTCCTTTCACCACCTCCGCCTTAGCGAACCCTTTGGTATGCGACACGGATACAGAGGAAGCCGCGGCCGCATGCACGCCTTCTTCGTAGAATCGCAGCCAACCCCGCACGTTGTCCGGTATATTCCCGGTTTCAAAACGTCCATTGTCCGAATACGCCAAAACAAGCCGCGTGGCATTGTCATCACCTGCCACGATAACAAAGCCATTATCCGCACCGACATTGAAAATATAATACGGTACAAAGGCATTGTCCTTGCTTTCAGGATATACACAAACAAATTCCGGCATCGACTTGGCCGTTGCAGACATACATTGCACACCATAAAAAGCCCGTGCCGTCTGCTTGGCCGCTTCCAAACTTACCGGTGCCGCCTTCACATTCAACGAAAGCCACAGCAAGGCCAACACCCATATCACTTTATTTTTCATAACGCATGAAATTTATTATTTACGGTAATCATAGAATCCTATTCCTGTCTTACGTCCCAAAAGTCCGGCACGGACCATCTTACGCAAGAGCGGGTGCGGACGGTATTTGGTATCACCGAATTCGTTATAAAGTACTTCCATAATCGATAGACAAACGTCCAGGCCAATAAGGTCGGCCAATTCCAACGGCCCCATCGGATGGTTCGCGCCCAATTTCATCGCCGTATCGATTTCTTCTCGGGAAGCCACACTATCGGCAAGGATACCTATTCCTTCGTTTATCATCGGAATCAAAATACGGTTCACCACAAATCCCGGTGCTTCATTTACGCTGACAGGCGTCTTCCCCACTTTTTGACAGATTTCCACCACAGCCGCATGCACCTTTTCATCGGTCAGCTGGCCTTTGATCACTTCCACCAGTTTCATTACCGGAACGGGATTGAAGAAGTGCATTCCGATTACCTGCGCAGGACGGGAAGTAGCCGTAGCGACCTGGGTGATGGAAAGCGAAGATGTATTGGTGGCCAGAATGGCTTCAGGTTTGCAAACCGCATCCAATTCTTTGAAGATTCCCAACTTCACGTCCATATCTTCGGCAATCGCCTCTATCACCAAATCATAATCCTTGCAGTCTTCATACTTCAAGGTAGTGGATATATGCCCCATCGCGGCATCTTTGGCCGCCTGTTCCATCTTACCTTTTTCCACCAGACGACACAGGCTTTTTTCTATTGTCTGCATTGCCTTATTGACCGAAGCGTCCGAACGGCCTTTCATCAATACATCATAGCCTGCCTGTGCAAAAGTCTGAACAATCCCATGTCCCATGGTTCCTGTTCCAATGACACAAATTTTCATTGCTTTATATTTTCTAATTTACTTATCAAAAAATCATTCTCCTCTAAATTCGGGTGTACGACGTTCCTGAAAAGCTTTCATTCCCTCTTTCTGATCCCGTGTGGCGAAACAAAGGCCGAATAGATTGGCTTCCATCGCAATTCCTGTTTCAATATCGGTTTCAAAGCCCTTGTTGATGGCCTCCTTGGCATAAGTTACCGCCAACTGCGCCTTGGACGCTATCTTCTCAGCCATTTCAAAAGCGGCCTCTTCTAATTTCTCCGGCGGAACCACCTTATTGAAGAGTCCTATTCTCCAGGCCTCCTGCGCATCAATCACTTCAGCCGAAAAAATCAATTCCTTGGCTCTACCCATCCCCACAAGACGCGGCAAACGCTGCGTACCCGAAAATCCAGGCGTGATGCCAAGCCCCGTTTCAGGCTGTCCCACCTTGGCTTTTTCGGAAGCGATACGGATATCGCAAGCCATCGCCAATTCACAACCGCCGCCGAGCGCATAACCATTAACGGCGGCAATTACAGGTTTAGACAACATTTCTATACGTCTGAACACATCCGCGCCCAAAGCCCCGAACTCCTTGCCTTCAACGGCATTCATATCGGCCATTTGGGCGATATCGGCACCAGCGGCGAAAGCCTTGCCTGCACCTGTAAGCACAATCACCTTTATCTCGGCATCATTGGCCGCTTCGGCAAAGGCCACATCCAATTCAGACAACAATTCGGTGTTGAGCGCATTTAATTCGTTGGGACGATTGAGCGTAATCCGCTGAATCGCACCCCTCTTTTCGGTCAACAATGTTTTATATTCCATAATTCCCGATGTTTTGTCCCTTGCTTTCTTCATGGGATATCTATGCAAATATAGGGATTTCTTTGCTTTTTCCGGCAATCCGATCCTATTTTTCACCCAAGAAAAAACCGCCGCACACAGAGATGCGACGGTTTGCCTTTTTCAATCGGAGCCAACATTCAACTTACCGAGTACAGAGGCCAAGTTCGCTTGGACTCTGCCGAAATGCATTAAAAGTCGGTTGAAATCCAGCGATTATTCCGGTAACCTGACCACGCGGAACCCCATCGTATGGCTACGATACCAATAAGAAAAATATTCGCGACAAGCCACCCTGCTCCGTACGCCTGGATGCAACCAGTTTCCACCACGTACCACACGATCCGTCAATGTCGATTCTTCTTCCTCTGGATTTTCCACGATCTCTTCTCCATACGGCGCATAATAATCCGAACAAAATTCAAACAAATTGCCACTCATATCATAAATTCCCAACGCATTGGCTTTCTTTTTCCCTACCGGATGAAGCTTTTCGCCACTATTTTCTTTTACCCAAGCCACTTCATCCATATCATCGCTACCGCTGTACCGGGTACCGGTTTTATACTTTCCACCTCGCGCAGCGTATTCCCACTGCGCCTCCGTAGGTAACGTATATCGATGTCCCGTTTTCTTACTCAATACGTCACAAAACTCCATCGCATCCTCCCAATTGACATAATACATCGGATAATCATCTCCTTCCCCTACAAAACCATAATCAAACTCCGCTTTCTCCCATTGTTCTTGCAGCGTAGTTCCCATCACGCTTTCCCATTGGGCCTGTGTGATCTCATACTTGCCTATATAATAGGATGCCAACGTAACCTCGTGGATCGGAAGTTCATCGTCATTCACTTCTCCCTGCTCGGCAGTGCCGCCCATCGTAAAGGTGCCTCCTTCCACATAAACCAATTCTATCCCCAACTCCACCTCTTCTTTATTAATCGTCTCAATCTCTTCTTTTTCTTTGGTTTCTTTCTTGCAGGAAACCAAAAGGCCGATGGACAACAGTCCCATCAGACCTACTAAAAAAAACTTTTTCATTTTTGTGTTTTTTGTGTTTTTCGTTTGTTATTATATCCAACCTGGGTTTCTTGGTTTTCAACGGCCTTCTTTATGAATTCGCTATGCTCAATTTCCGCCTCGGCATCATCCAAACAAGTCTGGCTTCTGCGCTCGGCTGAAAAAACGTCTCTCTTTTTTGGTGATATAGAGACTTCAAATATACATTTTTCCGCGGACATGCACATCTTTTCCGCGGCTTCCCCCCTGTGCGGGGCAGTCTCCGCAGCGGCGGGGACCTTCCCCCGGTTCCGCCGCAAAAAAAAAGCCCGGGATCTCTCCCGGGCTCCTAGGGGCGGCGACTGCCTACTCT